>NZ_JAMPKC010000042.1:0-33700 GCF_039961975.1 Trichocoleus sp. DQ-A3 | reverse complement strand
AACACCTGAATCTATGGATTGCAAATGACTCGCTACGACTAACCCTCTTCTCACGTCACAGCTCTCTCCATTTTTTTTATTGAAGTCCCAATTGGGACTTCATTGGGACTTCAGGGGTTGCCCTAGACAAGCTACCCCCAAATCGTGGTAAATCATTGGGCATTGATGGGTAGCCTCGATGAAAATAGATCGACACGGGCAAGCGAAGATTCTTTCCCAAACTGAAATTCAATTGCTATTCAGCGAAGGATTTCAGACAGAACGCGATCGCGCTCTGTTTGCCGTCGCCCTGTTTAGTGCTTGCAGAATCAATGAAGGTTGCACCCTTTTAACCCAAGACGTTTACGACACTAAGCGTCGGGTGCGTCCCTACCTGTTAATTAGAAAAGCCAACACAAAAGGGCAGTTGGACACTCGTACCATCCCGATCATTGAAGACCTACGCTCCATCCTCGCAACCTATCAACCAGTTGCAGGAGATGTGTATTTATTTCCTGGTCGGTTCAATGTTGGACACATCAACCCAGACTCTGCCGCCCGGATATTGAGAAAAGCGGCTCACCGGGTGGGGATCGAAGGAGCCTCAACCCACTCTTTTCGACGCACGGCTCTCACTCAGATGAGCAACGCCGGAATTCCATTGCGCGTCATCGCCGCTTACTCAGGACACCGGGACTTATCCCAACTGTCAGCGTACCTGGAAGTCAGGGACGAACAAATCTTGGGAGCTGCCGCCACCCTATCAATGCTCTCCCCAATCGTGGGGCAGGTCGGGAAAGTCCGATATTCCGACTTGCAGGAAAGTTCTCTCTCTACTCAAATCGACCGATCTGGGTTGATCGAGCAGGACTCCTGAACCGCTGCCAAGAGTGCGATCGCCAATCGGGAAATGTACGTATGACGATGTAGAAACGGAGCGGACAGCAGTGCGATCACCAGTTGAGAAATGTATGCATGACGACTTGGAGGAACATCCTCTCTCAACTCCAATCGAAGGCTCTAGTAGAGACAATTAATCTAGGCGGAATTTTTTGTCACGAAGGGGCACGCCCTTATCCAGTGAGGGTCACAGCTTCATAACACATAGACTGCACGTTCTACCCTATCTTGGCGCATCAACAGCTCGTGCAAATGCCTCAAGTGCCGTTCTATCCAACTATCTCGGCTTAATTCTTATCTAGTCCCTCCTAGGAGGGAAGAGCATTTTCGTACAGTTGCTTGGTGTAGTCTTGTATTAGTTTTAATACAGTCCCTTATATGTTGTGGGAATACAGGAATTGTATCATTCGTTCTTAGTTCCTCAGAACAGGGAATTTCAACACCTTTAGCAGCAGTAATAATCTGTTAGCTGGTAATGTTTCAATTTAGCCAGCCAAACTGCCAAACTTAGTGTCATTCTGGTGGGTTCAATTTAGTCCCTCGTTTCGAGAGAATTTTAACTGGGAGGAAGCATCGCACATCGCTAACCCAGACGTATTTCAATTTAGTCCCTCCTTTCGAGAAATTTTTAATGCCCACTCACGCTAGCCAAGGTGTTCATCCTTTTGAATTTCAGTTTAGTCCCTCGTTTCGAGGGAATTCTAACGCAAAGCACCATAATCTAGCGGCACGGGAAGCGGGCTGATTTCAATTTAGTCCCTCCTTTCGAGGGAATTCTAACAAGCGATCGCATCTTTCGCTAGTGCCCGAACTCCCAAATTTCAATTTAGTCCCTCCTTTCGAGGGATTTCTAACGTAAGGGGTTTCTAAGGTGATGTCGTCGTACTGATTTCAATTTAGTCCCTCGTTTCGAGGGAATTCTAACTTTTAGGCTTGCCATTACCAATTACCTAACTTAAGTTTCAATTTAGTCCCTCGTTTCGAGGGAATTCTAACTCTTCAATGCCATCCGTACCTTCCATGCTGTCCTGGTTTCAATTTAGTCCCTCGTTTCGAGGGAATTCTAATCTGTGCTGCCATCTGCAACTCGATAGTGTTTACCACATTTCAATTTAGTCCCTCGTTTCGAGGGAATTCTAACACTGGAAATATTACCGGAAATTTGACGGGTGATGTATTTCAATTTAGTCCCTCGTTTCGAGGGAATTCTAACTTTACCGCTGCTTGACGGATGCTTTACCGCTCATTGTTTCAATTTAGTCTCTCAAACGAGGGAATTCTAACCTGGGGTCTGTGGTCATGTCCAAGTCTTCGCGCACGTTTCAAATTAGTCCCTCGTTTCGAGAGAATTCTAACAATCACGGGAATTAGCCAGTCGCGTCCTGTCTTATTTCAATTTAGTCCCTCGTTTCGAGGGAATTTTAATGTTTACTAGCTAAGGATGAAGCAACCTTCCCCCGATTTCAATTTAGTCCCTCGTTCGAGGGACTTCTAACCTGGTTATGGGCTAGCTAAGCACAAAGGTTACTGATTTCAATTTAGTCCCTCGTTCGAGGGAATTCTAACCTCAAACTTCGGCGCATTGCGAATTGTCATATCAGCATTTCAATTTAGTCCCTCGTTCGAGGGAATTCTAACTACCTTGCACACAAACCATCCGTCCAGCGCGTCGTGATTTCAATTTAGTCCCTCAAACGAGGGAATTCTAACTCTAAGTTGCTCCTCGATCACGTCAATGTACTCCTGATTTCAATTTAGTCCCTTAAAACGAGGGAATTCTAACCACAATCCCTTCTCAGCAACGTGGAAAAGCTGACACGTTTCAATTCAGTCCCTCGTTTGAGGGGATTTTTACTTGATGACCTTTTCCGGGTCTATCGGTACTACCAGTTTCAACTTAGTCCCTCTTTTCGAGGGAATTTTAACCTTTTAAGGCAATAATATATCAGGCTCATATCAGCTATTTCAAACTAGTCCCTGGTTTCGAGGGAATTCTAACCTTACCTAAATTTGCGAAGCAATTAGCATCAGAATTTCAAATTAGTCCCTCGTACCGAGGGAATTTTAACTGTAAAATTCTTTTTTCTTCCAGCGGTCTAGCTTATTTCAATTGAGTCCCTCGTTTTGAGAGAATTTTAACGCGAACTGCAAGATTTGTTCTGGCCCTGGAATGCTATTTCAATTGAGTCCCTCATTTTGAGGGAATTCTAACTATCCTGTGCCAAAATATTCGCCGTATGGATCGTTGTTTCAATTTAGTCCCTTGTTCGAGGGAATTCTAACCCCGCCGCCGTTATCGGGGTGATCGTGACTCCGATTTCAATTTAGTCCCTCGTTTCGAGGGAATTCTAACTTGGTAGGTGGCATCAAAAGCAAAATCGGAGAAGCATTTCAATTTAGTCCCTCGTTTCGAGGGAATTCTAACTTTATCCACCTGGTCGAAGTATTGAGCAGCCCAGTTTCAATTTAGTCCCTCGTTTCGAGGGAATTCTAACCATCAGCAGAAACTGCAATTCGTTTGTAGATATAGTGGTTTCAATTTAGTCCCTCGTTTCGAGGGAATTCTAACTAATTCCCACAAACCACCAAGGCATCTTCGGGTTGTTTCAATTTAGTCCCTCGTTTCGAGGGAATTCTAACGCAAAGCCTCGCGCTCTCATTCTCCGAGGCGAGTTTCAATTTAGTCCCTCGTTTCGAGGGAATTCTAACGTTATAGCCACTAGCAGTATCTAGCACTTACGTTCTGTTTCAATTTAGTCCCTCGTTTCGAGGGAATTCTAACGTTATAGCCACTAGCAGTATCTAGCACTTACGTTCTGTTTCAATTTAGTCCCTCGTTTCGAGGGAATTCTAACTTGAATCCCAATGCCTCACTTTGACTATTTGGGAGTTTCAATTTAGTCCCTCGTTTCGAGGGAATTCTAACTTGCAGCGAGGGTCGTAGGTGAACCCAAAGTTGTTGTTTCAATTTAGTCCCTCGTTTCGAGGGAATTCTAACTAAAAATGTTCCTTGCGCCTGCTCTGCCGACAATCCGTTGTTTCAATTTAGTCCCTCGAAACGAGGGAATTCTAACCTTCGCATCTTGAAAGCCTTGCATATTCACTTTTCCAGGTTCGAGTTACGCGAATCATTTGCTGAAATCACTTCAGCAATCCTCTATCCAAAAACGATGGATATGCACGAACAGTAAATGGCTTGAATATCAAGGCTTTGGGGAATTGCGCGGCACGTTGATTGCAGAATTAGCCTACACTTCTAGATACATAGGCTTTCTGGGGAATTAGCCCCTCTACACCTACCCATCCGCGCACTGAAATCAGAGAGCCGAACCCATAATGACAGCGATACCCAAGTGAGATTGGAGCAGAAACTGGACGTGTAAATTCTATCCAGATTCTGAATCCCTTTTCTAGGGCTAGTTTGCCATGCTTCCCGTTGAGCATCCTAGCAGCATCTACCCACACTTCACATTTGCACACGGCAATTAGTTCTCCATCAATTCTCATTCCTAGACCTTTGGGAAACTCCTCGAAAGAAAGTTCACCATTCAATTCAAGATGAGGTAGAAATTTTAGATATTTGAGTGCTTGATGCTCTGCACAATCCTTTTGATAAGAAGTGCCAGGAATCATTCTAGGTCTACCATCCCGCGTCACAGGATAGCGAGAAAGAAACATTGGGGTGATAGATTCCCAATAAGAATGTTGCTCTGATGAGTGAGAGAAATCAACAAGAGCTAAACTTACCCACTGATCTATTCTTACTTTATCAATGTTAGCGATTGCATTAATTGCCGATGGGCTAAAACCTTGGAGTGCATAGAGCCTAATGTACTCAATCCATCGCCCAGTCCGTTCGGTTACAGGAGTAATAAATGCATGGTCATGAGAACCGATTTTCACCCCCGTATCCATACCTGTAAAGATAGGTTCTGGATAAGATTTTGCTAGTCTCCGATGCAATGCCTCGCACAGAGCAATGGATTGGGATACACTAACCTTATTAGTACCTTGAACTGAAAGCAGTACCTGTCTAGGGAGTGTTCGTAGGCGATCGCTTTCAGAACGGAACTGACTCGGTTCAAGTTTATAGGTCGTCTGTTCTACACCAGGAAATACAGCCTGTTTACGGTGTTGGAATACATCCGCAGCTGATAAATTGAGAGAGTCCCATAGCTCATCTTCGGTTAAAGAAGAGTTTAGACTAGCGACAACCCTCAATCCGCTTGAATCAGGATAGGCATTCGCTGTTGGCATCTCTTCAACAAGTTCCCATACTGCTGGTGACTCCCTACGACCAAGATAGGTAATCCCATTCAGAGCCTGCTGCAAAGTTTTTAACTCTTCATCAGAGCAGTCAATATCATAGTTGCAATAGATAGCTGAATCATTTTCTGGGACTAGCAAGCAAGCACTGTACAAAATTTTTCCAGGCGCGATGCTGACATCCTTCTGAACTTGCGGTCTAGGCGAACGCCATTGCAGGTAAGCGGTAGGCGGAAGGTAGTAAGTAGGCAATACTTGAGACATTTTCCACAATATCTGCTTGAGTATTACCTGCTGGCTAGTTGAAAATTTGGTATTGTAGGAACCTGCAACAATAGCTCTTAGAATCCTCATGGGAGCTGGAGGCCAATCTATTAAACCTTCACAGTGTGCATGGTGCCAAGCATTACCGTGATACTGATTGAGGAGTAGGAGAATTTTAATGATCATTCTGGTGCCTCCTCTTCGTCTTCGTTTGATTCAACTAACTCAATAGGAATCTTAACGGTTGTTTTCCCTTTGCACCCACATTCTTTTATTAGCACCTGGACTTCTTTAAGTGCTTCATCTGACGATGGAAATGTTCCATCAACTGTGTTGTATTTAGCATTAGACAACTCTAGATAGCACTCTGAGCGCAACATGATTGGAGAATTCAGAAATTTAGCAAGGAGATATTTAGACAATGCAAATACCAACTGTTTTTCACAATTCTTTAGGTTAGATTGCTCTACCAATCGATTATCAATCACAAACTTTCCAGAATACTCCTCAGCCGTGAATGATTCTCTAACATAGGGAACATTGCCTAAGCCAATACTTGATGCCTTAGTAATTTTTTCAACCTTAACTTTCCCGCCTACTTTTTTTTCTTTTACAAAATGCCCTAGATTAACAGAATCACCTGCGGCTGAGATTGGATCGATACTGGCACCACCTGTAGGCATTGCGATTGCATTTTGGGCAATGAATTGACCGCTTAATACACGCGGGATTCGCATAGAGCCTTGAATATGGCTAAGAAAACATCCCAATACGATTGACATAGGATCGAGCGAGAACACAGCAGGATAGATCCCTTCAGTCTTTACGTTCTCTTTGAGTACATCCCGAAAACGCTTATCTCCTAACTTGGCATCTTTATGCCGAGCCAAATAAGCTGTGCCAATTCGATGCGGAAGCGTGAGAGTGCTGGCGGCAAACTTTCCAGTTAATGAATTGATAATCTCAACGTAAGGTAACCCCTCAAGTTCTGAAATCAGGCTGTTTTTAGCACTATCCCAAATTAAAGCCTCAAATTGGTTAGCTGTTGCTTGAGGGGAATTGAGCAGTACATCATGTCGGTTTCCCCAAGGTAAATAGGCTTGAGAAATACCAACATCTAAGAAAGAAGGGGGTTTGACAGTATAAAGAAGGCTTTCAAACGATGCATCGACTTTGATAAAAGACATAACGACCTCAAATTTTTACAGGAAAGATTAGAGCAGTTGCTATACACTGCCCATTACTGGTGGTTGGAGGAATTGCCAGATTAATCTGCTGTTTTCTAGCTTGGGATTGCAGGGGTATAGTAGAGCCTCGACGCAACCCATTTATAGCAGCTCGATTTAGGTTAAGCTTTTTATCCCATAACAATCTGGCTGCTACTTTGTAAGCGGCTGGAATAGATGCAGATTGAGACTTCCATAAATTATTTGGAATCTGGCATAAACTCAATCCGAACGCTAATTCCAAAATGCGAGTCTCATCTAGTGCTCCCTCAATAAATTGTTGAATGTCAGTTAAGGATGCGTTGAGGTGAGACCGTTCCGATGGATGGTAATCGTCCTCGTCCCACTGCCGCATTAAGTCATCCGCTAATACTGTTAAAGATTGCCCCCGCACAGGATGCGTCTGTTTTGACCAAAACCAAACATTTTTAGTCGGGGAATACCGAGCTTTAGATATATGCCGCCTTAGGTCAGCACTAGCCAGTGCTGCGGCTAATCTAAACTCTGGAGAAGGTTTTTCAGCATAAGCTTGCTTTGCCCATTCCTCTGAAAGCCGGGGTTGAGGTGGATGATACGGTGTGTTTTGGTCACTAAGAGTAAGTTCAACTCTTCCTAAAAGAATGAGTAACTCTTGAATAGAAGCTGTCCCTTTCGCTAGAGCTGTTAGAGATTGCTCTAGCGCCATCAGCAAGTTATATAGTTGATTAGATTGCTGTGGATGCGGTTTGATAAATTTTCTCCACTGCCTCAACTCTGAGCCAATATCTGAACTTCCTGGTTCGGCTAATCCAATGTGAATAGCGTAATTTCCTTGCCCTTTGCGCCTCCAGAATCCAAACCGAGCATAGCGATTGAATTTTAAGTCTTCACTACAATTTGCAAGTAGTTGCAAGAAATCAATCGTGTCATTGACTTGCTCTGCCAATCTAAATCTCAAATCAGATAAAATATCTTCTCTGAAACTTTCAACACCCATCGGCTCGTTCCAGATAGGCAACCAGACTTCATACTTTGACAACTGACTGCGATCGCTCGTATCTGCACTGCCAGAATTAACTTCTAGAAGTAGTGGATAGACTGCAATACTCCAGCCCTGGAACTCCCCATCCTTTAATTCCGACAGATTGCCTGAAAAATTTAATAGTCCTTCAATTGCTAGGATAAAGTCCACTGGATTAGCTAACTGAGAACTAGTGCCATTTCCAGGATAATCTTCAACTTCAGAGGTATTGTGCAATTCTCCCAGAAAATCCGCAATGGGCGAAAGATGGCAGAGAATACCGCTTTTAACCAATGAATCTTTTAAAGGTACGTTAGCAATTGCTGCTTCTACAAAAGTTCTGGCAGTTTGGGTTATATCTCCAGTTTGTAAATCCCAAACGGTTTCACAACAACTTAGATAGGTTGCACCTAGATCGACAGTTGAAACGTTTCCACCTGTACCTAGTAATGGATTAATTTCAGCTTTTGGCTTCCCCTTGACTTCACGAATAAGCAGTGCTGATGCCAACCAATTTTGAAACGAACGTTCGCGAACGTTTCTCCTTAAGACTGGGTAAAGTAAAAGCTTTAGTTCACTACTAGATTTTGTTAAGTCCTCCTGTTCTAATCTGTCTTGGATGCGTTTGAATGTTGTAGCGACATTACTCCATCGCTCCGCTTTAGCTTCGAGGTATGTATTAACACCTCCAGTCTTTAGAAACCCAGAGGCTTTATTCCAAGGAGCGGCAATAGGCTTAGGGCAATAGTTGAGCAGAAAGGTTTCTACTATTTCGTTAATAGAATTCGCTTCTAGGTAAAAACGGCCTGATTGCCAGAATCCCCGTTTACCTGTTACAGCCATTAATCCCAAGCCTTTGAGCCATCCAAGCATTGAGCTTGAATTACACCCAGGAATTTCTACACACCCAACTCTTGAAAAAGCTGGGGCTTGCATACTTGTCCTAATGAAACAGTTGTACTAACTGTAGCAGCTAGTCTAATAAAAGACAACACCTTTATATTTCTTTAACGATTTCTCGCTTCCTTCTGCCGGAGCATCGATGCTTCCACGTCAGCATTCCGGATCAGGGTTTCCAAGTACCAAAGCTTAAAAGCACCAAATTTCTTGAGAAGCTCGCGGACGTTGTGTCGCCATTGTTTTGGGTAAAAACTCAGAGTGGTTTCCGGCTTATGTTCTCCGCCCAATTTGCAGGCCGGCAGTTTGGAGCCTAAAACAACACCTCTTGGAGCTTCAAAATTTAGCTTTCCATCTGCCTCAACTAAAGACTCGCGCACTTTGCCGTGATGGGTTGCAATTATATATTGAGCAAGAAAATCTGCTCCATGCTGTGCGGCAGCGATCGCGCTGGCTAACTCATGGCGATAGCCATTCATTATTTTAGGGCTGTTGTAGTGAGTGGACTTGGCAACTAAATTATTGAATTTTGAACCATTGGCATATTGCTGCCAAATTTCATGCGCTTTTCCCCAGTCGTGCCATCTAGCACAGTCAACTAGCAGGTTTATCTCAGACTCGTTCATAAACTTAGAGAGAATCGGACGATAAGACTCTAGAAATTGTGCTGCATCGCCACAGTGAACATCTAACGCCAGCCAATGTGGAAATGGCGGATCGTCGTCATAGAATTTGACAAACTTTAATTCATAAGGTGTAGGGCGATCACTTGCATTGCCTGTCCATCCTAAGTTATCGTCATAACCTCCAGATTCATAAGGCAAGCACACCACATCACCTGGATTTAACTTATGAAGAAGTTTCCAGCCATCATCCCAAACGTAAGGTTGGTTGGAGATGGCTTTAATCAACTTTTCCAGATCGTAAATGGGAACTGGACACAACGAGTCTTGATGCGGAATGTGTTTGGGAGGTTGGGCTGACCAAAAAACTCTACAATTCAAGCTAGTTGTATCTCGGACGCAATCTGATGCCAAGAAACTTGAATCGTTGCGGGTAAAGAACTGGTTGATTTCACACTCTTCAATCAATTCAGCCTCAACAGCTTTAGATGGAGCTTTTATTCCATCTAAAGAAATTAGTCCAACATCATCTAACTTCAACAGTTGCTCTACTGTCCATAAACAATCAGCTTTTTTATAAGGCAGGAATGATTTGTCGCTTTCTTCATCAAGTTTTCCTTTTGATAACCAAAAAACTTTAGACTCCTGAGCCATATTTGTTCTGCCGCACCTTCCTACTCGCTGTTTGAAGGATGACCAGGGGCACGGTTCAGTGATGAGAATGCGCGAGTCAATATCAACACCAGCTTCTACGACTTGGGTAGCAACTACAATGCCTTCAAAGGAGTAAAGAAGTTGTTGCAGCTCTGAGCGCTTCCATCCCAAAAAGCGGCTATGTAATATCAACAATGGGATGCCAGAATTCTTTAACTCGTCTCCAACCTGCCTAGCTTTTTTTACTGTGTTTAATACGATTAGGGTGAGCGTTCCTGATTGATGGTTAGCAATAGCTAGTGCTGCAATGTCTTGTTCATTCTGCACTACAATTCGGGATAAAGACTTAGGGTTTTTTAGTTTTGCTTCTAGGTACTTATTATTGTAGTCATCATTGGATAACCCGTATTCTTCGTAATCACAGCCAAATTCAATTAACGGGTTTAAATCCATCGTTGCAGACATTACTGCTAATTCAGATTTTCCATAAGTACCTAATTGCCGCCTTAGTTGATGTAATTGAACTGCTGTCGGATATCCTACTCCCATCAATTGAGTTTCATCTAAGATCCATCGACAATCATTATTTAATGCTGCCGCGTGTTTAGGTCTTTGGCTCCAAGGAACTGAGTACCCTCGGTTAAGGGCACGAGTTAGCAACTGATCCTGAGTACCTACAATTACTGCCTTGTTAACAATACAATCTTCATACCCGTGTTCAATTAATCCGCCCTTTAAACAATGCACTGATATATCTAAACCACTAGCATCTAACAACTTTTTAATATTGGAATGAACTTGATCGACCAGTGCGCGTGTAGGTAAACAATAAATTAATCGACTGGGGACATCCTGCTTGCAATCATGTCCGTATAGCCAGGGTACTACCGCACCAGACTCTTTACCTGCTCCGGTCGGTGCAGACACAACAGCAACCTTTTTTCCGTTCCACTGGCTAAAGGATTGCTGCCAAGGATATGGGGAATTTTTTGTAAGTTTCTCGAAAAATTCGCTGTATTTCACCAAGTTCTCCCGCAAAAAGCAATAAAGATTTTCAGCCATAGGTGTTTTGCAATCCACCGTTTATAAGACAAATTTCTGGAGTTGATACAACGCGCCTCAAGCTGGGGCGTACCATGTCCCACACTCCGTCTTTTAATCTATGTCTCTTCAGAGGATTAATAAATCAATCACAAGACAAATTTATAAAAATTTGGATATACAAACTGAAAACTGAATGCAGTATGTAGGTTCGATGTATCTGACTACCCTATCTTTCAACGGGGTAGTTTTTTATTACACCCCTCAAGTCCCAATTGGGACTCAGCCAGAGATCGATCGCCCTTTACCCCTATCTTTCACAATTGGGTCTTTTCGCTACATATATCTTCAATCGCATTGATCACTTCTTCCCGCTCTGGCTCGGTTTACGTTGGCTTATTCTGTTATTCCAACTTGCAGGAAAGTCCTCTGTTAACTCCAATCGACCGTTCTGGGTTGGTTGAGCAAGACTTCTGAACCGCTGCAAAAAATTAAATACCTTATCTATGAGTAATAATTTCAATATTCCTTTGCGTTCTTTATTTAAGAAAACACATGGTAGATGGGTTAAAAGCAATTACTGCTGGTAAGGCTGCTATAGACGGGTTAAAAGTATTAGCTCAGTATGCGGAAGAAGTCAAAGACACTCAAAAACGTGGCGAACTTATGAGAATCATCGGTGAGCTAAGCGTAAAACTTGCCGAGACTCAAATAAGTTTAGCAGAACAACTTCAAGAAAACCATAATTTGAAAGAGGAAGTAAGTACCCTCAAAAAAGAAAATGACAAACTCAAAAGTCCAAACTTTAAACCAATGGTTAGAGATGGGCTTTACTATGTGTATGATGATGGTCCCTTCTGTACAGGCTGCTATGACAATAAAGGAAAGTTAATACGAGTCACTAAACTGCCAAACTCAACGACAACAATAAGAAGATATAAATGCCCAGTTTGCAATAATACGTGCAGTACCTATCTGGAGAGCTAGCCACTACTCACCTTCTCGCGTCACAGCGTTCTCCCTTTTTTTTGACACTGCAAGTTCCAATTGGGTCTTGGGGTTTAAGAGTTGAGCTAGACAAGCTACCAAAAATCATGGTAAATCATTGGGCATTGATGGGTAGCCTTAATGAAGATAGATCGACACGGGAAAGCGAAGGTTTTATCTTTAGAAGAAATCCAGCTTCTATTCAATCAGGGTTTGCAGACTCCACGAGATCGCACCTTATTCGGCATCTGCTTATTTTGTGCCTGCCGCATCCAAGAAGCCTGCAAACTTGTTTAAGTTTAGAAACTGAGAAGAAATATACTGATTAAGAAATAGTGGATAAAAATTTATTTGTCGTAGCTAATATTAGCAGGCGTCAGATAACAAATTATTTATTGTTTTCAACTCATTGTTGCCCTTAAATATCAAAAACTTTAAGTTTTTTTACGATAAGGGCTTTTAAACGGCAGGAATAAAATATTTTACCAAAACGTGAAATAGAATTATCCAAATTCGACAATTAGCCTACTGAGCGGAACGAACGCATTAGCAACTTTCATCAAAAAAGAGTTTGACCTCTATCAAAAAAAGACTGCCCCCCAAGAAACTAGAACAATTAATTTCCTTTGTTGAAGAGCAAGGGCTAGACTGGACTGTTGGTAGACGAGGTTGTGGCAATACCTCTACATATTGGGCAGCAGTTGTTTGCAAGCGTGATACTCCAGAGGAAGAACCTGAGGCATTCTCCAGTAAAGGTACTTGGGAAACTCCGGTAGAAGCGTTGTCTGATGCCTATGCTCGATATGCAGCAAGAGCAAGCAAGTACAAGCCAATTTCTGAGCAGATGGGGTTCCCAATCAAGTTGAAAACCTGAACTTAGCACGCTGAACTATATTTTTACTATATTTTTTTGTTTTGTAAATTTTGAATTCAGCAATACAAACGTAGTCGATCATTTCACCCATAACTTTTAAGAAAGTCATCAGCTAGAGTTTAAAATTGTTTAAGTAAGGGTAAATGAACAATGAATATAGATGAAGCAAGAAACTTCTCTAGGCTTTTAAATCTTCCTCCGTTAACGGGAACTCTGGCAGCAATCCAAGAGGCTGAACAAATTAGGGCTGAAAAGCTTAAACGAGTTCCCTGGTTTGAGGAAAACTGGGAAGTTTATCTTCGTGAACTTAAAACTAGGTCTCTGCATGAATACTCTCTCGAGAACCTGAAACTAGCAGATTTATCCGGTTTTTGGATAGAAAACCGCCACTTAGACTTTTGGGAGCTGCTGGAATGGTTTGACTGAAGTTGCTTTTTTGTTCAACTCTCGCTGAGCCAACTGCACACTAATTACTGCTACTCGAACTCCTTACTTAAGGAGAGCTTGATTACTTGTTCATATCTATCACTTCTTCGCCAACTATTTCATAACCCCAGCTACGATTTCGATTTGCAAGTTGTCTTGCTGCTTCATACTCACCTAAACGACAAAGTTCAGTCAGATGTTGATATCCATCTTCTTTGTGTTGCTGAACTCTTGCCCGATTTAGGTTTGCTCTTTCCTTCTCTGAAAGAGGAGGACGCCCTGAAAAAAACGCATCAATTTCATCAATTCGTTTCATATTTACTACCACTAAAATGGAATCAAATCTATCACTTGACCATCAACGATTCCGTATCCCCATTCTGGATGTTCAGCAATTTGCTTTTCAACCAAAGTTCTACTCATAAGGTTTTCATAAGCTTTTTGTAAAGAATCAAGAGTGGGAATATTACATCCTGGATTGGATATTTTTCTTTCAGTTTTTTCTTGGTCTAAACTTAGATTAGCAAGGTTTTCGGAACTGGATGATGCTAGCGAAAATTGAGAAGAAACTATCGCCAGCTTATTTATTACGCTCTGCTTTGTGATTTGAGGTTTATCCGTAAAAGACGGTGGTAAGTATGGTGTTGCTACTCCTAGTTTTTTCGCTTTTATTGCCTCATCTGCAATGCGATCGCACTTCCTCAAAAAACCATCCCATAAATCTTTTCCTACAACTGGATCTCTAAGTTCAGAACGTGCTTTAGCTACCGCCACTTCTAGCGGCTCTCCTTTATGGATGTAATACTGAATACGCTCCTCCTCAAAAGCTGGATATGGCACCCCTGGTTCAATTTCCCAGTCCCGTTTTATTTTCTGACTTTCTCCGAATGGAATGCCAGCGGCAAATTCATCCCAAAATGGCGATACTACACCTTTTGTTATTCCATCTACAATTTTAAATACCCATCCAGACGGGTTATGAACTCCCTGATTCTTGAAATATTCTAATAAAGCTTTTTGGAACTCCTTGAATTGCTCAGGAGATTCCCAGGGACCGTTAAATTGATAATTAGGTGTGACTTTCACAGCAATTTGCTGACGCGGCACTGGAAAAAATTTATCAACTTTGATAGTTTCAGCTTGAGAATGTGAGCTTTTAACCACCTCTAAAGGGGATTGTATTACAGTCTCCGTTGTAGCTTTTGAATATAGAGTGTTTGAACTATTTTTAGAGTCAGCTTTTGAGGGATCAGGCTGGTGTAAAACAATTGTTTTTTTGGGATTAAAACTAGAACTAATAGAACCTTCCTGCCCAAACTCATTCAATCTCTTTTCAAAAGCATTAATATCCGGCAAGAATTCCATTATGTCATCATTACCACGAAATGCTCTTTCTTTTAGAATACCTCGTCCTACAAGTTGGCTCCGAGCTAGTTCCTGTTCAACACGACTCAGACCAGTTTCATCTTCAATTTCATCAAAATTTACTCTTGTCCACTCATGGGGATTGTTTAATTGAGACTGCCGATGAATAATCTGGCAAAAAAAAATGGAAGCCGTCACGCCACCAGTAGCTTTAGCTACCCTAGGGTAGTACACAACAGAATTCCCTAGATACTGCAAAAGTTCCCCAAATCTCACTCGTATATATTCCTAATATAATTTTAATTAAATTGTAGAAGAAATCCTTGTCACCAGCCTAAGAAAGGGCTATTGCAGATACTTCAATCACTATCACTAGTAACCGTGTTACCAGCGGTAAAATTCACTCATTCCCACAGCCCCTCAAACTGCCCTGGTGCTAGCTTGGTATATCTGACGGTGTGCTGTATCTGTCGATGTCCTAGATAATCCTGAATCTTTCGGGTATCGTATCCCCTTGATGCCAAATAGAAACCTGTGCTGTGGCGAATCATATGCGGGTGAACTGAATAGCCCAACCCTGCCTCCTCTGCTGCCCTGGACACGATATCTCGCACAGTTCTTGTTGTTAGTGGAGCTTTCCTTTCTGAAATGAACAGCCAGGGCGAATCTGGATATTCTCTCTGCAACTGCCGGAGCAATCGCACTTCATCTCCGTAGAGTGGTTGGTTGGATGGAGAACCTTTCTTTAAACGCTGCACATATAAATGTTTGGAGCTGAAGTTTACGTGGCTCCACTGGAGATTGACCGCTTCCCCAACCCGCAGCCCGTGACGGTACATTATGAGTAGAAGCGTAGAATCTCGGTGTGGATAACGCCCTATTTTCTTGGCAACCGCTATCAATCGCTCCATCTCATCCAAGGTTAGGTACTGACGCTCGTTGTCTGGTCTTGCTTGTTTTATCGGTGGCACAGACTGGCTTCCCATAAAAACTCCGCCTAAAACAGTAATTGGTCAAGTTAATTTAACGGACATGAACTTTAATGAATTCGTTCATCGTTGAGAGCAACTCCGCCTAAAAGAGTCCAATTAGGCGGAGTCTAACCCTCTCAATCTGTCATACTTGAAAGAAATTAATATCTAAATTTATGTAATTTTGCATACGCATAATACTGTTATTTCAGTGGAACATCCTTTCAGGTAGGCTTGTAGAAGCACTTCTGAAAACACCATGATTATTGCGATCGCATCCCTAAAGGGTGGTTGCTCAAAAACTACTACAGCTATCCATCTGGCAGCTTACCTTCAAACCAAAGCCCCAACCTTGCTCATTGATGCAGATAAAAATCGCTCAGCACTGACTTGGGCACGACCTGACAAACTGCCATTCAAAGTCGTCTCGGAAACAGCAGCACCCAAATATATCAAAGACTATACACACACTGTTATCGATACAGCAGCTCGCCCCTCTCCTGAAGATTTTGAAGAGTTGGCTGATGGATGCGACCTACTCGTACTGCCGACAACTCCACGCGGATTGGATTTAGATGCTCTGGCACAGACAGTCGAAGTTTTGCAGCCACTGGGAGCTAAATTCAAAATCTTACTGACCCAGATTCCAGCACGCTCCGCCGCTGCTAAAGATGCTCGACAATCTTTAGAAGATTTAAAACTGCCAATATTCAAAGCTGAAATCAAAAGATTAGTTGCCTTTGAGCGATCGCCTTTACTCGGTGTCACAGTTAAAGATTATCCCGACCCACGAGCTTTAGATGGTTGGAAAGGATATGTGGCAATGGGCAAGGAGGTATTGAAGTGACCCCTAAAAAAGGTAGAGACGAATCGATGTTTAAATCCTTGCTTAACCAAGCTCGTAACAAAGATGAGCAACTAGAAGAAAAAACTCCTATAGAACCAGCTCAAATAAAACCACCACAGGAAGCGATTGAACCTCGTAAAGTTGGACGACCGAAAGGACGCCGTAGCAATCCTGACTTCACCCAAATATCTGCACTAATCCCATACGATCTACTATTGGAGATTCAAACTGAATTGCTGAAAGAGAAGAAGGAAAAGAGGCAGCGCCAAGGTGAATTGAATTTAAGTAGTTTGATAGAATCTTTGCTCAATGAATGGCTAAGCAAGAGGAAGAAAGAGGATTGACTTGAGTTAGTTCGATAGTTTAGGCAGTCACCTGGATTAAGTCCTGGCTGCTATATCTTTACTCCACAGTCAAACAAAAGTCTCCACCTTTTTTGCCTGATTTTAGGTGATTAATGTATTTTAGCTAGTATTTTATATAAACTAGCTACAACAGAAGTTCAGCGAAACTAAACCGCTCTTCAATTCATATGTACTTCATAGTACCTTCTAATCACCTTACCTTCGTCATTAAAATATATTCTAAATTCATACCAAGCAAAATCTCCGAAAAGACATGCATCATCTTGACCATAATACCAATCGTTATCACTAATACTCCATTCTTCATCATATTCTCTCCTAGGGACAGGAGCCGGTAAAATTCTTAAAACTTCAGCTTTAGTCATTCCGTTTTGAATACTTTCAAACTTAGCTTGAGAAAAACCTGCGGGTAGTTTTGTATCAATTAAAGGATAAAAGGGAAAAGGTCGCTCTAGATAATAGCTTCCTAGAAAATTCCAACCGCTTAGTAATATAAATACAACAATAAAACAAGTAAACCCATTTTTGTGCTTCATAAGTTTCCTCTATTTTAAAATAAAACTTTTACCTAAGTTTTTAATCGAGTAAGACTAGTCCATAGCTCTAGTCATAGGGATACTGTACTTTTCTTGCCCCCTTCCATTCAGAGAGAAATTCATATATCGAGGGGTCTGGCTTGGAAAGTAATCGACCTTGAAACGAGAGAGTTTAATTTGCTAGGACGCCACCAGTTGTACTTTCAGGATTAACCCTTTTGTCTATAACAAAGACAAAATTAGCTTGACTAATCAGCATCCTGTATATAAACAAGTTGATTTTCCGGAGAGTGTATCAGCAGAAGTGGATCATGGGACTCCGTTACGTAGCATTTTCCTTCACCCTCAAGGTCTGACGGCCCCCATGTTGGTTCTGGAGAGAAGTGGCCTGGTCCCATCGTTATATCTATGTCTCTACAAGCTTCAAACTCCTGAGCCAGTAATTTCCGCTGCTTAATGAACCGCTCAATATTTGATGAGTACACATTAAAACGACAGTAGTAGGAATACTCGTCTGCATCTTTTTGACCATTGGTTACGCATTGAAGGTTAGATACTTGTGCAATCAGGCTGGGAAATTGAAGATAAAAGCCAGAATAAGTTAAGAAAGCACTATCCGAACGGAGTAGATGTGGAACGGTATAGAAAAGAAGCAATAAATAACCAACGAAACAAGGGGGAAAAGCAATGACACAAGCAATAAGTAATCGAAGTGATAATTTTTTCATTACAACTCCTAATTTAGAATTTTAGAGAACAGGAAGGCTAGGAAATAGAACTGATTGGAGAGGGATTCTGCCCATACTGCAAAACTCCAGTCATGCCATTGATGATGACTTTTTTAAATGTGGTACCAGTTACCAATGAAATCAAACCGAGTCACATTGGAACCCCTTTCAGTGAGAAGGCCGCGAGTGCACCCGTGGGTTTTCTGCGGGGAGATTACTGCTACTTAAGAGTTATCTCTCAAGCACCTGATTGTATTTCGTCCTCAATCAGTCCTTCTTTGGGGAATTTGTTTAATCCGTTATTATTCGTTACAAACAGGATTTCGCTTTCTGCTCTATGAGGAGTCCACCTTACCTCTGATGAATTATGTCTGATTCAAGGTTTAAGGTGATTTCAGCCGCTTATACTTATTCAAATCCCCAAGGAGTTGGTAATAGATCGCGCACGCAAACTTTTTCTGCAATCTTGCAGTAGAGAAACTTTGCGCGAGTGACACAAAGAAAGTCTTGATGTCATTTAATTTGGCACTGTACATCAATTTAACCAAAACACCCTCTTAGCTGAGTCAGTTGTCCCAATAAAAGACTTCCCTAGATGGGACAATAAAAGAAGCATTAAAAAAGCGCTGGGATAAGGATTTCAGCCGCTAGATTTTATGAGCCTTAAATGGGACAGATCAAACTACGAAAATCAGTCATTTACTGCCGAGTGAGTACGGGCGAACAAGATTGCGATCGCCAAGAAAAAGATTTACTCGCTTATGCAGCACGGGCAGGTTTTGAAGTGGTCGAAATTTTTAGAGAGTCGGCATCAGGCTCAAGAGACGACCGACCTGCGCGCAAGAAAGTTTTGGCATTAGCACAGGCACGAAAAATTGACGCAGTTCTCGTAACCGAGCTAACCAGATGGGGGCGCAGCACTATCGACCTAATTACTACGCTTCAAGAACTACAAAGTCGAAAAGTGTCGCTCATCGCTCAGACTGGATTGGAATTTGACTTGTCCACACCACACGGGAAGTTAATCGCAACCTTGATGTCAGGGCTGGCAGAATTTGAACGCGACCTAATCAAAGAGCGAGTACGGTCAGGCATGGCAGCGGCTAAATCGAAAGGTCAAAGATTCGGTAGAGAACCGGGGTACATTCCGTCTCAAGTTCGCGAGAAAGAATTAAAGGTGTTGGAGCTAACACGGCAAGGACGCTCTTACCGGAAAGTTGCCGAGTCACTAGGGCTTTCAAAAAACACCGTGATGAGAATTGTGCGAGATTCATCAGCAGCGCTACCGAATCAAAAATAAATTTGCTTAGCGCGATTACACCATTGGGATTTACCGGAGACCGTCCCAATTGGGACGAAATGAGAATAATCGCCTCAAAGTCAAGTTTAGATCCAGATGGTTGGATCTAGGAGTACGACTGGGAAAAGAAGAAATTTTATCCAGTTTAAGTTCTCTTGAATCTTGCATCAGGGTCACTACTTGTCAATGCCTAATTTTCCCGTCATCCACTTAACCGACGCATGAGATAAATGATTCATCAAAAATAGTCGGCCATCGACCGCTGTTCACGCCACCGCTACCCTATCAATGCTATTCCCAATTGTGGAACAGGCCAAGAAAGTCTCTTATAACGACTTAAAGAAAAATCCTGTCTTAACTCCAATCACCGTTATGGGTTGAGCGAGCAGGACTTTTGAATCGTTACCCTGGATGAGAGCGCTAGTAGGAGATACAGTCATCAAATAAGTGTATTCTGGGTTAAAGAAAAATACTTTTATCTTCAACATTGAAAGGATAATTGCTCAGAAAAAATTTTTTGACTTTTAAAAATAGGTTCAACAAAAGAGTTATTCAATCGAGCTGTTTATCGCTTCTTGACCCGATTGTATTGCAAAGGTTCTGTCTATTGATAGGTAGAAGGTCAGTTATAACACTTGGTATAGTTGGTGAGAATGTAACTTAATGGCTCGTGCTTCATGCCTGTAATTGACCAGTCCGAGTTAACATCTCTCGTGCGGGAAACTCGGCAACGTCTGGGACTCTCACAAACCAAGTTTGCACAGAAGCTAGGGGTTTCATTTCAGAGCGTCAATCGTTGGGAGAATGGGCGGACTAAGCCCTTGCCGATTGCGTTGAAGCAGATTGAATACTTGCTACATCAGATGGGCGATACAGGTAAAGATTTGCTCGTCAAATACTTCTCAAAGACTTCTGGAAGTAAGGAGGAGACCTATGAATGATAGCCTCCACAGCTCTGACTCTAATTTGGCAAAAAAAGATTCACTTCAAAGTTCGCAGGGAATTCCTGAAACGGCGTGGCGTCAAAGCCAGGAGTTTTCTCAGCAGCTCCTTGACAGTAGTGATGACTGCATCAAGGTATTCGACCTAGAAGGGCGAATTCTGTTCATGAGCCAAGCGGGGCAAGTGCGGCTGGGCATTCAGGATATAACCCCTTTCCTCAACACGTCTTGGGTAGAATTTTGGCAAGGAGCAGTAAAGCAAGCGGCCATCGAGGCGATAGCCCTTGCAAGGGACGGTGAGGTTTGTACCTTTCAAGGAGATTATTTAACACTCAACGGCGAACTCCAATGGTGGGATCACAAAATCAGCCCGATTCGCGGGGCTGATGGGCAAGTTGAGCGATTGTTGTGCATTTCACGGGAAATCACGGAACGCAGGCTCATGGAACTCGCCGTGCGCGAATCAGAAGCAAAATACCGCACGTTGTTCGAGTCAATCGACCAGGGCTTCTGCATCTGTGAAATGCTGTTTGATGAGAACGATGAACCGATTGACTATCGATATCTGGAAGTAAATGCGGCCTTTGAACGGCTAACCGGACTGGAGCAAGCGAGTGGTAAAACGATGCGGGAACTGGTTCCCAATCATGAAGCCTACTGGTTTGAGATTTATGGCAGCCTTGTGCGAAACCGGGAACCCGTTCGCTTTGAGCAGCAAGCGAGTGCAATGAACCGTTGGTTTAATGTCAACGCCTTTTGCATTGGAGCGCCACAAAGTCATCAATTTGCTGCTTTATTTACCAACATTACCGAGATAAAGCGCATCGAAGCCGAACGGCAAAAAGTGGAGCAGGAACGCGATCGCTTTCTGGCGCTTGGGTCAGATTTGCAAGTGATTATGAGCAGCCACGGGTATTTTCACTGGGTCAGCCCCGCCTTTGAGCGCATTCTCGGCTGGACACCGGACGAAATGACCTCCCGCCCCTGGACTGATTTTCTGCATCCAGACGATATTGTCGCATCGGTCGGGGAAAGCGTCAGCGTGTTATCTGGCTCCGAAACGTTGGCATTTGAAAACCGCTATCGGCACAAAGAGGGCGACTACCGTTGGTTGCTCTGGAGAGCGCAGCCCCACTTAGAAGAACGGGTGCTTTACGCAACGGCGGTAGATATCACCGAGCGTAAACAGGCAGAAGTCGCCCTGCGTCAATCTGAAGAACACTATCGCCGGTTGTTTGAGTCGATCGACGAAGGCTTTTGCACCGTTGAAGTGCTATTCGATGCGGATGGCAAGCCGGTTGAGCACCGCATTTTGCAAGTGAATCCCGCCTTCGAGCGGCAGTCTGGCATTGTCAACCCAGAAGGTAAAACAGCAAGCGAACTCGCACCGGGAGTGGAACAGTATTGGAATGACCTCTACGCACAAGTCATTCACACAGGTGCGCCTATCCGAACTGAAGTGAAAGCGGATGCGCTCTCACGCTGGTTTGACGTTTTGGTGTCGCGGGTCGGCGATGCCGCCATGCACCAGGTAGCAATCGTGTTTACCGACATCAGCGCTCGCAAACAGGCAGAAGCCACCATTAGGCAACGGGAAGCGCAATTTCGCCAGCTTGCGGACGCGATGCCGCAACAGGTTTGGATAACCGATGCTGGAGGCAACACGCAATATGTGAATCAGCAATGGACTACTTATACCGGACTGACCCTAGAGCAGACTCAAGACATTTACTATGCGCTTCAAGTGATTCATCCCGATGATTTTGAGATGACGAGTCAAATGTGGAGGACTGCGCTTGCCACAGAAACACCTTATCAAGTTGAATTTCGCTTGAAACACTGGGCTACTCAGACCTATCGTTGGTTTCTCTCCCGCGCGATCCCCATTCGGAACGAGCCGGGAGAAATTGTACAGTGGTTTGGCACTAGCACAGATATCGAAGAATTTAGACGCGCCCAGACTGAACGAGAACAGCTCTTACAGCAAGAACAAATCGCACGAGAAGCCGCCGAGAACGCCAACCGCATCAAAGATGAATTTCTGGCGGTGCTGTCCCATGAACTGAGAACGCCCCTCAATCCGATATTAGGTTGGTCAAAACTTTTACAGCGCGGCAAGCTAGATCCAGCAAAAACCCAGTTGGCATTAAAGACGATTGAACGCAATGCCCAACTACAAGCAGACTTGATTGAAGATTTGCTGGATGTGTCCCGAATTCTCCAAGGCAAGCTCAATCTGAATGTCAGTTCGCTCAATCTGGTTCCCATCATTCAGGCGGCGGTAGAAACAGTACGACTGGCAGCAGAAGCGAAGTCCATCCAAGTCTCGACAAGCTTTGAACCGGATGTGGGTCTAGTTCGGGGAGATTCCACCCGGTTGCAGCAAGTGATTTGGAATCTGCTCTCCAATGCGGTCAAGTTCACGCCTCAAGGGGGACAGGTAAACATTCGGTTAGAGCGCCTTGACTCCCACGCTTTCATCACAGTCAGCGACACTGGGCAGGGAATTGGCTCTGACTTTTTGCCCTATGTTTTTGACTACTTTCGCCAATCTGATACCACCACAACCCGAAATTTTGGGGGACTGGGATTAGGGCTAGCGATCGCGCGAAACTTAGTCGAATTGCACGGGGGGACAGTCGGAGTCGAAAGCAAAGGGACTGGGATGGGTGCAATCTTTACCATCAAACTTCCGCTCATGCCTATACAGGCAACTGCTAATCAGAACAGTCCATCGTCAGAGCCAGCTTCTGATTTAAACGGGATTCAAGTGTTAGTCGTGGATGATGAACCGGATTCACGGGAGTTTGTGGCGTTTGTGTTGGAAGAAGCGGGAGCAAAGGTCATGACCGCAACGACTGCCGCCGAAGCTTTGACAATGCTCATGCGATTCAAGCCAACTGTGCTGCTGAGTGACATTGGGATGCCAGATATGGATGGCTATATGTTGATGCAACAGGTGAGAACTTTGTCAACAGAGCAAGGCGGACAAGTGAAGGCGATCGCTCTGACTGCCTATGCAGGAGACTTTAACCAGCAACAAGCACTAATCGCTGGATTCCAACAACATCTCTCAAAACCCATCGAACCAGATAGCTTAGTTAGGGAGATATCACGTTTACTCAATCACACCTAACCCAGTGACACAACTGCAATTAATTTTCGATGGGGTTTGTACTCCGGCTCTTGTAGCTGGGGGATTTTTTGCTCCTTCCTTCGCTTCAATTGGAGCAAAGGGCATAAAAATTTTCATTGACAAACGACTGTTTACAGGACGAATTGAAACACTTTTTCCAATTACTCGGAAGAAGTTCAGACTAAACTCATTCCCCAGCGCGAAGATGAGTGAAACACTAGCTGTTATCTTATTTAGAAGCAAGCTAAAGCTTTGAAAATTCCGTTGCTTTCAAACTTGACGACGAAGGCAGAAAATAGCGGTTCTCTCAAAAAGATGCTTGGCGAGTGAAGGATAGAGCTTCGCGCTAAGCACGTTTTCCTTGTCGGAATCCGCTAAAACCTCCGGAGCTTAAATCATCCTGATTGAGCAGAGTTTTTACCCTATTCCATCAATCGGATAGATTTTCCCCATTCTTCGCTCAGGAGAGGCAAATGCCTGGTCACGACATTATTGTTATTGGAGCTTCCGCAGGGGGAGTGGAAGCCTTGATTCAATTGGTCGCTGATTTGCCACCGAATCTTCCGGCTGCGATTTTCGTTGTTGTTCACTTTCCAGCGTGGGGTAAGAGTGTTCTGCCGCAGCTTTTGAACCGCGAAGGTTTCTTGCACGCAGACCATGCTAAAAACAACGAGAAAATTGAGCTAGGGCGGATTTATGTGGCACCGCCAGATTACCACCTGCTGATGAAACGCGGATACATCCGTTTGGTGCAGGGGGCAAAAGAGAAAGGTACTCGTCCGGCAGTCGATCCCTTATTTCGCACCGCAGCGAGAGCGTACAAACGCCGGGTAGTTGGGGTGGTGCTGTCAGGCACCCTCGACGATGGCACGGCGGGACTGATTGATTTGAAGCGACAAGGGGGTGTGGCTGTGGTTCAAGACCTAACAGACGCCTTTTTCTCAGGAATGCCAAAGAACGCCATCGAACACACAGAGGTTGATTTTATCCTGCCGCTGTCGTCAATCGCCCCGGTTTTAGTGCGTCTAGCCCATGAACCTGTGGAAGAGGAAACAGCCAGCACTTTTGAGACGGATATCGACGTTGTGGAAGTAGATGGAGCCGCTTTACGGGAACTGAGAAAGCATGGAACCTTCTCAGGCTTTACTTGTCCAGATTGTGGCGGCAATTTGTTCCAACTAAATAAGAGCGGGTTGCTCCAGTACATCTGTCGCATGGGGCACGCTTATTCAGTAGAGACTCTGGTAGCAGGACAGTCCCCGGCTCAGGAGTCGGTACTGTGGGCGGCAATCCGTTCTCTACAAAAGCGTGTGGAGCTGATGTATAAGATGGCGAAGTATTCGCGCGAGCGCAACCAAATCTTGTCAGCACAGCGTTATGAAGCAAAAGCTAAACAAGCGGAACAACGCTCGGATTTTATCCGGCAATGGCTTGATCCAAGGTGAATTCCCTGCGACAGTGCCGCTAGACGTGAGTGAGGAATCAGAGGAGAGTGCAGACGGAAATGGAAATTCGCCTTAAGTTTTACAGCACAATCAGGCGTTTAGAGTATCAACTGTTTTAGAAGTGGTCAATAAGAGGAGAGTTGGTGCTGGTGAGCATCATTCGACATCCTGTTCCTTTTGGTCGGGAGTGCTGCGATGTATTTAGGAGTAAAGTGCTGAGAGTTTATATAGAATCAGCGATTACATCCCGATTTCTGTACCCAAACTTTTTTCAGCAAGTTTTTGCAACATAACCTAGAAAGTTGCTCTAGGAATCTAGGAAATATTATTAATGTGAGAATACTTAAAACCACGTTAGGATGAATACAGGATAAGGAAGCTGCTGTAAAACTTTAGCTTGTTAAACGTGCGCTTTCTATCTAGAAACTACACCTTTTGGTATTAAGATTGGGTTACTGAGTTCTTCTCCTTACTGCCGTTAGATGCTTTTTCTAACACGGCTAAATAAAGGAAACTCCTCATGTCAGTACCCAAAGCTCCTCATCAGCCGATAAAAAATCGACTTCTTGCCGCTTTGCCAGCTTCGGAGTACGAACGCCTAGTTCCCTACCTAGAACTCGTCTCGCTCCCACTCAGCCAAGTCCTCTACGAACCAGACGAACCCATTGAATACGTTTATTTTCCCCATCATGCAATTGTTTCTTTAGTTTGCGTGATGGAAGATGGCTCGACTGTTGAAGCCGGTCTGGTGGGCAATGACGGAATGGTAGGTCTCCCCGTAATTTTAGGAGGCAACAAAACGAGCAACCAAGCTTTGGTACAGGTCGCTGGCAAGGGCATGAGAATGAAGGCAGAGCAGCTCAAATTTGAGTTTAAGCGGGGAGGGGCACTGCAAAGCTTGCTGTTGCGCTATACACAAGCAATGCTGACTCAGGTTTCTCAAGGAGTCGCCTGCAACCGTATGCATAGGACAGAAGAGCGACTTGCCCGGTGGCTGCTAACCGTTCAGGATCGTGTGGAGTCAAACCAGTTTCTAATCACTCAAGAATTTATCGCCCAGATGCTTGGCACGCGCCGTTCTGGCGTCACAGTGGCAGCTAGCACCCTCAGCAAAGCGGGAACGCTCCGCTACAGCCGTGGTAAAATCACCATTCTGAACCAAGCCGACTTGAAAGCGATTTCCTGCGAGTGTTATGGAATTATCAAAGACGAGTTCAGTCGGTTGCTTGGCACTGAACACAGCTAGATGATATTGCACAAGTGTAATGTGAAATTCTGGTTCGGGTTGTTGAGGCATTGTTATTGAAGGTGCGAATTATCTTTAAAAAGGTCTCTTTTCACAGGCGATCGCTGTCTCGACTTCCAACCCGCTGCCGAACCAGAGGAACCGGAGGAAGTGTGGGCACCAAAGGGAACGAGGTTCGTTAATGGCGATCTCGTGTTGGAGCGACCAACTTATATCAGCGAACTATTTACCACTCCTCGACAACGATTCACGCCAGAGGAGAAGCTAGAACTACTGGATTATCACCCCTTGTTTACGGGCAGATGTCCCTGCTGTGAGATGCCCTTTGAGATGAAGAAGCCTCCCTCAGTACATTGGGATTGCTCTATGTGCGGATGGAGGGATGATAGCGTGTGAGCGCTCGCATTTTTAAATTAAAATCAACGCTCCAGCAATTTAAATATCTGTAGGAAGCCGCATCCGTTAATTATCTGTTCTTCAAAATAACCAGTCACGCCCTTCCATCCCTAAAACTTACCCCTGCAACTTTCAGTCCCAATTGGGACTGAAAAAAAACCATTGGTTTACAAGAAAGAGGAGACATCTCCGCTCACGACTTCAGAAAACAACAGTTGCGATCGCCTCCGAACAATTGAAAGCGATCGCAGCGACGAAACTAAGCAATCAACCACCAACTTGATTCAACACTATCTCTCCGAGTGTGTATGAGTTGATCTTTCTTTACCCCCTTTAGGTCATCCTCTAGCTGAAATCTCCAGTATGTTGTTCCCGGTAATTTAGGCACGGAAATTAGCGTAGCCTTTCTCCACACATAATCCTCAGGGCATTTCACCCAACACTTAACTCCAGGTTGTGCATCTCTTTGCGCTTGAGCTTTTGAGGTTTCAATTCGTTCCCGTTCCTCTGGGGTTAAGCGCTTCCAAACTTCCTTCTTCGCTTTTTCGCTAGAGTTCACAAAAAGGCTCATTACCTGCATGATCGAGATTCCATCGGTTGCTTCGAGAATCATTTGGGCAATATTAGCAATCTCCTCTGGGCTGCAATCATGCCCTATCTCTTCCTCTCCCATTGCTGATGAAGGGGCGAGTGAAGGGTCAGGTGAAGGGTCAAGTGACGGGTCAGGAGCCTTGCTGGGCAAAGGGGTGACGGATGGTGAAGGGTCAGGCTCTACATCTTTTATGGATGTACTTTTATTTGTATTTTCAGTTGCCCGTTGAACATTTGCGGCTGATTGTTTTTCATCCTCTTTCAATCCTGGCTTAGAAATTTTGTTTAACCCGTCACTATCCGTCACAGGCTTACTGGGTAAGGGTTCTGACCCGTCACCGTACCCTTCACTACCCTTCACCTGACCCTTCACCTCTTGCAATAGTTGGTAATCATAGGTCGGAATGTTGCCGTCCCGACTATCATCCCGAAGCCTCAATCCTTTAATTAACTTTCCGGTTTTGGTGTGAATCTTTTCAATCTCAGTCCACCCCAGAATTGTGCAGCACAGTTCCAATAAATCTGGTGAGAAATTCTTATTACCTCGTGCTGGTGTACCAGATTTTCGGCAATGTTGCACATAAGAACCGTAGAGCATTCGCTCGTCTTCTACATCATTGCCAACAGGTGTTGTCGCCAGTGAATCTCGGATTACCCGGTCGTTTAACCATGCCGCAACGCTATCAGTTCTGATCCGAGATTCCCAGAACTGTTGGTTAAGCTCTGGTGCCGCTTCCAGTCCGAGTAGTACCTCTGTGACTCGCTGGGAAGGAATGGTCAGAAGATAATTCGTGAAGGCTGCCAGTTGTGGTTGGAAATCTTTGCTCAGGTCACGGCGTTTGGATGCGGCAATAGTTGCATTGAATGGAATACCGATAACCCGTCGTGACATCCCAGAGGAATTATCTCCTGCAAAAATTGGGAAGTTGGAGCTGACAGCGACCATTCCATCGAAGCGGAATTGAAAAGCCTTTTTACCCTTCTCTTCACCTCTGAGCAAATCCTGACCAATCAGGCTTTTAAATCGCCCTAACTGTTTGAGTGCTTTATCCTCATCCCAAAAAACGACTAAGCGCTTTCCGAAAGCATTTGCAGCCTCAAAGCGATTCCCACACCAATCCTCTAGTGTTGAGCTGTGGACATTCGTTTGCCCAATCAAGTCAACTAAGAGTCGCATATAAGTACCCTTGCCGCTGCCACCAACCCCAGTTAGATGCAAGAATTTTTGAAGGTCAGCACGCCCCATCAAAACAGCATGGCAGTAGCAAATCAAAATTTCCTTGAGTCGGTCATTCCCACCTGTGGCATGGGTTAGGAATTGGTCTATTAGACTCCAATCGGTAGCATTGCTATCGTGTGAGCGTTCTAATGCCCACGTAAATTTATAGCCGGGTGAGTGTGGCAAAAGTTTGCCTGTTGCCAATTCCAGCACCCCATCGTGAAAAGGAAGTAGCTTGTTAGCAGACGGCTGTTCCCAACGCCGCTGCAATAACTCGCAGCGCAGTTTCTTGACAATGTTGACGACGAAGCTGTGCGACCCGTAGCCGCTAATTCCGCGTGCTTTGAGGATGCTCGATATCATGCTTTCGACAAACTCATTCGTTTCGGGCGACCACACGCCGGGGTGATCTCCTTCGTATCGCATCCAAATTCCAGTCACATCGTTGTAAGCAAGCTTGTCCCGATAATCTTCCGCAATCTTCTCCCCTAGAACGTCTGGGAGTGGAAGTTTCTCGCGTTTTTCAGACTTGCCTTTGGATGACGATTTCTTACTCTCAAATTGAGCTTCAAGCTTCAATCGCCACTCATCGTAAGGTAGAGCCTTCGCAATTAATTCATCCAATGCTTCTACTCCTTGGCTCACAATAAAATCATCGATGCCTTTTCCTTGCTCTGGTTCCCAATCCAAAACCTTCGGAACACAACCCTTTTGAGTAATCAACTTTGCAAGGTTATCGAGTGCGGCTTTTACCTTCTTGTTTTCCCGCAGGTCTGAATCAAACCCTAAAAATACACCTCTGCCGGGAACCACAAAAATATTGAGGTCTTCGGTGAGGTACTTTTTATCGCGCTGTCCGCCCCAAACGCCGGGAAGAATAATGGGTACACAACCGTTTGTGAGGATAGTATGCCCTTTCTTACCTCCCTCGGTTATTACTATGGGCACTTTTGGATTGTCTAGAACCCATTTCCAAAAGCCGTTATCATTGCGTGATTTGTCAATGCTGCCCTGAAATTCCAATCCGTGTTTCTTGGCGATCGCTTCCCAGGTAGCCATATCCACCACTGGGAAAATAGGGCGCAACTTCCCGCCTTTAGGGAAAGTGATGTATTTCTGAGAGTTGCCGTCCTGCTTGAAATCGATTGGAATATCTGGCTTGAACTGTCCACTGTTTGTATACATCCCGGTAGATGGATCGACCGAGCGGACGTACCAACCAGGAGAGCCTGTGTAGGCTTTCCAGTTCAAGAGTCTTGCAATCTCTTTTTCATCGTCAATGCTTCTGAGATTTCGATTGGTTAATTCCTCGGAAATCCCACTGCCCTCAACCCACTCTTTGATGTGTTCTGGTCGAGTCTCAATTAAAGGCAGAGCCACAACCTCTTTAACCTTTTCACTGACGGCAGGTTTAGGCTTCTTAGGTGGAGCAGTGATTACTTTCTTTGGCTTTGGCAATGAAGGCGCGATCTCTTCTCGGATTCGGATACTCTGCCGAGAAACATTTGCCCAGCACAGATAAGCTCCCTCATTCAAATCGATGGTTAGCGTTTTATCGCATTCCGGGCACAGATATTCATTCTTTCTGCCTTCTACTGGCGTTAAGCGATTCGCCCACTCTCGGATATCGAACTGCTTTAATTTAGGAGGTTGAGGGGCTGAGATTGCTAGAGCTGGCTGCTGGTCAATCGCAATGGCTTGATTGTTTTCTTCAACGGGCTGAACGGCTGTTAATTCTTGCACAGGGTTTACGCTCCTTCGTTTGTTGTGAAGGAGGCAGTCACCAGCTAACTTTTTGATTCATGCAAAAATTTCCGGCATCACCGGAGTTATTCATCCAACCCGTCCTGGAAGTCGTTTTAGTTTCCTAGCTTGTCTTTTGGTGTGTGTGTGTGTGTGTCCTGGGTTGAACCAACTCACTTACACATCATGGACAATTACCGGGATTCTAAGGTACCATGAGCGTAAGATTTTTGAGAACCTAATGGTTCTTTGTTGGGGTTGGTGAGTTAATTCGCGGTAACTTCGGTTCTTTGAGATGAACCAGTTCTGTCGGGTGACTTACCTCCTTTTTTTTGCTTATTTTTCAGCCAATATTTAAGTAAAAATTTGACTGAAATTAGTCTTCAAGAAATGAGTACATTTGTTGCTTAAGTACAAAGGTACTAAGGAATCTATATAGCATGATCCTCATTTATTTTCCAGTGGGATAAATAGATGGCGATGCGATCATCCAAACATCATTACTCCTTCCGCTTACGAGTTCTAGGGTTTGGTGGAGGGGCTTCTTTTTGCTTAATGTACTCGTTAATGAAGTCTGTCAATACTTCATTCATGCTTCGTTTTTCAAGGGCACAAGCTGATTTGAATCGTGCCCTTGTGTCCTCTGACAGGTAGATGGACATTTTTACTGGTTTTTCGTCCTCCAAAGCGTATTTGCCTCTTTGTCGCCTTACCCCTATAGATTGCCATCTTTAACGGTGAAAGGCTAGAGAGCTAAAACTATAAAAAAGGAAAACTTTTTTAAGGCTTGCAGTTTTGTAGGTATAGCGCTATTGTAGCATTCATAGGCAGCAAGCGCCTATCTCACCCAACTCCTGGCTCAACCGGGCAACCCACTCTGCAAAGACTTAGCAATGGGAGAACGAAGGTATAAGTCATGTGCTGGAAAGGTTCTGCGACTTTCTACAACTAAATTAAGGAATAAGCCTCATGCAAAGCACTTCCCTGGCTGTGCCGTTTTCTGGCGTATCTCCCCCACTTCTGGCAGTTGGATATGACGGTGGTAACGGTAGCATCAAATTAATAGTAGATAGTGCCGAAGTTCGCATTCCGTCCTATGTTCAGCCATTGCACGGAGAAATTTACGATGTTCCAGAGTCGGCTGAAGGTAGTTTGATTGAATATCTTTCAGGTGATCGTACCGACCTTATCGGACAGCGGTGGCTTGCTGGTCAATCTGCCTACCAAGTCAACCCACTGGGATACTCGCGGACAGTCGATGACCGAGCTGGAAAAATCAAATATGGCTTGCAATTGTTCTTGGGTGCGCTGGGTACGATGTCTCAACGCGCTCGGTGGAATCTTTCAGTTGTAGCCAGCCTCCAAGATTCCCAAGCTTTCGGATCACAACTTCAAAAAACACTCGAAGGGCAGCACTCGATCCGAATCAATCACAAGGGTGTGAGCCACATTGATTTATCGGTTAGCGCTGTGGTTGAGGAAGGGTCTGGAGCGATGGTTAACGCATTGTCTTTAAACCTAATCCAACCTAAAACTCAGAACATTTTTATCGATTTAGGCAACGGCACGATTATCAGCAGTGTGTTTGGCGCAGGTGGAAAACTGGTAAATCGGAAAGTTGCACTTGGTGGAGTAGACGCACTGATTGAAGCGATAGCCAAAAACCTTGATACTCGCCGCCAGTTAATAAAGGAAGGAGATAGACATCTCATAAGGACTGGCATTGAAAACGGAACATTCCAGTATGGAACAACTGGCTGGAACTTCCGCCAGATTTACAGCACAGAGCTAAAACCTTGGGTTAGCCAAAATTTGGCGATAGCATTCAAAGCGATTGAACCCTGGCGCGAACAATCAGAAGCAATCGTTGCGATTGGCGGAGGTTCTCAACTCCCCGCGATTACCCAACTGTTAGCGGCTCGGAATGTGATCACTAGCCCTGATGGGAGTTGGCTAAATGCGCGTGGATTAGCTCGGCTGGCGCAAATCAAATTAAGGAGGTCAATCTAGTGGGCACTACTTCTTCCAAACGAGTTTCAATCAAGAGTTATTTACTTCCGTACCTAGATGAGATTGGTGAAGAGTTAGGAACGAAAGACGCTTCAGAAGTGGTTCACCAAATCATTACCGAACACAAGCGATTCATCAGAAAAAGCTTATCCGCTTATTCAACTGGAATCATTGAGATGCCTACCCCAGCACAGGTACGAGCGGTAGAGAAACCTAGAAGCTTCAATGACGATGACGTACTCGCTTCTTCTCTGGGTGATTTATTAGATGTTGCTTAAAAAGTTTTCAGTAGACAGCGGCGTAAAGTTTGACCGACCTTCATCGCTGACTACTGGCTCACACAACCGAAGTAATGGAGCAATTTCAATCATGCCAAAACTTGTAGCCAGTAAGCCACTTAATTACTGGGTCAGCGCCACTAAATCCGACAGAGCTTATTTAGTCATTGCCGAACTAGAACATCGATTTGGCAGCTACTTTGAACAACTGACTCGCCAAGAACTGCACACGATTTTGACTTATTGCGCGGCGAAAAGCGACCAAGGGGATACCTGGTCATTAGTGGAAAACAGCGACCTCAGCCAGTTGGTTTGCGATGCCCTAGATTTGATTGATGAGTTGGAAAGGAATTTTCAGATTGGTTTAGCCAAATTCCTCATCGAGGCAATCAGCGCACGGGTGAAGGAAGTTGACCATGCCTAATAAAGAAATCTGGGCAGATAACCTTCGCAGTGTCGGAGTGCCAGAAAAACTTTCAGTTCGAGCCGCGGATATTCTCAGCCGACAAGATGCAGGCGAACTACCCTATCCACTGCCAAAACCAGAGCAGCACATCGTCAGCAGTGCATGGCAATGGTACGCCGCAAAGCAACGCCAGGAAGAATCATGAAACACGCCATCGCTCTTGCAGCAATCGGAGGGATTCTGTTAGCTCCTACCTTTCACCTGGACAGCGCCAGAATGTTCTTCCACCGAATCAGAAAAAGGATGTACCAGAGGGAGATTAACCAATGAAAGATTACATTGGACTCGCTTTAATTCTCGGTGGGATTGGGTTTTACTTCATGACAAAACCACCTCAAACCGATCCTAAAGATTTAGTCATCGAACAGCAGTATCAGCGCATCCAAACACTTGAAGCTGAACAGCGAGGAATGGAAAGAGCGCTTGGATTGAGTCGCTAAACCACAAGCGAACGCTCTGTCATTGCAGGGCATTCGCACATTACTTGATTAAGGAGTCATCATGAATTTTTCATCAAATAAAAGCACTGCCATCGTCAAGTATGAAGGGAAAAAGTCTGGTATCCACAAAGTACATTCGCTAGATAAAAACCTGGTCGGGTTGACTAAGAATTACTTCGGCATTGACCTTGAACAGCTTCCGAACATGACCGACCAGCAGTTATCAGAGTTCGCCGATAGAGCGCACGCGCTGGATAGGTTAATTGAAGTGCTACCAATACTCGAAAAACACTTCAAAACCCTGATTGAAGGGCAGGTTGCCTACGAACAATTTGTAGCCAACATTCAGAAGGATTCCGCTGCCGCTGCCAAGAAAATCGACCAACAGATTCTCAATGTATTCCTCGCCGGAAAAGGCTACCAGCAACACGTTCGGATGATGGGTGAGAAAGCAGCAAACGGTGTCAGGCTGTTAGATGCAGAAGGACGCAGCGCCCTCATGCTCGAACGAATGGACTTCCAAACAGCGTTGCAAATTGT
>NZ_JAMPKC010000041.1:0-34874 GCF_039961975.1 Trichocoleus sp. DQ-A3 | reverse complement strand
AATACTTTCCAAGGATCTCATCGATAAGCCTGTCTCTTTCGTTCAACTCCATAATTTCCTCACAAGGATAAGTGCTGCGATAGTTGAGAGGAGTTGACACGATAGTGGAAGCTGGTCGCAGTGTGTTGATTTTATTTGGTTATATTTTAACAGCTCAATCGAAGACAAAGACTTTCTAGAATACGCTGTGAGGTCTTTGCATCCCATGAGACCACCAAGAGCGTCTTCTCCTCTAGCTCATTTCGGGGGCTAATTGTGCGGATGGATAAATGTTTATTACTATCTAGAAGTGAAAACTAACTCAATCTCAAGGGGTTTGAGCAGCTAATTCGCTATCCTATAGTCGATACCTTTCTGGCTTAACTTGCGATCGCTGCCAGCTCAATCCTCACAATCCTTTTATAGTGTGTATCGTGCATCCCACGGAACCCTATAGCGATCGCTGCCTCGACTTCCGACCTGCTGCTGAACCGGAGGAACTATGGGCACCAGAAGGAACGAGGTTTATTGATGGCGAGCTAGTGTTGGAGCGACCAACTTATGATGGTGAACCAATACCCATGCTGGAGCAGCGATTCACGCCAGAGGAGAAGCTAGAACTACTGGATTCTCACCCGATGTTTACGGGCAGATGTCCCTACTGTGAGATGCCCTTTGAAATGAAAAAGCCCCCCTCAGTACATTGGGATTGCTCTACTTGCGGATGGAGGGATGATAGCGTGTGAGTGATCGCACTTTTAAATAAAATCAACGCTCCAGCAATTTAGATATCTGTAGGAAGTCGCAGCCGTTAATTATCTGTTCTTCAAAATAACCACTCCCGCCCTTCCATCTCTAAAACTTACCCCGCAACCTTCCGTCCCAATTGGGACCGAAAAAAACCATTGCTGCACAAGAAAGAGGAGACATCTCCGTTCACTGCTTCAGAAAACAACAGTTGCGATCGCCTCCGAACAATTGAAAGCGATCGCCGCAACGGAACTAAGCAATCAACCACCAACTTGACCCAAGACTATTTCTCATGGTCTGGATTATTTGATCTTTCTTTATCCCCGGAAACTCATTCTCTAGCTCAAATCTCCAGTATGTTGTTCCCGGTAATTGAGGAACAGAAATTAGAGTTGCCTCTCTCCATACAAAATCCTCACTGCACAAAACCCAACACTTAACTCCAGGTTGCGCTTGTCGTTGTGCCTCAAATTTTAGAGCTTCAATCCGCTCTTTCTCTGCCTGTGTTACCAACTCCAAAAGCCTATCTTCATAACTTTCGGAATGCTTCACAAAACTAGAGAGTACAATCATTACCTCTTCGGGTGTTTCTGCAACTTGAAGCATCGCGATATCTTTCCTTTCTTCCTCAGTCGCCTGCTGCCCAACCTCCTCATCCTGGTCTTTAGGTTGGGCGGTAGGTTGGGCAGTAGGTTGGGCACCCCCAAAATCATTGCTATGAGAGGTGTTTAGGACTTCCTGCCCAACCTGCCCAACCAAACTGCTGCAAACACTTTGTCCAGTTTTTTCATCACCGCAGTTGAGCGTGGACAAAGTGTTTTCTAGAGTCGGTGTTGTTTGAGAAAAGTTTTGAGAAAAAGGTTGGGTAGGTTGGGCAGCAAAGCCTGGAGATGTTGATACGTCGTCACTTGAGGTCTGCCCAACCTCTGAATGTGAGGTTGGGCGAGGTTGGGCAGACTGTACGGGGGTAGAACCTGGAGACGTTGATACGCCGTCATTTGAGGTCTGCCCAACCTCTAAGCGAGAGGGAGGGGTAGATGAAGGGGGTGAGGTTGGGGGGGCGCTAGGTTGTGATGGCGGTACCCAGGCGTGAGTTCTAGTCCCATCAGTGGCAATCCTCTTTTTCTCCTTCTCCCAACCCAAGCGTTTCAGGATGCTAGCAACCCTCATTTGAGATGCCCGGTCATGACGCGACTTGTCAAACTCTAGTGCTGTTTGCAGTATCTGAGCGATTGTAATCCGAGGTCTGTTCTGAACGAATTCAGCGACGTAATCGTACCAGGAATCCGTTGTGTGAAATTCACTGTTTGAGGCGGTTGATAAGGCTTGCTCTTCCTCGGTTAAGTGCCACTGTTCGCCTGCCTTGTAAGCAGCAACCGCAGAAGCCCAAACCATGTCTCGTTCAGCTTCAATTTGGGCGGAGTCGATGGCGCGTTCAATCTTAATAGCCCAGAACCGGCGATCGCCCGAATCATCGCTGAGGAATTCTTCACGGTTCGTTGTTCCGACAATGACCGACTGCCTTAGCTTGGTGATGGGTTCGCGCCCATAAGGAGGTCTGTAAGTGTCAGCTTTGGTAGTCAGAAAAGCTTTAACTTGGTCGTCACCTTTGCGAAGTACCCGTTCTAATTCAGACCACTCCAGGCACCAAAAACGATGTAATTTATCGCGTTCATCTTTGTTGGAGATATCGCACATTGTGTCATCGAACCAAGTTTCATGAGACTGGCGGATTTCAGAACCTTGGTGTAAGACCCGGAAGAAAGTTGATTTTTTGAAGCCTTGATTGCCTTGCAGAATGAGCGATGTGTCAACCTGACAACCGGGTTGATAAATCCGCGCCACAGCCCCAATTAGGTAGCGTTTGAGGTAGATATTTGACAGGCGATCGCTGATACCAAACCAACGTGTGGCTAGGTTCTCGATGTCAATTGGAGTTGGGGTGTGTTTCTGAATGCAATCTTCGAGGTAGTCTTTGACAGGGTTATAAGAGTTAGCCTTCGCAATGACGGTACAAATGGCGATCGCTTGTTCCTTGGAAAAATCTTCATCCAATTCAACCGCCAATTGAATTGGGATTGTGTCCAGCTCTAAAGGCTGACCGTCAAGTTCGATAATGTTTTTCAGTTCGTTCAGTCTTAGACGGTTCCCCCAGTGCAGTTGAATAACTGAGTAGCGGTATTTAGTCTTACTTTTTGACTGGACAATATCTGGATTAGCGGAATCATCTGGCGCTTCCCAATTCTCTTCATCTTCAAAAACCTCTCCATCTGGTTTGGCTTTCGATTCCTGAGTGTGTTGCCAATCTTTCGCAAGGTTCCATATTTCTTCATCCGATAGAGTCGCGGCAGGATTGGACTTTCCTTCTTCCCACGCTCTATCCCAGTCCTCATTCTTCCAACCTTCACGAGGTTCAAGAGAACAGACAGAACAGTAGCCTTGGTATAGAAGCCAAGCAGAGCCACTCATAGGAATACCCAGCACACTCATCCTTTTTGCTGTACCAATGAGGTTTGCTGCCAATCTGGCACCAACGAGCGGGCGATCTTCCCCGGCTACTCCGTTATTGCCAAAACCCCAATCTCTATGAAGAAGAGTTCGATCCTCCTCTTTAATACATTGTTCAAGCGGCACTTCAGTCCATCGTGCCTGAACTGCTCGATGAATGGATTGCTCTAACCTGGCAATAAATTCTGCTGATTCCATCTCTTGTAAGATATCGGCTACATCCCCTTTGTTTCCTAACTGAGGGGAAATTGCAAGCGAATCGACAATTAGAATATTTAATCCTCCATTGACACAGGCATCATAAACCTCCTTAGCCTTTTTCTCACCAGTGTCATCGTTATCTTTTAGGAAAACCAGGCACTTGACGGGTGAAGCTTTGATTGTCTCCACCATTCTTTGTAGCTCTTCTTTTCCCCAGTTGTCTTCTTGCAGAGTGATAGAAGCTAACCCGGCAGCACGTAAAGCCTCTACACATTCCTCTCGCTCGACAAATGTTAGTGCAAGTGCCAGAGCGGGGTCAGATGCAGCGGCAGCATTTAACGCTTCATCGATACGATATGGTTTCCAGGGGCAATCTCCTTTTTTGTTAATTGCCTCTCCCTTTTTATTTTGATGCCACTGACTGAACCTTTTAGCTCTTCCTTTAGGTTTGTTCAAGTCCTTCCACTCTATTCCTACCACCCATTGGTTTTCTGAATAGCTGTAAGTAATCTCTTTTGTCTCGCCGTATCTTGCATTAAATGTTGAGATAGGTTGTGGTCCATCGGTTGCGGGTGCGGGAAGGCGTACCAGGCTCAGATTTTCTGGAATCGGCTGAAGCGCTGGTTTCTTTTTTAGGACTGGTTTCTTTTTCTCTGCTTTTTGCGCTGGCAGAGTTTTGGGAAGGTCTTGCTCTTTTTGACCTTTTTGTGTCCTCGCTTGCTGGATGGTTTTCTTAGGAGAACTTTTTTTCGTAGGTGGTTGGGCGTTTGTCCCTGGCTGTGAACCATCTGAGGGCTGCGGTGGTTTTGCTCGCTTCTGCTGATTCCATTGCCAAGATTTCACACAATTTTCAATTGCTTCATCTGTTAGCGTGGCAGTGGGATTGGATTTGAGCGCCGATTGCCAAATCTGCTCCCACTCACGCTCATCCCACCCATCGCCAGACGGGCAGCGGCGGCAGTAATCTTGAAAGAGATTCCACTGATCTCCTGAGAAGGGAATCTTTAAGCAATTCAATCTGATTGCGGTGCCAATGAGATTTCGCGCCAGTTTTGCCCCAGTTTCGTTGCGATAATCAGGTGTGCCGTTGTCAATCAGGTTCCGATCGTCTTTGGTTAAGCATTGGTAAAGTGGAACTTCATCAAGATGGGAAGGTGTAAGATCAATCTGAAGTTTTGGGGTCCGTTCCAATTGGGACTTAGATGCGACCTCTTCATCAAGAGTGGAAGGTGTGCGATCAAGAGGAAGTGTTGAAGCAGGGCTTGAAACTTTAGGGAGGAATTGTGGAGGGATAATATTCCGCAATTCCTCATAGCTATATTTTTTCAGAGATTCAGAGATGATCTCTGCTCTAGTGGAACCAGGGGCAGCTCCTTTCATGTATCGGCTGCCAGCCAGTCTCAGGATGCGGCTCGGATTAACTAACTTTTTGTCGCCCTTTGAGTATTTAATGAGGGCAACCTGTATCTCTTTCCACAGCTCAACTGAGATTGGGGTTTTAAATACCCAATAAGAATGAATGCTCTTCCCGCCTGTATAGACTTGGAAAGTGGGTTCTGGGAGTCCCAACTTCTGCCACAGATAGAGCTGCTCTTCTTTTGGCATGTTGTCGTGTTCATAGAAAATTGCACGACCCTCGGTGATGTCGTTGTCGCAGTCGCCGCCCGGGTTGACTACAAAGTAGGCGTCGTATCCTTTCTGTTGGTAGCTGCCTAACTCATCAAAATTTAGCTTGGTTTTTTTTGCAGATATTTTAGTTACTGGGTGGATGTATCGCATATACACCGGCTCTCCCCGGTTGTATCCCAGTGCTGTTAAATGAGCGATCGCTTGCTCTTGAATATCAAATGTTTCTTCAGAATCTTGAGCCGAAAGAATAGCTGCAACTTGTTCTTGGCTGGTTTCTTGAATAAAGCTAGTCATTGAAAATCTCCTGGTTTTCTTCAAACATCAGGAGAGCATTAAGCCGCTTTTGTCTTTATTTAAGTGAGCAACGTAGCGCTATGTCAAAAATCCACCCTATTCCAACGCAGCGAATAAGGTGTTAAATTTGAGTAGAGCTACAACGCTCAATCAAGAGAGAGACACGAACAGAGAGACAGATTTACATCCCTGCAAAAGATATTAGCTGTCCTCGTTCTAGTGGGCTTAATGTCCTCCTTAAACGAGTACGCGAACTGCTGAGTGGCAGCAAGAAGCGGCATTCAGTATTCGCGATTTATTCTTCAACCCTATGTTCATATAAAGTGACCCGGTAGTCCTAGACTGCTGGGTCATTTTGCATGAACCCCAGTGACGTTAGGTATTCGTCTAGTGCAGCGCGTGTGATTTCGCTCTTGGTTACTCCATACACTCGCGCAGCTTCTTCTAGCTTCTCAAATTGGTTGAAGTCGATACGATGGTTCATTTTTACCGTTTTTGGCACCTTCTGAGCTTGCATCCTAGTCCTCCGTACTAAGTGCATTCTATAGTTTTTTTGTTGATAGTGGAAGTGCCGATGACTGCACAGGTTGGGATTCCCTCGTATGGAACATAAGCATTAAAATGCTTATGTTCTGAAAAAAATATGGGGACAAGAAATAAGCAGGAATAACCAAAAACGTAACCCAGCGTCGTAAGAATTTTCTTTGTCGGCTATACCTTTTTCTGTACCAGACAAAAACCTTGAAACTATTTACTGGAGCCAGTTCTAGTCCTTTTTTATTAACTGGATTGAAAGCCGTTTTTTTAGGTTTTTGGTTTATCTAAATGTAGATAAACATGTAGATAAACTGTTTTTCGCGAAAACGTATATACAAGTATATATGTTTTCTTCTTTGCAAACCTTAAAATCGTTGCCCTGCCTAGTGATCGCTTTCATTGGACTTTAAGCTTTTAACTATTTCTACTATTTTTTTGCTCCAAAGAGCAGTGCGATAGCGCTTACAGAAAGTTACGCTGAACCGTATCTATTTACTGTGTTAATTGCAGTCTCCGTGAGGACATGGTAATTGAATCCCTTATAAAACTCTATGCTAGGTGTCCATAGGTAGGGAAAATTCCAATGGTTTTTTGTTTGTTTCCGCTTGGATTACCTTGGCTTTTTTTGCTGAGCTTTAAGATTTTGTTGAAACTTCAGAACAATATCTTGTCTTGCCGCATCCTCTAGCAGCCCCCGGCGCACGTACTCAGCGACAAGCCCACTTTTGCTTATTCCAGTAGCTTCTGACATCTGGCTTAGTAATTCATGCAGCTGCTCACTAATTGAAGTATTTATTTGCGTCATAGAAAGACGAGTAGAGATTTAATTTACATCACGATTATCCCTCACGTGATAGACAGAGCCTAAGCTTTGGCTTTTATTGTGGAAATATAATCGAATCGCTGTTGACATATCGATTGTATTCCTATTAGCATAACAGCCATAGACGTGAGATGGCGTAAGGGGCGCTCAAGGCGGCTACAAACAACATTGCCCCTGCTACTCAAACGTAAAGCCCTCAAACGCCTAACCCGCAAAAGTCTCAGCTAATTTGAGCAAGGAATTGAAACAATGACTCTATCCACTGAAAAGCCGCAATACGGCTATAGGTATACACCCAACGTCTATCTCCGCAAACGAGTACCTCTAGACGGCGGCAACCGCTTCGTCAAGTACATTGACCCTCTCAATCGAGTGCGAATTCTGCCATCAGTTGTCAAGGAATTGGAGTTTTGGGAAGATGCCGAACCCGACGAAAAATCAGTTGTTATTGCAGTCGATGGACACCGCTATGTCATCGGTCAACTCGCTGCCGAACTAGGAGGTAAAGCCGTTTTTGAGGCTGATAAATGCGAACTCGCTTGGTTGCTGGCACTCGTAGCGATTGAGCCTAACCCAGGTCAAAATCAAGTTCTAATTGAAGTCATGCCAGTGGCGCTGCCAGACAGCCGAAATAAGCAAGCGATCGCTGCCATTAAGAAAGTCGAGGGCATTAAAGATTTCACTCGCAACAGTGTCGATATTGTCGCAACCGTTCGCCAGGTTGAACCGTGCGATGAAACCCGACCTGCTTACAAGTTTGCTAAATCGAAAGGGTTATTTCGTGCGCTAAATAAGGTTAATGGGATTTTAGATTTAGGTGGCGGAACTGGTATCGGTCGGCTTTATTCTGCTAGTGGAACTATGATTCGCACCGCCGATACATTGCTCCCCGGTACGTATCAACTAGCTCAAAAAATTGCAGCGGCGCTGTTACCGCAGCTTGGGCATTCCCCCGAACTGCGATTGATTATGGATGCGATCGCAGACAATTCCTATCTCTATGGCACCACTGAAATTAACTTCGAGCCAATTTTTCAAAAGTGCTGTGAGCAGTGGATTGGGGAGATTCGTAGCAAGCTAAAAGTGGCTTGGACACAGCAGCTTTCAGACTTAGGCGAAGTGCTAATCATTGGTGGCAGTGCAACCCTTGCTCAACCCCTGGTGCAAGCGACCAAGCAACGATTTAAAATTGCATCCCATCCTAATGTTCCTAACTTCGCTCAGCTAATTTCTCTCTACGGGATGGGGATGGAATAATGGCAACCCAAACACGAGTTGTTCTTAATCCCTCTGTTCAACCGATTGCAGAAGAAATTAAGGCAGTCACTAGCTCTAGCTCTATTAGCGAAGTTATCACTTTAATGCTGAGTCGGTATGGCAAGCACTTTATCGCTTGGTGGCAGTCCAATCCCCATCAAATTGAGTTATCAGCGATCGCACCCTTACAGGACTTTCCAATTCAGCAACCAGACGTGGCTGATTTCTCAACGCCGATCGAACTTTAAAAATTTAGTAGCCAGCGGCAAGGTTTACCAGGCTCAAGCCGCTGTTACTCGCCTCCCACTAACAACGCAGAAGGAGACATTCTAATCATGACAGACATCAAGACTGCGATCCAACAGCGCATCAAACAGAACCAGCGCAACGGTATCGGATTCGTGGAAGGACAGCTATTACCCCGCACTGCCTGTCTAGAAACGGCTTGTACCCTAGCTGAGTTTTGGTCACAGGGTTTAGACACAGAAGCATTCGCGCTCATCAAGACTTTGCCTTCGCAACAGCAGTCAATCCATTCAATTTACTCGAAGTGTATGAGGATGAAGCGCCAATGAAAGCTGAAACTCAGAAGCTCAAACAAGAGTTTTACAAGCAACTTGTAAGCCAAGGCGCTAACTATCAATTTGCTGCTATCGCTGCTGGAGCTTTAGCGAGAGAACAGCTCGAAGGTTATCAACGGAATGCACAAGACCAGAGAGCAATTAACGAATGTCACAAGGTAATTGCAAAGAGGACAAAATGACCTGGCTTACTTACAAGGTAGAGGCTCAATCAGAAACGACTTTTACACATTTCTCTCGTAACTCTGACCTAAAAAAAGCACAAAAAGAGTGGGAGAAGAAATTCAACCAGAAGGCTAAAAGTATTGCACTGGACAATGACAATACTGAGTTTAATTTTTCCGATTTATTTGACTCTTAATCATGCCAAACCAGAGCTACGTCTTAGACCACATCTTTCGTATTGAGAACCGCCACAGAAACAATCCATCTGCTCAACTCAATTCAAAGTGGCGCATCGCAAGCAATCAAGATTTATTCAATGATTTGGATGGTGCCGGAACATTGACACCAGTTCAAGCTAGCAAAATGGATAAGTTCATTGACGAAGTGAAACGAACACGAGGTGCAAACATCAAATGACATTTACAAGAAAACTCAAGCGCAATAAAGTTTCTGTTTTGTTTGGTGTTGGAGTTCTTGGATGTTTCTTTTTCAATAGTGCTGAGATTCAAAAGAACATGGCAGCAACAGGAAAAGCTAGAGAACTCACACAAGTAAATGTTGCCAAAGACATGGAGTTACGAGTCAGTCAACAGCAGATTCAGATGCAGGCTGAAATCGCAAATGAACGTTACCAGACTGGCTGTGTACTCGTAGTTTCAAAGCAAGATCCAACTACATTTACATCTCTTTCAGAAGGTCAGCCCGTTATCGATTCAAAACGTCAGACTCCCCTACCAGTGGGGACTGTGGTTTGTGATGCCAATGGGAATACTGGCAAGATAATTCCTGGAGCCGATGGCACTCCAGTAGTTGGAGAGATGGCATTTACAGGCAATCGTGAAGTCGTGGAAGCGGCGCGGAAATCAACTCGACTGAACTACGTTTTACCAACGAATAACTAAGGAGAAAACAGATGCCTAGGGCTACACATTATCGGGGTGGAAGTGGGATTACTGTTGTAAAAGTTCTGTATTGGCTAGCTGTATTCGCTGCCATTTGGTTCGCGTACATGAATGTTTTACCTTATGTAAGAATTGCGAAGATTGCAATGCTGCAAACGATGGATTCAAGTTTGAATCAACTTATCGCTAGTATTCCTTTAGTTAACGGCTTGATTTTTGCGTTTCTCTCAGTCATCCACTGGTTCATTGGGGCGACCCTGTTCCTCATTATTCAAACATTAGAGATCTTACCAACTGTGTTAAGGCGTGATAGAGCCTTTTTACGAACTTTAATCAATCACTCAGACAGCTCTGATAAATTCGACATTCAAGAGGATGACGAACCAACCTTAGCAACACTCAAGCTTTGGTACAACCAGTTTCCGTCTCTGACAATTGCACGGGCTAGAACGGCTTCACTGTTTGTTTACGCTGTTGACTTTTGTATCTGTATTGCTGTTTATCCTCCCGCACCTGGTGGATTCAGTAACTTTATTTTTCTGATTTCAACAGGTCAACTGGGTCGGTTGGATTGGCAGAACATTCTGATGTTAGGGCTGACTCTATTTGCTATTGAAGGCATCGTCAGGCTGCTGTTTTGGTTAGGCGAAATCGCGTACTTTATGAAGTCAGCACACGCTCCACAATCGTAGGTTAAAAGCCTCTTTTAGCTGGGTGCAATTCCCAGCGATTGTATTTTCATTTACCAACGAAATCTTATGTCAGCTTTTAATCCTAAGAAGAAAGATTTACCTGCTATCTGTTGGCAGAAATTAGCGCACGATTCTTTAGAGCAAAGTAGTTCTGGTTCTCAAGCTTTAATTGTTGGTGGAATCCTGGGAGGGCTATTAGGTGCTTCGGTCACAGGATTCCCCCCCACCGGATTGTTGATAGGAGGATGGGCATTTTACGAAGCTTGGAAGCGGACTGATGCCTTGAATAAAAATGAAGAAGCGATCGCCCGACATGGCTGCGTTGCTCACGTCCTCAAAGGAGATAAACTGCGTGACTTCAGCGCGCAGGTCGGAGTGCAAGAAGTTCAGAGACAGATTGAGTGGGCATCACAAAATGGTTATTCTCTGACTGCCGACGCTGAAGAATTCTTAGAGGCTCAAGAACAAAGTGAGTCAGTAGTGGGCGCTGGGGAAACTCAGAGTAATCCAAATTTAGTGGGCGCGATCGCAACAATGTTCAAGAGAAGAGAGCCATCTGTTAAAGATGTATCTGCCGCATCACCACAGACAGCTCCCAAAATCTCTGACCTAATAACCGTTTTGGAGTCCAGCGCGATCGCTCCTGTCTTAATGGCGGGATTTTTAAAAGCCGTTGGAGGACAGGGTAGTGGCAAGACAACCCTAGTCAATGGTGGGTTGATTCGCTATCGCCTACACAAAGGTCACAAATTTATCGTTATTAATGCCCACAAAAAACACGGGATGTACAGGGGTTTAGAGCCACATTTGGTAGCAGGTAGTGAGTTCTATGGAGTTGGTCAGGACGATAAAGAGCGCGGCGACAGTATCCGCCAAGGCATAGATAAAGTGCTTTCTATTGTGGAATCTCGCTACACCGAGTACCAAAACCAACCGGAAGGAACTTACAACCACTACCCCATTACTTTGATATTGGAAGAGTGCGGAGAGTGGGCAAGCCTGCTAGGGGGTGATGAAGAATTTGTTCAGAGGTTTTGGCAGAAAATGTTAGTCGCCTCTCGAAAGGCTGTCGTTTTTCCCATCGCAACCGCGCAGAGCGACAGTATGACAATGTTCGGGAACCCCAAGGGCTTGTCTGAACTACTTAAGTCAAGTGGTTGCGTAACCTTGTGCCTGATTCCAGAAGTCGATCCGAAATCAGCAGACGGATGGAAACCGTCTGGATTTTGTGATTTGACTGTGCCTGGAACGGAAAAAAAGCGACGTATATCAATTCCCAATCTGCGCTCATTAGTAGAGAACCCAGATGTCTTTGCCAGCGATCGCAGCTCTCAGTCATTTCAACCAACTCAACAAACTCAAGACTGGGACGCAGCGAGGCAGCGGCTGAACCATGCTTGGCAGATGCCATCGGCTGCTGAACCACCTGAACCACAATCCGAACCATCTGAACCGCCGCGTGAACCGCTGAACCAACCTAACGATAATACTTCCAGCGATTTTGATATCCGGTTCACGCCAATGGAACTGACCCGTTCACAGGCGGTTCGTCTTATTGAGCAACTGCGAACCGAATTGAACCAAACGCAGATTATTGAGCGGCTCTGGCAAGTCAGTAAGGGGGGTTCAGCCGCTTGGAAGGAGGCTTATGCCCAGTTCAAGGAATTGACGGGAGGCACGGGCGATGAATAAGTTTATTGCCCGATTGATTGAACTGATTGTGCGATTGCTTCCCGATGAGGTGGTGGAAGAAATCAATGCCGCCAGTTTGGAAGAGTTGGATGAGAGAGGGCTAATAATCTGGGCAGGTGGAGGGAGTGATGAGAACTAGAAGCCGCAGAAGAATCAAAAATATTTCAATTGCCAGTTTGGCGATCGCCTGCTGTTTCGGTTTCTTAACTCTGTTGATTCAGCCCAAAGAACTGCACAAAGGGATGCTGTTAGCTTTCGGGTTTGGGCTGTGCTGTGGGATTCGCCTGACTGAAGATTAAGTTCCAATTGGGACTTATCCTCGTATCCCAATCGACATTATGTTGCCCTGAAGTCTTTAGTCACGAGAGGGCACGCTCTTGCCCACCAAGGGTTACAGCGTTCTAGTTTTCGGGAACACTCGTGACCTGTGACTGACTCGTGACTAATTTCAATCAGCGATCGCTCATGTTGCTTCCACTGATAATCGACCGAATCTGCACTTTCTTTTGGGCTTAGATTTTCAGTGCCAATTGGCACGTAGTTACCCACGACAAACAATAAACAACGTGCAGAGCTTGGAAGTATCGCGCTTGTGTAAGCAGCTAGGTGACGCAGTTACTAAAATTTTTCCACTCATTTCACAAATAAACAGTCAACTCACTCACGGTGATTTATATAGGAGGTGTTCAATGGCTCCAAAACCTTTAACTGAGCGCCAACGTCAACTCATCCAAAATTATGCTTACTGTCAGTTACAGATGACCCCCCAGCAGTTTCGTAATAAGTGGGCATTAACCTACGAAGAAATTTCTTTAATCTGCGATCGCTCTCCGATAACGGTGAATTTCTGGTTCTCTCATCAGAAAAACCGTCGCCGTCCTACCAGAGATGATATGCGTCATCTTGCTTTAATAAATTTCCTTTTGGAGCATTTTGATGAAATTCCATTAGAACTTAGAAATCTACTCTGCCCACCTCATTCAGATTAAGAGGGATACTCGGTCAAACAGTCAATATCTGATTGATATTCTTTGACCGTTACCTTTCTATTACTTTAAAAAAGTTAGCAGATTTCTGAGAGTTTAGAACTTGGATTTTCTGCATTAGTTTACTGAAGGAATCCTAATGAGTTTAACTTCATTCGTCAATGAAAAGGATGTTCGCGAACGCTTTAAGGCAGAATTCCTTAAACCAGACTTGGGAAGGAATCAGACGCTACTCGCTCCCCCTCTCACTCAAAATTCTCGGATAGTGGGAACTGCGTTTGATTACTTGATGCGTTTCCATCTGAAGAGACTGAATCCACAAGCGGTTGAGCTTCCCTGGATAGCCGAGAATGCTTGGTATATTCTGGATAGCAGAGGCTTAGATGAGTTGTGTCAGCAAGCATCTCAGATTGTGACTCAAGCAAAAGAACGTTATAGAGAGTTTCTGACAACCCAGACTTTGACTGATGAGCTTCTTACCTCTACCTTACTACTGGCTAAACTAGATGGCTTTTATCGTGCCTTAAGAATGGATGAAAATCTTCTACAGGTTAATGAAGAAGACGTTCGGGATTTAAGAGCTTTAATCAGTGCCGTTGATTTTAGTTTATTTCAGACTTCAGGGACGGTTATCTTAAATCCACAATTCAAAAGCTCTTCTTTAGTGAAGGGTGCGGATGCAGATTTAATCCTTGATGATTTACTCGTCGATATCAAAACGGTGAGGGAACTAGATTTGCAGAGAAGGGACTTTAATCAACTGGTCGGATACTATGTTTTGAGTCGGATTGATGCACTGAAAGGCGTACAGCTCCCCTACGATATAAAACGCTTAGGCATCTACTTCTCCCGCCACGCTTATCTTTTTACCTTCAACGTTGAAGGGGTAATTGATGAGGGAAAATTCCCTGAGTTCTTAGAATGGTTTCAACTGAGAGCGGGAAGGAGCTTCTAAACTGGAATTTATCAATCGTTGACGCAATTAGGTTAGTTCTATTTTCATGACGATGAACCCCAAGATTAATTAAGCCTCGCAATGTTCGGGGCTTTTTTTTACTGGAGGTGCGATCGCCTCCAATTACGTCCAAATTTTGACTTAAATAACTCTTGAGGATGTAGCCTAAGCCCGTAAAAGTTTCGGGCTTAGCGTAGGTTTTTGTTCCGTTGCTACTCGCGGGTGAGTTTTAATCGTTGACCTATAGGGAGGGGATTGTTCATAGTCGCTGGTCTCAAAATCAAATTGAGCAATAAAAATGAAACACTGACTTCTGAGACTATTTTGAGACAGTCTGGGTAGTGTCTCAATACTAAGATTTTGAGACATTTACCGCTAGGAAGTTTTGGGTTATTGGTGTCGGTTTTGGGAGAATACAACTTGGTTAGTGAACTGGGGGTAACTGGGATACCCGAACGATCATCTGGAGATTCTCCAGATGATCGCTCCTCGTTTGATTAGGTTTTGTTTCATTTCTTCAGAAATTCCTGAATTGAATCCGAACTGAGCGTTCTTGATCCGAGCGTTGTTTAGGTCAGCATCACTCAGGTCAGCATCACTCAGGTCAGCATCACTCAGATCGGCACCATCCAGCTTGGCACTCCTCAGGTAGGTACCACTCAGGTCGGCACCACTCAGGTCGGCACCACTCAGGTTGGCACCTCTCAGGTCGGCACCACTCAGGTCGGCACCACTCAGGTCGGCATTGATTAGATTTGCATGACTAAGTTTGACGTTGCTTAAGTCGGCATCACTTAAGTCGGCACCTCCCAAGTTTCGCCCCTGAAATGAGTCACTGCGAATTTCCTCCACTAAACGCCATTTTTGTTGGCTACTCTCGTCATCTTCTACTCTTTCGTTCAAAATTTGAATGTCTTCAATAGGAAAACCATCTATTTCTATTAGTTCCCCTGAATTAATTTGAAGTAAAAGTCGTTCAATATCTTCTTGAGAACCTTCTATAATTAGTTTAATACTTCCTTCTTGAACATCAATAATTTTAATAGTGTTACCTGAGTATTCTTTTATAATTGCAGTAAGAGCTTTTAAATTATCAATTGAGTTTATGTTACCTTGTAAGGTAATTACAACTTTAATTACATTGTTTGCGTCTACAACGGTTATCTTACGAGCAGGCGTTTGTAATGTTTGCAAACCCTCTTCACTACTAGGAATAGGACTAACCTGTATTTTTTCTACTTGTTTAATTTCTTCGGTTTCTGCTGCTAATTCCGCAATGTGTTCCCATTTTTCAAAAGTTAATCCATAACATATTCGCTTGAATGAATCAAACTGAATAGGCTTTCGGCTAAAAAACCTAGTGATTGTAGTTCGAGATAATTTTATAGAATTAGCAAAACTATATTTTGAATCAAAACCTATTCTTTGCAAAGCTTTTTCTGCTTTTTCTATACCTTCTAGAGTAGCTATATAGTTTATTCTCTTTTTTGTCCGGCATAGATTATTTTCTGCCATGAATTAATAGTTACTCTCAATTAAATGCTTAACTAATCATAATTAAAGCATAAGCCAATCATAAAACACTCAAAAGAGAATCATAGCAAAAGCTTTGCCTAGTCAGGGTTTCAAGGATTTTGCTTCACAGTAGAAGTATGAAGTTTACAAGTTCTGCAAAATCCATGAATAACAATCTAGATTCTAAGTCTCACACTGAGCAGTCTACAGTTTCACCGTCCCCAAGCCTTTCTCCTGATATGCAGCAGCAATTGGTAATGGGAAGTGTCGCACTGGGTACGATGTTTTGCTTAACTGTGTTGATTCGTGAAATTCGGCTACTGGTTCAGGCTTGCAAATCGTAGTCTGAGTTTTGAAGTCGCTCTATCCTGACTGCTGCCGGGATAATCTCGGCAGTTTTTTCTCCAGGACTCATAGTGATCGCGCCTCAACTACTGCTTTCTGGACTTCAGGGTGAGTTATCAGCTTGAAGATTTCCGGACTGACTGCTTCCTGAATCAGCTTCTTACCTTCGTCAGTTGTCTATGGGTATTGGTATGCGAGGTGAGCTAATAGCTCTAAGTCACTCATAGATTGGAAGTCGGGCTTACTCATAGCGCTGTCTCAGCTCTTGCAACTTCAAGTAGGCAAATTCTATCAATTGTGTTGCAGACCAGTCTGCAACCTGCTCACACTGCTCAGCCAGATAGCCAGTATGATCGCTGCTGAATAGGGAGCCGCTAAAGTTTATGCGGTTCCTGGTGCCAGGTAGCCGTTCGTCTATCTCTACTAGGGCATTAATGATTAGTAGCAGTTCATCCCGCTTGCTTAGCGTTGGTTCCCCAGAACTGTTCACAGCGATCGCACCCTCACCCCCGCCGAGTATAGGGAATCTCCAACCGCTCCACAGCTTTACGCTTCGTTTCTTCGCCGCGTCGGTCATACTTGGCAGTCGTCACGGGCGAAGCGTGTCCCGCGAGTTTCTGCACCGTGACAATATCAGTCCCGGCGTCCAGCAAATCCGAGCAGAACGTTCTGCGGAAGTCGTGGGGCGAGAACGCCGCTACCCCAGCTTCAATAGCGCGTTTTTGCACAATCAATAACACAGTCTAGCGCTCTCCATTTTTTTGCCTTGAAGACCCAATTGGGTCTTAGGACTTGAGAAGATGCGCTAGCAAGCTACCCCCAAATCGTGGTAAATCATTGAGCATCGATGGGTAGCCTCAATGAAAATAGATCGGCACGGTCAAGCCAAGATTTTATCTGTAGTAGAAATTCAATCGCTATTCAATTCGGGTTTGCAGACCGAACGAGATCGCGCCTTATTCGGCATCTGCCTCTACACCGGCTGTCGCATCCGAGAAGCCTGTACCCTAAAGACCGCTGATGTCTATGATCGCAAAGGAATCGTGCGACCCGATTTAATTATTCGCAAAGGAAACACCAAAGGCAAGCTAGCAACTCGCTGCATCCCCGTCATCGAAGAATTGCGCTCACTGTTAGTAGACTACTACCCCACACCCCGAACCTGGTTTTTGTTCCCCGGTCGCCACGGAGGAGGACACCTCAACCCAGACTCCGCCGCCAGAATCTTGAGAGACGCTTGCCTGCACCTGGAAATCGAGGGAGTTAGCACTCACAGCTTTTGACGCACAGTTTTGACCAGATGAGCGATGCACGCATCCTGCTACAAGTCATAAAAGAAATGTCTAGGCACCGTAACTTAGAAGAATTGCAAATATTACTTAGAAGTGAGCCTAGAAGAAGTTAGAGGAGCTGTATCCGCCTTACCAATGATCTCCTATGCCGGGAAAGGCAAGTAGTATGCGCTAAAAAAAATCGCTTTCCGCGAACTGAGTTCGCAAAAAAATGTGATACAGTTAATTTAGTTGGGTTAGAAGGAGATAGTTGCCACTTACTGGGTCGCTTGAGCGATCCGAGGAAGTTGAAAAATCAGCTTCTACCGTGTTTTTCAGTGACGCCTAGCAGCGATCAGTAACCATAGTAAGTCCACATGGTAGCTACGAACGCTAGTTAGAAAACACTAAACACATAAGGCGCAAGCTTGGCAAATGGCTGCGCCAGGTGTAAAAAAAGTGAAAACTGCTGTTCTCCCGGTTTGTTCGATGGCAAACATCTGTTTGCGGCAACGTAAATAGATGCGAACACCGTACGTTAAGGAAACCAAATGACATCCTGTCACACTCCCAACCAACAGCAGAAGCAGTCGAAAAAGCGTAAAAGTAAGCGGTGGCTGCAATGGCTCCGCAAACCCCAAACGCTCCGCTTGCTATTCAAACTTGGTCCAGTCATTTTTAAGATTTTAAAATGGCTTATCGAGCTTTTGCAGGATTAGACTGCTAACTTTTCTACACAACCCCCAGGCATCAAAAGAGGCTTATTATGTTGAATGAAGCTCTAAGGTTAATGAGGGTATTCCACGATTTATCTCAGAAAGAACTTGCAGAGAAGCTAGGAATATCCAAGTCATACCTTTCAGAAATTGAGTCAGGAAAAAAAAATCCTACTCTCGCATTGCTAAATAATTACTCTGGTCTATTCGATGTGCCAGTGTCTTCAATTATGTTCTTTGGGGAAAGCTTGAATAAAGATATCCCAACAGAAAAGTTAAGGACTTTTGTATCCGCTAAAGTTTTAGCTATTTTAAAATTCATCGCAGACAAATCCGATTTTTCATATGCCGAGGATTAAGCAAGCGGGGTATGAATTAAATCAATCACCTTTTTATTGCTTGAAGTCTAAAAAGAACCTTGCCAGCCTTCTGCAAATCAGTCAAAGTAAGCTAAATAATCTAACTCGCTCTGAGGAGTTGTATATTGAGGAAAATCGCTTTGACAAAAAGAGAGGAAAAATCCGACATATAGAAGAGCCAAAGCCAGATTTGAAGCGTGTTCAAAAGCGAATTAAAAATCTCTTAACACGAATTCAACTCCCAAATTATGTACATGCACCTGCACAAGGTCATTCTCACATTGGCAATGCTAAAGCTCATGTTGGTGCTGTAGTCGTAAGGAGTCTTGACATTGAAAAATACTTTCCCTCTACACCAGCAAAGAGTATTTTTTGGTTTTTCTATAAGCAGATGAAATGTTCTTCTGATGTTGCTGGTATTTTAACTAAATTATCAACATTCAAAGGTTATTTGCCAACTGGCAGCCCACTAAGTCCTATTCTTTCTTACTTTTCCCACATAGATATGTGGGAAACAATAGGAGAGATAGTTAGGAATGCTAGCTGCACTTTAACCCTGTACATGGATGATGTTACTATTTCAGGCAATTCGGTATCTGGCGAATTAATTTGGGAAGTAAAAAAGCAATTTCATCACTGTGGGTTAAGAAGCAATAAAAAGAAAGAAAAGTATTATTTTAGAAAAAATTCGTACGAGATAACTGGCATAATCGTCACAAAAGAAGGTGAATTAAAAGTTCCCAATCGCCAGCATTTGAAAACTCATCAGATTCGTCAAGAACTTCATTGTGAAACTGAACCTAAAAAATGTAAGAAGCTCAGACAACGCTTACAAGGTTTGGAAGCACAAATTCAACAGGTAAAGAGAGTAAACTATCCTTTACCAGAATAGTAATTTCTACCTTAGCAAAACTAAAATTTATGACATTGCCCGATTCTGCATTATATCACCGAAAATTTGATGGTACATTGCATCCTTTAGAAGCTAAAGATGGTGAGCTACCTATTTTAACGAGAGTGAAACTAGGTTGTTGGTCTTGTTATATACCTCAAGGCTTAGAACCAAATAACCAAAACATATATCATAGCGTCAGCAATATTCTAAAATTAACACAAGACAAGAGAACAAAAGAATCCCTTTTGAGATGGGAAACTAATGTTGGTCAAGCAGAAGCTAAACGTATTCGAGATGGAGCAATCAAAGCTGGAAATACTATTCACGCCTATCTTCACTCATATTTGACAGAAGAGAAAGTGACACTTGTTGATAAACTCTATCAACCCTACTTGACTGCGTTAAATCAAGTGTTACCTTTCTTCGAGAGTCCCCTTTTATCAGAACAATTAATTGTAAACTTTAAACATAAATATTTGGGAAAGATAGATCAATTCGGCTTATATCGCGGGCGTTTAACCTTGAGTGATTTCAAAACTTCTTTGAAACCGAAAAATTCTTTGAGTTGGATACAAGATAAGATTCTTCAGTTGGCAGCTTACTATCTTTCAATTAAAACACTTTACCCCGTTGAGCAAGCAGCTTTAATCTATTTGATCAGTGATGGTTCATACAACGAGTTCTTATTTACTCCAGAGGAAATAGACTTCTATAACAAGTTATGGTTAGAGAAAGTATCTCAAGCTAATAACGTAGCAAATTTTGCTGCTTAAAATAATACTGAATGCAGTATTTTTAATTACTCTCTAGCTTGTGCCAATTGGCACGGAATTGGGTTGCACTAGACAGGGTACCCCTCATTGCGGTAGATCGTGGGTATTGATGGGTAGCCTCAATGAAAATAGATCGGCACGGGCAAGCGAAGATTTTATCTGTAGAAGAAATCCAATTATTATTCAATGAGGGTTTGCAAACCACCCGCGATCGCGCCTTATTCGGCATCTGCTTATTTTGTGCCTGCCGCATCCAAGAAGCCTGCACCCTGAGAATTGTTGATGTCTACGACGCAGCCGGAAGAGTTCGCCCAAAACTCATCATTCGGAAGGGCAACACCAAAGGAAAACTAGCGACTCGCACCATCCCGGTCATTGATGACTTGCGTATCCTTCTCACCAACTACCAGCCACCGGCGAGTCAACCCTACTTGTTCCCCGGTCGCTTCGGTTCTCCTTTCCAACCCGACTCCGCTGATAAGGCACTCAGAAAAGCTTGCAAGCGTGTCGGATTAGAAGGAGTCTCATCTCATAGTTTCCGCCGTTCAGCCCTAACCCAAATGAGCGATGCTCTAATCCCCTTAAGAATTGTTCAGTCAGTGTCAGGTCACAGGAATTTGAGTCAACTTCAGAATTACCTAGAAGTGAGAGACTCACAAGTATTGGGAGCCGTTAATACCTTATCCATGCTCTCTCCAGTGTCCGAGTCCGGGAAATATACGTATTCCGGATTGGAGGAGAAATTAGATCAAGCCGCACATTAGGGATCTAAGTCTCCTGATGGCAAGTTATTTTAAATCGAGCCGCAAGACACGTCACTACATTCTGCTAGATACGCGGGTTGGGGTGTATTCGTAGAGTCTTTAGTTGCAACTGTCGCTCTATTCTTTTCAGCCTTCTCAAGTTAAAACTGCGTTAGCTTTGAGCTTTAGTTTAGGAGCTGTGAGGTCAGCGCTGGACAAGAGAGAGTAGAACTGAGAAGTTGCAGCTATCAAAAAAACCTCGCTATTTCTGAGCAGGGGATTTTTTATTGGTTATCTTAGGGTTTAGCCAATCTTTACAACATTTAAATAGATTTTAAATAAATATGAAGTTTTTTGATTCCCCAAAGAGATGCAAGTCCAATACAAAAAGAGACTATTGAAAATACTACAAAAAATGAGTTTTTTTGAAGGCACCTAAACGTATTTAAAGCGGAATTATTACAAACGGTAAAGAATCCTACCAGCCCTACTAAACTATAGCCGAAGCCAAGTATTAATAGAACAATTAAAATCAATACGACTATCTGGATAGCAAACCTTTTAAGTATTCTAAGCATAACAAAAATGAAAAAATTTATATTATGAATCGGACAATCACAGCAAGCGATAAAATTTTACCAAAAATATAGTGGAGGTGATATCTAACTTTTGGCAAACCATTACCTCTAAGCCAAGCCATTAAAAAACACCTGCTCATTAAGCAATCAGCGTTGACCAACCTCCGCCGCAGGTGCCACATTTCCAAAAATTAAAGGTACTGCTGTCCTTAGTTTTGTGAACACCGTTGCCCCAGACTCTCAGCATTTCATCACAAGGGGGGCATGGAGGTTTCGCAACGGTAGGGGCGATCGCAGTTGGCTGTAGTTTCGGCTTCATGAGACTTTTGATTCAGCCAAGGAACTGGATAAAGGGTGTTACTAGAGTTTGGTTTCGGGTTGTGCTGTAGGATTAGGCTGACAGAGGGTTAAGATCGTGTGTTCCAATTAGTACAGAAAAACCTCTGGTAATATACCAGAGGTTTTTTATGTGCCTCTCCTACTTCTAGATTCTTTTAGATTAGATTACCTTTTTGCTTCTTTAACAATCAGCATTATTAAGTCAATTTGTGGAAGCGATTCTTTGACGGATTTTCCGTCCAGTCGCTCGGAGACGTTTTAATAATTGTTTTCTATCCATTTTTTTCATACGTTCAGTCCAATCTGCCTTTATTTCATGTCCCGACCACACACCAAAATTATTATCGTTAGAAGCCAACTTCATTCGTTCGACACATTCCTCAACTGGAATACCCTTAAACAGCAAGTGATAGAAAGTAACGTAGGCAACTGCTGCATCTTCCCAAGAGACTGAATGTTTGTTACCAACCAAAGCCCAAAATGGTTGAGCTGTATCCTCATGCATTGCCATTTGAGAGCCAGCACTACCAAAACAGGAGGACATACAAATTAAAAGTTCGCCTTCCATTTCGTTATTCAAAGGTGTTAACAGTTCTCTCAATCCATCCCACGCGAGAACAGTGTTATCAGATAGCACAATGCCGTTTTTGTCACCGTGCATACTTAGGTGAAGTATTGGAGGTATTTGATATTCCTCGAAGGCATCTAGCAGACGTTCATCTAATGCCCTATCAAATGTCTCTAAATTCGTAACCAAACTGTAGCAGTAAGGAATTCCAGCAAGATCAAGAATCTCACTAAGGATACGTCCCTCTGTACGCCCGTCAAGAAGGTCATCAGCAGATGGTGATTCAATAATATGGACAAATCCTAATGGTGTGGTCATAGCTTTTCCTCGTTAACAATAAATTTTTAGCTAATTGGCTTTATTCAGCTATTTTTTAAGTATATATCTAACTCTTGTGTATCAATTTTGCCAGCCGAGCTAAGAAGCCTCCAGCTATTGTGAGCTAGAGGCTTTCTCCGTTGTTCCTCCTTTAGTTTTTAGCTTTTGACTGCTCCTCAACTTCAGTCAAGATAGCCCTCCCTAACGTAGCTATATTTCGAGCTTGGGAGAGGGCAGTTTGGTCGCCGCCAAGGTTTAGGATGGCGATAGTAGAAATAACGATGAACGAACGGTTGAGCAGGATGCTGGCACTGTTTAGTGTCATTTTGTTTTAGCTATAGAGGTTGCTAGGTTTAAAGTGTTAAGTTCACTTCGCAGATAGTGTCACCGCGCCGTGGACTTCAAACCTAAAGCTAGTGCCCCTCAAGCCCTGCACCTCCTGAATTCGCAAATATAGCGATGGAGAATCTACTAAGGGCTGTTTGAACCAAATAAATGCTCTGCTTAGCTCCTAAACGACGAGCTACTACAAAGCTCCAGCCACTCTCGTCACAGCGCTCTGTGCTTTTCTCTTTGAAGTGCAATTTCCCAACCTATAATCCGCGTGCCAATTGGCACTTGATTTGCACTCCTTCTATCTCACTCCAGATTCGATTGGGATAGATTCAAATAGAAGCTCAAAACTGAATGCAGTATTGACTCGATGCACCCGGCTACCTCACTGAGAGATGAAGTAGTTTTTAATTGCGCTCCAGGTTGTGCTAATTGGCATGGAATTGGATTTTACTAGACAAGCTACCCCTCACTGCGGTAGATCGTGGGTATTGATGGGTAGCCTCAATGAAAATAGATCGGCACGGTCAAGCCAAGATTTTATCTGTAGTAGAAATTCAATTGCTGTTCAATCAGGGTTTGCAGACACAACGAGAGCACGCTGCTTAATCAGTTCATTCAGTTAGTCGGAAGCGGGCAAATTACACTGCTGCCCGCTTTTCCACAAACGTAGTTGGTTGTAAATTATAATCTTGACAGCAGTACAACCCAAGGTAAAATAGCATTCCCCAGGCTTTTAACTACATAGCTTGATAGACTTAGCTATCTGATTGAAACCAACTTTTTATGGCTGCTTTCACAACTTTGAGATATTTGTTTTCTAAAATAAACTCATCAATCGCTGTTTCGCCACTTGCTTGTAATGCGCTAGCAACACGACGCTGGAAACTGCGAGTAGTTTCGTCATTAATGTAAGCAATCTTTTCAGACTCACTGGCAGAAGGATTAGATTGCTCTAACTGCTTAAGGAGTTGTTGAATTTCTGCTGCTGCCTCAGAGAGAGTTTTAGTTTGATCTGAGTAATAAAAAGTATTATTGTCCGAACGCGCATATCTACCCGAAGCTCCAGACTGAGCAATATTATATGTATCCCCTTCGTTGACCATACAAATTTTTACCTCACTTGAACCTACCCACTGTTTAGTATACCTTTCTAGCTTTTTAAATACATTTGGTCTAATATCCAAACCTTCAAGAGTTTGTAAAAGGGTGTCTTTCTGTCCAGGACTTATTTTGTTAAAAGATTCACGCGCTATTTCCATGATTTCTGTATCAAAAATTTTAGTAGAAACAGTTTCTATCTTTGCAATTCTTGCTGTTGCAGTATTTAAATAATCTTGAAGAGCATCACTCTGAATACTTCTAGAATTAATATTGATACGATTGTTTAATATATTACGCAAAGTAATTCGTAGGCACTCGTGTTCGGCGTTTAAACGGAGAAGACTTATCCGTAAATCTCTAGCTCGATTATAATGATATTCTCTAAATCCCCACAAATTTTTATAACTAATAAGTATCCACTTGCGAAGCCAAGACCCTGCATATGGAACTAAGGAATGGAATAGCTGAAATTCGTGATCCGTGGAAGTAATAACTGGTTTAGACCAAAAAGGTATCTTAATATCTTTTATATTGAATTCTACAAACAGCAGAGGGGCACTAGGTACAACCCACCAATCATGCGGTTTATTTAAAAAAGTTTGACTTGTAGTTGCCGAAGTATATAAGCGAGCCAAAGGTTTACCTGCGCTAGCTAAAGAACAACGATCAATAGTTTCATCAGGATTTTGAATTAGAACTGGTAGTCGCAAACAGTACTGTGTAAACTTATTAAATTCCTCTCTAGTGAACTCCAAAGCATTACGGCTTTTGGGGCAAATACCAATTTCATATTTACCTACTGCTTTGCCATCAAAATATAATCTCTTAAAAGGACATCTAAGTAGAATACTAGGATTGAGGCTACTCGTAGTGTATTGCAAGCTATTACTAAATCGTAAGGCTTTATCTGCTTCGCATATTTCACTTTCTCCTATCCATCCTTCTACTCCACCACGCTTTCGCCTTCTGATGGTTCCAAAATAGCGGACAAACTCAGCATCAGGAGTTGGTAAAGGCCACATTGGGTACTGCAATCGACCTGTATTATCAATAAACTTCCTTAAATCAGCAAAGGGAAACTGTACAAAGAACAGCAACTTTATTTCTCTTTTTGAAAAGTATACGAACTCAACAAGTATAAATAGAAAAACAGTATTGTGAACTTTTAAAATTTTACCTCCCTCCGTCGAACGGAGGGAAGTGGTAGAGTCCGTACTCAGTACGTTTTTTCTACATTCCAGCGTGATCCTAAGTCACATTTAAAAGCCTACTTACGCGCGATTGCAGACTACTGGTAGGGACTATTATTACACAGCACAGAAATCAAAAGCAATAAGCTTAGCTGTGTTAACCGTCATAATCTCACAAACACAAAATGGGTGACGTGAAGAGTAGATATGTTGCGATCGCCATCAATAAACTAAAGATAGTGAATGAGAGTCATTTATTATCTGAGTCCCGCATTAGCCTTAAAAACGACCGTTTATGAGACAAGTTTCTCAAGGGGAGAGAACCAGCCTCAAACCACGCATCTACGTGTCTCATAACTCATCTTTTTATCTATGTCTCATGAGATAATTAATAAACGGGTTACGAGACATTTTGAATGATTATTGGATACTGTCGGGTGAGTTCCAACGACCAAACTTTGAATTTACAGAAGGACGCTCTTAAAAAAGCTGGGTGCGAGAAAATATTTAGTGACACAGTTTCAGGAGCCAAAGAATCAAGACCTGGACTCGACAAGTGCCTTGATCAACTTCGTGAAGGAGATACGCTGGTTGTCTGGCGACTTGACCGGCTTGGTAGAAGCTTAAAACATTTACTAACCTTGGTTGAAGATTTCAACACCAGGGGCATTGGCTTTGTGAGTTTGACTGAGGCGATCGACACAACCACCAGCGGCGGCAAGTTGGTCTTTAGCATCTTTGGAGCGATCGCAGAATTTGAACGGCAGATTATTAGAGAAAGGACGAATGCTGGACTTGTCGCTGCGAGAGCCAGAGGTCGGAAGGGAGGCAGGAAAGAAAAACACTCTGACGAGAAAATTCTCACCGCGATCAAGTTGGCTGACAACAACCCCGAAACAATCGAAGAAATTTGTCACTCCCTCGGCATCTCGAAAGCCACATATTACAGGCGTCGAATGAATCTCAAGTGAAGGCGAATTAGATTAAACAAACTCGCATTGCTACAACTTCAGCTAAGTCTCCACAGCAAACGCTTCCGGGTCAACGTCCCAGTTTACCCAGCGAATCGCATCTCTAGCAGAAGTAAGGGTAGGTGGAACGCGCAGGACATGAAGGTTTCCAGTGCTGGGACAGGTCATTTTTAGCAGATGGATGGGTTCGACATCAATATCTGCATCAATTTTGAGTAGGGTATATTCGCGCCAAGTATCGAGCGTTTGCGTTGCCAACTCCTGACAAATGCGATCGCAGCCAATCTGCTGAATCAACACTCGCCGGACTTCCGCATTGGGTTCGGTCAGCAGCCATTCGGCTTGCCACTGGCTCAGGTGCGTCCAGTAGCGGCGAGGAAGCTCAACACCAAAACAATAAACCTTCAGTTCTGGATTGGGATGATTGGCTAACACCGAAAAATCTTGAATGGAATTGTCACTCAGATAGAGATATTCCAAAGAATGCAATTGCATTATTTCTGCTGGTAGGAATACGAACTGGTTGCCATTCAGAGCGAGATATGTCAAGGAATGCAGTTGCCCAATTTCTGCTGGCAGGGATGCGAGCTTGTTGCTACCCAGACTGAGATGTGTCAAAGAATGCAGTTGCCCAATTTCTGCTGGCAGGGATGCGAGCTGGTTTCTCCTCAGATGGAGTTCTGTTAAAGAATGCAGTTGCATTATTTCTGCTGGCAGGGATGCGAGCTTGTTGACGCTCACATCGAGATATATCAAAGAATGCAGTTGCCCAATTTCTGCTGGCAGGGATGCGAGCTTGTTGCTACCTAGATTGAGATGTGTCAAAGAATGCAGTTGCCCTATCTCTGCTGGCAGGGATGCGAGCTTGTTGCTACCTAGATTGAGATGTGTCAGGGAATGCAGTTGCCCAATTTCTGCTGGCAGGGATGCGAGCTTGTTGACGCTCACATCGAGATATATCAAAGAATGCAGTTGCCCTATCTCTGGTGGCAGGGATGCAAGCTGGTTGCCGATCAGATTGAGACTCGTCAAGGAATGGAGTTGCACGATTTCTGCTAGCAGGGATGCGAGCTGCTTGCCCCACAGATAGAGCTTTGTTTTATTTAGGGAATTTAGAATCTGCTGTCGAACTAGGAAATTTAGAATTTGCTGTCGAACTTTTTCGATCTGGGACATAGTTTCATCTTTTATCTAAGCGGCGTTGGGTAGGCTCAATTGGCTTGCCTACCACTGAGGCGGCGCTACTACTTCAGCATTTCGTGTCTCTATACACCTATCTGCGGCTCAATTCTAGCTAATGAATTCGTTCATCGTTGAGAGTAACTTCGCCTAAAAGAGTCCAATTAGGCGGAGTCAAACTCCCTCATTCTGGCATACTCAAAAGTTATTCAATACTTAAAAATATATAATTTTGCATACACATAATACTGTTATTCCAGCGGAATATAGTTTCAGCTAGGCTTGTAGAAGCACCTCTGAAAACATCATGATTATTGCAATCGCATCCCTCAAGGGTGGTTGTTCAAAAACCACTACTGCTATTCATCTGGCAGCTTACCTTCAAACCAAAGCGCCTACCTTGCTTATTGATGCAGATAAAAATCGTTCGGCGCTGACCTGGGCACGACCTGAGAAATTGCCTTTCAAAGTCGTCTCGGAAACAGCAGCACCCAAATATATCAAAGACTATACGCACATTGTTATCGATACAGCAGCTCGACCCTCTCCAGAAGATTTTGAAGAATTAGCCGATGGATGTGACCTGCTCGTACTGCCGACAACTCCACGCGGATTGGATTTAGATGCCCTGGCACAAACAGTCGAAGTTTTGCAGCCAATGGGAGCTAAATTTAAAATCTTACTGACCCAGATTCCAGCACGCTCCGCTGCCGCTAAAGATGCTCGACAATCTTTAGAAGATTTAAAACTGCCAATATTTAAAGCAGAAATCAAAAGATTGGTTGCCTTTGAGCGATCGCCTTTACTCGGTGTCACAGTAAAAGATTATCCCGACCCACGAGCTTTAGACGGTTGGAAAGGATATGTAGCAATGGGTAAGGAGGTTCTGAAGTGACTCCGAAAAAAGGTAAAGACGAATCGATGTTTAAATCCTTGCTTAACCAAGCTCGTAGCAAGGATGAGCAACCAGAAGAAGAACTTCCAATACAACCAGCTCCAATAGAACCACTACCGGAAGCGATTGAACCTCGTAAAGTTGGACGACCGCGAGGGCGACGTAGCAATCCTGACTTTACCCAAATATCTGCACTAATCCCATACGATCTACTATTGGAGATTCAAACTGAATTGCTGAAAGAGAAGAAGGAGAAGAGGCAGCGCCAAGGTGAATTGAATTTAAGTAGTTTGATAGAATCTTTGCTCAATGAATGGCTAAGCAAGAGGAAGAAAGAGGATTGACTTGAGTTAGTTCGATAGTTGGGGCAGTCACCTGGATTAAGTCCTGGCTGCTATATCTTTACTTCACAGTCAAACAAAAGTCCCCACCTTTTTTGCCTAGTTTTAGGTGATTAATGTATTTTCGCTAGTATTTTATATAAGCCAGCTAGAACAGAAGCTCAGCGAAACTAAACTGCTCTTCAATTCATATGTACTTCATAGGATCTTCCACTCACCTTACCTTCGTCATTAAAATATATTCTAAATTCATACCAAGCAAAATCTCCAAAAAAACATGCATCATCTTGACCATAATACCAATCGTTATCATTTATACTCCATTCTTCATCATATTCTCTCCTAGGCACAGGAGCCGGTAAAATTTTTAAAACTTCAGCTTTAGTCATTCCATTTTGAATACTTTCAAACTTGGCTTGAGAAAAACCTGCGGGTAGTTTTGTATCAATCAAAGGAAAAAACGGGAAAGGTGATTCTAGATAATAACTCGTAAAAAAAACGCCAGCCGCTTAGTAATAGAAATACAATAATAAAGCAAATAAGTCCATTTGTACGTTTCATAAGTTTTCTCTATTTTTGAATTAAAATTTAACCTAATTTTCAAATCGAGTAAGATTAGTCCATGCTCTAGTCATAGGGATACTGTACTTTTCTTACTCCCTTCCATTCAGAGAGAAATTCATATATCAAGCGTTCTGGCTTGGAAAGTAATCGACTTTGAAACGCGAGAGTTGAATTTGCTAGAACGCCCACCAGTTGGGCTTTCAGGATTAACCCTTTTATCTAAAAACAGCACAAAACTAGCTTGATTAACCAGTCTCCTGTATATAAACAAGTTGATTTTCCGGAGAGTGTATCAGCAAAAGTCGATCATTGGGTTCCCTTACGTAGCATTTTCCTTCACCCTCAAGGTCTGACGGCCCCCATGTAGGTTTTCGAGAATACTGCCCTAATCCCGTAAATATATCTATGTTTTCACAAGCTTCAAACTCCTGAGCCAGTAATTTCCGCTCCTTAATAAACCGCTCAATATTTGATGAGTACACATTAAAACGACAGTAGTAGAAATGCTCGTCTTCATATTTTTGACCATTAGTTACACACTGAAGGTTAGACACTTGTGCAATCAGACTCGGATATTGAAGATAAAAGCCAGAATAAGTTAAGAAAGCACTATCCGAACGGAGTAGATGTGGAACAGCATATATAAGAAGAAATAAATAACCAACAAAACAAAGGGGAAAAGCAATGACACAAGCAATAAGTAATCGAAGTGATATTTTTTTCATTACAACTCCTAATTTAGAATTTTAGAGAATAAGAAGGCTAGGAAATAGAACTGATTGGAGAGGGATTCTGCTCGTACTGCAAAACTCCAGTCATGCCATTGATGATGACTTTTTTAAATGTGGTGCCAGTTACCAATGAAATCAAACCGAGTCCCATTGGAACCCCTTTCGGTGAGAAGGCCGCGAGCGCACCCGTGGATTTTCTGCGGGGAGATTACTGCTACTTAAGAGTTATCTCTCAAGCACCTGATTGTATTTCGTTCTCAATCAGTCTTTCTTTGGGGAATTTGTTTAATCCGTTATTATTCGTTACAAACAGGATTTCGCTTTCTGCTCTGTGAGGAGTCCACCTTACCTCTGATGAATTATGTCTGATTCAAGGTTTAAGGTGATTTCAGCCGCTTATACTTCTTCAATTCCCCAAGGAGCTGGCAATAGATCGCGCACGCAAACTTTTTCTGCAATCTTGCAGTAGAGCAACTTCGCACCAATGACACAAATTTGTCTCGATGTCATTTAATTTGGCAATATACATCAATTTAACCAAAACACCCTCTTAGCTGAATAGGTTGTCTTAGTTAAAGACTTCCCTAAATGGGACAATTAATGGGGTACTTTTCGGACACTGGAAAGAGCATCCTGGTCGCTAAATTTTTAGGGGTTTAAATGGGACAGTTAAAGCTGTATCGGGTTGCCATTTATTGTCGCGTTTCCACGGATGAGCAAAGTTGCGAGCGCCGAGAAAGAGACTTGGTTAGTTACGTACAACTATCAGGTTTTGAAGTCGTAGCAGTTTATTTCGATGCAGTCCGCAAGCGATCGCTTTCTTGATTCTGGTGACGATGCTCTCGCATCAACCGATAACTAGACGCGCCCCTTTACCATAGGTTAAAACAGCGATCTTATCCTTGCACTTTCCCCCAGAGTTAACTGTGCGTCTCCAAATCAGACTCTTCGCTGCGATCGCTGTTTTAACAACCGCTGCAACGCCTTTTGCGCCTAATTTTTCAGCCCCATTCCATACCACACAGGCGTTAGCGCAAACTCCAGATGCTCAAAAAGCTGAAGCAGACCGACTGTATCAGCAAGGGATTGAGCAGTTTCAGACCAGTCAATTTGAGGCAGCATTACAGTCTTGGCAACAGGCACTAAGTCTCTATCGAGAAATTAAATACCGTTTAGGGGAGGGGGATGCACTAGGCAATGTGGGAAATGCTTATGATTCCTTAGGAGATTACGCCAAGGCGATTGATTACCACCAGCAGCGTTTAGTGATCGCGCGGGAAATTAAAGACCGAGCGGGGGAGGGGGCATCTCTGGGCAATTTGGGACTTGCTTACCGTTCTCTGGGAGATTATGCCAAAGCGATTGGTTACCACCAGCAGAGTTTGGCAATCGCACGGGAAATTAAAGACCGAGCGGGGGAGGGAAATGCGCTAGGGAATCTGGGAGTTGCTTACGATGCTCTGGGAGATTACGCCAAGGCAATTGATTACCACCAGCAAAGTTTAGCAATCGACCGGGAAATCAAAGACCGTTTCGGGGAAGGGGCATCTCTAGCCAATCTGGGAATAGCTTACGCTTCCTTGGGAGATTACGCCAAGGCGATTGATTACCACCAGCAGCATTTAGTGATCGCACGGGAAATCAAAGACCGTTTGGGGGAGGGGGCATCTCTGGGAGGTTTGGGAGTTGCTTACTATTTCCTGGGAAATTACGCCAAGGCGATTGATTACCACCAACAGACTTTAGCAATCGCTAAGGGTATCAAAGACCGTTCGGCGGAGAGGGCATCTCTAGGCAATCTGGGGCTTGCTTACCGTTCTCTGGGAGATTACGCCAAGGCGATTGATTACTATCAGCAGAGTTTAGTGATCGCTAAGGGTATCAAAGACCGCCAAGGTGAGGGGCAATCCCTAGGCGATCTGGGAACTGTTTACAATAATCTGGGAGATTATGCCAAGGCAATTGATTACTATCAGCAGCGTTTAGCGATCGCGCGGGAAATTAAAGACCGAGCTGGGGAGGGAAATGCGCTGGGCGGTCTGGGAAGTGCTTACGATGCTCTGGGAGATTACGCCAAGGCAATTGATTACCACCAGCAGCATTTGGCAATCGCGCGGGAAATTAAAAATCGCTTAGGGGAAGGAAATTCCCTGAGCAGTCTGGGAAGTGTTTACGGTTCTCTGGGAGATTACGCCAAAGCGATTGATTACCACCAGCAGAGTTTGGCAATTGCTTTGGGTATGAAAGACCGAGCGGGAGAGGGGCAAGCTCTGGGCAATCTGGGGCTTGCTTACAATTCCTTGGGAGATTACACAAAGGCGATTGATTACCACCAGCAGAGTTTAGCGATCGCTTTGGGTATTAAAAACCGTTTCGAGGAGGGGCGATCTTTGAGCAATCTGGGACTGGCTTTTCGGAAATCAGGCAACCTTGCTCAAGCCGAAAAAACCCTCCGCGCTGGAATTGAGGTCTGGGAATCTCTCCGGGAACGATTGGGTGGCTTAGATGCCGAAAAAGTGTCGATTTTTGAGCAGCAAGCTAGTGCCTATCGCCAGCTCCAACAAGTCCTGATTGCTCAAAATCAACCCACTATTGCTCTAGAAGTTTCTGAAAGGGGTCGTGCCAGAGCATTTGTGGAGCTACTGGCGACACGCTTCTCCTCGACTTCCTCTACTGGGCCGAATGTCTCTACAAATCCACCCAACATCCAGCAAATTCAACAAATCGCTCAACAGCAAAATGCCACCCTGGTTGAATATTCGATTATTTATGACGATTTCAAAATTCAGGGTAAAGAAAAAACCCAAGAATCAGAACTTTATATTTGGGTAATCCCGCCCTCAGGAGTTGTATCGTTCCGTCGTGTTGACCTCAAACCCTTGTGGCAGCAGCAAAATACGACGCTTCCACAATTAGTTGTCAACAGTCGTGAATTGATGGGTGTCAGAGGTCGCGGTGGGATCGAAGTGTCGCTGATAGATGAAGTCAGCCAAACCAAACGCTTACAGCAACTCCACCAACTCCTCATTCAACCCATTGCAGAACTCCTGCCTGCTGACCCCAATGCTCGTGTCATCTTCATCCCTCAAAAATCCTTGTTCCTGGTTCCTTTTGCTGCCCTCCAAGATGCCAATAACAAATACTTAATCGAACAACACACTCTCCTGACGGCTCCTTCAATTCAGGTATTGGCGTTAACCCGTCAGCAACGTCAACAGGTTCCAGTATCAGCTAAGGATGTCCTAGTGGTTGGTAATCCCACGATGCCTAGCCTTGCCCCGAAGATTGGAGACAAGCCTCAACCGCTTTCACCGCTACCGGGTGCCGAGAAGGAAGCGATGGAGATTGCTCGTCTCTTGAACACGACTGCACTGACTGGTAATCAAGCCACTGAAGCCGCAGTTGTTCAGAAGCTACCCACAGCTAAGATGGTTCATCTAGCAACTCACGGGTTGTTGGATGATTTTCAAGGGTTGGGTGTACCGGGTGCGATCGCGCTGACTCCTGCTGGTCAAGATGACGGGTTCCTTACCGCTAGCGAAATCTTGAATCTCAAGCTCAATGCCGAATTAGTTGTTTTGAGTGCTTGTGACACTGGACAAGGTATACTCACCGGCGATGGCGTGATTGGATTATCTCGTTCTTTAATTACTGCGGGTGTTCCCAGTGTCATCGTCACTTTGTGGGCGATCCCGGATAATCCTTCGGCGTTGTTGATGACCGAATTTTATCGAAATTTGCAACGAAACTCGGATAAAGCCCAAGCTTTGCGAAGCGCGATGCTGACGACGATGAAACAATATCCCAATCAACCCAACGCTTGGGCGGCATACACGTTGATTGGGGAAGCTGAATAACTCGAAGTTTCGACTTCCGCTTCGATGCCAAATTGTTTGAATGGTTGGCACCAGAGGGGACGAGGTTTGTTAATGGCGATCCAGTGTTGGAGCGACCAACTTATGATGACGAATCAGAGTCAGCCTAGACCTTTTGTCAAAGATACATCGACAGCTCACTAACCTTGCTAACCACACAGGCAGGAAGTAAATCTGAAGTGTTGCGAATTTTACTTGCTCAAGCTTTGGCAGAACTTGAGCAAGAAGATTGAAATTATGCCTGGGCAGCCAGAGGAGATTTCAGTGTCGTCCCAATTGGGACGACAGGAAAGCGATCGCTACTTATTCCAGCAGATCCAAAGCATCTGCTAATCGCAATTGAATTTCCTTTAGTTTCGTTCGCGCTTGGGTCAGTTGATTGCGCCGTTCTACCCCCAGTCGAGCCTCAATATTTCGCGGGTCATCATTGTTGCTGAGATGAATAACCTTTACTCTTTCGGCTGCCCCAAAAATCTTTTCTCTCGCTGCCAGTTTATTGTACAAATAAACTTTTTTCCCGCGTTTGACACTGTAAGAGTGAACCTCTGAACCAATGGGCGCGATATAAGCATTCTCAAACTGACCCAATCTCTCTTTTACTGCCTCAAATGAAAATTGAATTTCACTAATTAAATTATTGATTTCCAGCGAGTCAAGATTCTGAGAACAGCCTCGACTTTTCAACATCCTGATTGCCGCTTCCAAACGAGTCAGACGAATCGTTTCATGATTTTCACCCCAAATAAATTCCAACTCTTCATCTGCACTTCCGACAGATCCGCACGTTCGATAGTTTGGGCAGTTCCCTGGATCTAATCCTGGTTGCTGCATCATTGCTCCACAGTCAAACGAAAGTCCGCACCGTTTTGACATGATTTTGGATGATGAATGTGTTCTAGCTAATTCTTTAAAATTAATAGCTAGAACAAAATACTGCCGAAACTAGGCTGCTTTTATGGAGCGATCGCCATCAAGCCCCTCCTAGAGGATTTTAGGAGGGGCTTGCATTGCATGGGTACTGTTACTACCTATTACCAGACACAGCAGGTTCGTTGCGGGGGTAATGGTAAAACTTCATTAATGCGGAGGATTAAGGAACATCTCCATAAAGGTTTTGATGAGGGATTCTGGATAACCCTTTCCTCGTAAAGCTTTGGCAACCTCATTTGGAGATAGTCCGCGTTTGATCATTGAAGTCATTTCGGAAACTACATGAGCCATGAAAGTCATTGAGTCAAGCAGACAAAGATCGACTAAACTTTTGTCGTATCCTTGCAGTACAAGGATGTCGTATGCCTGCTCTGATGTCTTCCCTTTTAA
>NZ_JAMPKC010000040.1:0-36394 GCF_039961975.1 Trichocoleus sp. DQ-A3 | reverse complement strand
ACAATTTGCAACGCTGTTTGGAAGTCCATTCGTTCGAGCATGAGGGCGCTGCGTCCTTCTGCATCTAACAGCCTGACACCGTTTGCTGCTTTCTCACCCATCATCCGAACGTGCTGCTGGTAGCTTTTTCCTGCTAGGAATACATTGAGAATCTGTTGGTCGATTTTCTTGGCAGCGGCAGCGGCATCCTTCTGAATGTTGGCTACAAATTGTTCGTAAATAACCTGCCCTTCAATCAGGGTTTTGAAGTGTTTTTCGAGTATTGGTAGCACTTCGATGAGTCTGTCCATCGCAGCAGCTCTATCAGCAAACTCTGCTAACTGCTGGTCGGTCATGTTCGGAAGCTGTTCAAGGTCAATGCCGAAGTAATTCTTAGTCAACCCGACCAGGTTTTTATCTAGCGAATGTACTTTGTGGATACCAGATTTTTTCCCTTCGTACTTGACGATAGCAGTGCTTTTATTTGATGGAAAATCCATGATGACTCCTTAATCAAGTAATGTGCGAATGCCCTGCAATGACAGAGCGTTCGCTTGTGGTTTATCGACTCAATCCGAGCGCTCTTTCCATTCCTCGCTGTTCAGCTTCAAGTGTTTGGATGCGCTGATACTGCTGTTCAATGACTAAATCTTTAGGATCGGTTTGTGGCTGCTTTGTCATGAAGTAAAACCCGACTCCAGCCAAAATCAAAACAAGTCCGATGTAATCTTTCATTGGTTAATCTCCCTCTGGTACATCCCGTTTCTGATTCGGTGGAAGAACATTCTGGCGCTGCCCAGGTGAAAGCTAGGGGCTAACAGAATCCCTCTAATTGCAAGCACTATCGCGTGTTTCATGATTCTTCAAGCCGGAACTGCTGCGAAATGTCCTAGGACTTGAGCAACAGACATTAAATCCGCTTCTTCGTCGGTGAGAGTGGTGTAGCGATCGCCTTGTTCACAGAACGAATTGGGCGAGGCGAAACTCTCCTGATTTGGATAGCACTCCAGGCAGAACTCAAATTGATTGCCACCAGACATCCAATCGTTCCAGAACATATCGCCCGGTTCCCAATAAAATTTCCAGGGGAAATCGCATTCCACGCTCGGTTCTGGTGCGCCTGGTTGAGGAATCCAGTGCAGGGTGAAACAGATACCAGCCTCCACCCCTGATTGTTCTTTTTGAAGAAACTCAAACGCTAGGTAAAACTCAAAATCTGGGTAACTTTGTTGCGATCGCTCCAACCATTCTTGAAGTTGATTTCGTCCAAAAATCAATAACCCTAAGTCACCTTCAATTTCAAGCCCCCAGCAGACAATCCAGTTCAAGACCCGAAAGCGTTGCTCTGGATTGAGAGAGCCTTGTTGATGGCGTTGAATTAAATCTTGGTCTTCTGATATCAGAACATCGCAGTGAGTGCCAATTCTGTACAGCAGGTCATCTGAGGGTTTCTGGTTGTAGCGGCGGACTCTCTCTGTGACATAGCCCCAATTGATGGAGTCGGTTGAATTCCTTTTTCCTCTGCCTGAATGGTTTAAAAGGTTCTGGGTAATTCGTTGAGCTACCCCCCGAACTTCTGCGTCTTCGATGCGCTCGATGATTGGCTGGGGGTCGAGGTTCTTGTGGAATGCATCGGCTAATTCAATCGCTGCGTCTAAGTCAACTCCGAACGCGATGTACTGCCCATCGGGGAATCCAACTTCATAATCTGTCATCATTGAAATGTCTCCATTACTTCGGTTGTGTGGGAGCCAGTAGTCAGCGGAGGATGCCTGAGAAACTTCATGCCGCTGACTTACTGACACGAAATAGTTAAAGTTCGATTGGGCTTGACAGGTCAACATCTGGCTGTGGAATTGCAAAGTCATTTAATAAGTTTCCAGAAGAAACTGACTCGGCTTGATGTGGATTCGTGAGCCACCAGTTAATGAAGTGACGACCGTAACGGCTCAAGATAAGTGAAATGACTTCGCTGGTACTTCCGCAACAAGTTACCTGTTTAATCTCGTCAGCGATTGGCTTGACTTCAGAAGAAAGAACTACACGAATTTGGGTTGCCATTTTAACTATTCCATCCCCATTCCATAAACACTAATTAGCTGGCTGAAATTGGGAACGCTGGGATGGAATGCAACCTTAAACCGCTGCTTGGTTGCTTCGACTAACGGCTGCGCGAGTGTTGCAGAACCCCCGATAATTAACACTTCACCCAAGTCAGAAATCTGCGTTGTCCAAGCAATTTTCAACTTACTACGAATCTCGCTAATCCACTGCTCACGGGACTTCTGATAAATTGGCTCAAAGTTAATTTCTGTACTTCCGTAGCAGAAAGAGCCATTTTCGATAGCATCCATAATTAGCCCCAAGTTTGCAGAATGCCCTAGTTGCGGAGTTAAAGCTGCTGCAATATGTGCCGCTAATTTGAACGTGCCGGGAAGGATTACATCGGCACCTCGGATTAGTGTGCCGTTACTGGTAAACAATCGACCAATGCCAGTCCCCCCACCAAGGTCAAGGATGCCATTAATTTTATTGGGCGCTCTGAACAATCCTTTAGTTTTTGCGAACTTGTAAGCAGGGAAGCACTCATCAACTGGCTCAACCTTCTTCACGTTGGCTACCAAGTCAATGCCATTGCGACTGAATTCTTTTATCCCTTCAATTCGCTTAATGGCTGCAATCGCTTGTTGATTTCGAGAGTCCGGTAGTGCAACTACCATCGTCTCGATTAGAACTGAACTTTGACCTGGATTGGGTTCAATTGCAACTAATGCCAACAACCAAGCGAGGTCGCATTTATTCCCCTCAAAAACTGGTTGACCTCCTAGTTCAATCGCTACCTGACCAATGGCATAACGCTGTTCCTCAAACCCGACAACAACAGATTTTTCATCAGGCTGAGCGTCTTCCCAGCTCTCTAGTTGTTTGATATTCGAGGGGATAACTCGCACTCGATTTAGAGGATCAAAAAACTTTAGATATCGGTTTCCGCCATCCAACACAACTTTTTTCCTCAAGAGGACGTTGGGTGGATGACCGAAACCGTTAAACGGTCTGTCTACGGATATCGTCATTGCAATTAATTCCTTGCGTAATTAGCTTGAAAGTCTTGTTCAGTCAGCGTCCAAGGCATTCACTTTGAGGTAGAAAAGTATTCGCCGCCTTTAGTACAGCGAAAGTACCTCTAGTGCCGTGATGCGTCTATAAGTGTTATAGTAATTGTAGGGTACAAATGTGTCAAGACACATAATGCCCCTTTAGTTTAGAACACTACTGTAGGTACTATGGATTCAGGTATTTTGGATATATTTTGGATGCCAGAAAAACGGGATGGGCAGGAGATAATTCGGCTTTACTTGCCCGCTGAATTGAAGGAAAAATTTAAACTCTACTGTCAGCTCAAGGGGCTAACCATGACTGAGGTGGTTAAGGAGCGGGTAGAGCAGTTAGTAGAATCCGAAGATTTCACTAAGTTGCTTGGAGAACGTCTTAAAGAATCCCCCGCTAAGAAAAATGACTGATGGTCGCAACTTCCCCAATAAAACAAGGAAACTAACGGGGTTTGAAGAGTTTGGCCATGCTCCACTGTAGGCCTGCCCCCACTTCAACCTTGAAGTTGTTGAGTTCGGGATACCTACCAAAAAGACCTAAGCTTTTTGTAACGATTCATTACTTTCAGTCAATTTATAAAAAATAAAGAAATTCATAAAAGGCAATCACTGCAACAGTTTCAGACTTTAAAAAACTAAAAATATAGGGGTCAAATATGGCACTACATCCGTTGGGATGCAAAAGCTAAAATCGCCATTAAATATATATTTGTATATACAAGTATATATAAGCAACCAGACAAGTATGCCAAGTTTAAGTGCTACTTGTGTGCCCACAAACCCATACCCGCTATACGTTTGAGACATTAAAGAAAAGATTAAGGTTCTCAAAAAAGCTATCTTTCAAAAATAAACATTGAAATCTATTTAGTAAGTAAAGTGTTGAAGAAGCTTGGGGGTTCTGGAGACACCATGAAAGCCTCCTTTTTTTCTGATACACTGACATATAATCGAATATGCTAGCAAGGCGTATAAAAACTAAAAATGGCAACCAAAAGCCTGAGAATAACTCAGTGGATAGACCCGCACCAAAAAGCACGACTTACGGCTGCCGCACGGCAAGCTCGGATCTCCCATTCTGAAATCGTGCGCCGCGCCCTGGACACATACCTTAAACAGCTAGATTCCAGGCAAGCGAAAAATAACTCAGCCGTTGAACCCACTAAGTCATCATCACAAGGAGGTAGTCAAAAAGAGAAAGCGTAAAACACTGTCTGCCATTGAAGCTGGCGAACAGCCTTTCACGCAATTAGTAAAAAACAGAGAGCCTATGCTCTAAAACAAACGAGAAAAATCGAGAGAATTTAGCCCTAATAAAATAGCGATTCAAACTTGGCAGGGAGAACCTATTTTATTAGCAACCAGTTGCGTTCAATCGTAACTACGATTGTCGATACTTCTAATTTAGCATCGAAATGCTTGTTCATGCACCAGTGGCAAGCAAGCTGATTTAGTAATGGTGGGCTAAATTCTCTCCCTACCCCACGCAGGAGAGAACAAGGATGTTGAACCCACGCCACCGTAAAGAACTACAAGCCAGTGGAATCCATGACGATCTCATCGAACTGAACGTGCGATCGCTCAAAGGATACCAGCCTCACGAGCAGTTGCTCTACTCCCCAAAAATAGAGCGAACGAATACTGGTCGAGTTCCCTTGTGGATGCTTCGCAGATACGAGCATATCGAGAAAGGCGGCTGGTGGTGCAGCGGTTTAGATCCATTGGATGACTGGAAGCCAATGGACTGGGGTGGCTTTAAACCCGATTTCCCCAAACGCCTCGACGATGGGAGATTGATTAAGTACGAGCATCCACCCCTGCTACCCACACGAGCATTCTTCCCAAGAATCAGTTTTAGATTAGCTCACAAAATTGCACGGCGATATGGGTTGGAGGATGAGTTTTGGGAACGGGTTTCACAACTACCCACAGTGCAGAAAGGTTTTAAATCCTTAAAGATTGTCGAAAGCGATCGTCCTAGTAAATTTCCTAAGTTAAAAACTCAAGTCCTGGGGAAACAGCTTAAAAGGCGTGAGGACACTGGTTTTTGGAAATGGGTTCTAGATAATAAAATTCCGGTCTGCGTCACAGAGGGCGCGAAAAAGACAGCATCGTTATTATCGGCTGGGTTCGCAGCGGTTGCATTGCCTGGAATCAACGGCGGGTATCGTCAACCCAAGGATGAGTTTGGAACTCCAGTAGGCAGTCGTAAGTTAATTCCGGAGCTGGAGATTTTTAAGGATCATCCGATCTATATCGTCTTTGACAAAGACCAGAACCGGAAGACTATTCGGGCGGTCAACAATGCAACTACTCAGATGGGGCTTTTGCTTCGGAAACAGGGTTGCCCAGTTCATGTGATTACTTGGGATGAACCTCAGAAAGGTGTCGATGATTTTTTGGTAGCGCATGGGGTCGCAGCTTTTGAAAAATACTACGACTCGGCTCTATTACTGGAAGAATGGCAAGTGCGTTCTTACACTCAACTCACTTACCCAGTAAATGTTGCATTAAATCAACAATATGTAGGCAAGCCGTATATCCCCCCCAATGCCAAATTACTTGGAATCAAAGCCCCGAAAGGAGGGGGAAAAACTGAATTTATCGCCCAAATGGTGCATGACGCAATGATGCAGGGTAAATGGGTATTAGTCCTGACCCATCGGGTGCAGCTTGGGATGGAGCTATGCAGAAGGCTGTGTCTCCCTTACGTTACTGAAGTTAGCGATTGCCCGACTGGTAAACTTCTGGGATTTGGGCTATGCGTAGATTCTCTGCACCAAAAATCTCAGGCAAAATTCAGCGCTGAAACTTGGCGAAATGGCGTTGTAATTATTGACGAATGCGAACAAGTTATTTGGCACTTGTTGAACTCCAGCACTTGTCAACGCAATCGCGTTCCAATCTTAAAAGAATTTAAAACCTTAATCACCAACGCACTCACAAGCGAAACTGGACAAGTAATTTTGAGCGACGCTGACCTTAGCGACGTATCAATTGATTATGTGCGAGAGTTAGCCGGAGTCAATGTTGACCCGTGGATCGTTGAAAATACATTCAAGCCTGAAGGGTGGAATGTTTTTCATTACGCCGATAAGACCGCAGCGAGTTTAGTAGAGGCGCTTAAAAATGACATCTCCGAAGGAGGGCGACCTTTTGTTTACTGCACCGCACAAAAGGTTAAAAGTGCATTCGGAACCCGAATTCTTGAGGCAATGCTTAATCAGGAATTCCCAGACAAAAAGGTTCTCAGGATTGATTCTGAAACCATCTCAGACCCCAATCACCCTGCCTTCGGATGCACCACTCGACTAAATGAAATATTGCTCAATTATGACATCGTGCTATGCTCACCCTCACTTGAAACGGGGGTGAGCATTGATATCAGAAATCACTTCACTTCGGTTTGGGGAATTTTTCAGGGCGTTGTACCAGAAAGTTCGGCACGACAAGCATTGGCGCGAGTTCGGGAACCTGTAGATCGCCACATCTGGGTAGTTCCTTACGGACTAGGGAAAATTGGCAACGGCTCTATCAGTATCAACAGTTTGCTGGCGAGTGAAAACAAACTGGCAAAGAGTAACATTGCCATCCTTAAAAATGCCGACTTTCAGGATGTAGACGTTGATACCAATTTCGATCCAGTAAGTCTGAGAACTTGGGCGAAAATGGCTGCCAGGGTAAATTCGGGGATGCTATCTTATCGGGAGTCGATTCTTGATAATTTAACAACTGAAGGGCACCGAGTTTCTACCGTTGATTGCTCAGATGGCTTTGACACTTGGGAAATGCTTGACAACCTTCGGGAGGTTGAGTGGTTTAAAGAGACAAAAGAGATTGCCGACTCTTCTGAAATAACTCAGGAACAATATCAGGAGCTAAAGGAAAAGCGATCCAAAACTAAATCGGAACGCTACGAGGAACGTAAGCACTCTCTGTCGCTACGATACGGAATCCCTGTATCGCCAGACCTAGTAACCAAGGATGATGAGGGCTGGCATCCTCACATACAGATGCACTACTACCTCACTTTAGGCAGAGAACATCTTCTGCCGCGAGATAAGAAACGGCTGGATGCCATCAAACAACAGGGAGAGGGTGCGGCGTGGATTCCCGACCTAAATAAGTCACTTATCTGTTCACGAATTGCCACCTTAGAAAATTTGGGTGTGCCCAACTTGTTAGATAGAGAACGGAGATTTAAAGCTGGTGATGATGACCTTCAGGCAATGTCTGAGAAGGCAAAAGCTAACAAGTGGCAGATAAAGAAAGCGCTGGGCATCAGTATAGGCGAGGAAGAGTCACCGATATCAATTGTTCAAAAGTTGCTGGACACGCTTGGTCTGAAATTGGAGTACCTTTGCAAGGAAGGGGAGAGAGGTCAGCAGAAACGAGTCTACGGGTTTGTAGACCCAAAGGACGGGCGCGAGGAAGTGTTCGCGGCGTGGCTGGCACGAGATAAAGCGGCAGCAGAAACATTGGCACGAGAACAGGCTGAACGAGAACAGGCAGCACAAGAACAGGCTGCACGAGAACAGGCTGAACTTCAAAATGTATCAAGTTGTGATACCGTAGTCACCTCCGGTAATAAAGAGTATTTAAATACCGATGGTGACTACCAAACTTCTCCCCAATCTATAAACGAGGGGAGCGAGGGGAGCGCGGCGGTACGGGGGGCAGGGGAAACAAAGGTTGAGACGGCTGTTCGGGTGTTGAAATGGGTCAACACTCCAGGGCTGGTCACGGCGGTATTCGAGAAGTTAAAGCGGTTCCCTCAAGAGATGAAGCGCGAAATTTGGACATCAATTCCTGACGCCAGACAAAAGGAACTTAGAAAGATGGAGAAGGACGGACGCAGAAAGATGGAGGAGGATAGACGCAGGCTTGCCGAAATTCCCGTACATCTTCAACCAGCGATTACTGAAATTCAGCAGAAATTGCTAGCTGCGACGGAAACAGAAACTCTTGAGATGTATAAGATCGACTATTTATCGAACTTTTACGAGGACTGGTATTACTCCGTTGAGGAAATCCGTCAAATCAAAGACGGCATCTGGCTGGGACTCTCCGAAGAGGAGAGGGGGCAGATTCGCAAAAAAAAGGAGTCGGCTGAAGCCCGATTGTTAGCGGAAAGTAAGTCATTCCGGGCAGCGAACCACGCACCCGAACCCTCGTTCATCCCCGGTCAGCGGGTGGAATTTGAGGGTAAAGCTTACGTCGTAACTGAATCAACTCATAGTCACAGCCAACTCCAAGGGCTTCATGGAGCAGTAGCGAATTGGGAACTTAAATTACTTGAGCAGGAGGCAGACCTAATGGCGAACGCCTTTGTTTAAGAGAGCGATCGCAACTGGTTGTTGTATGAAGTAGTGAACGGCGATGTCTTCTCTTTCCTCTGAAGCAATCCGTCCCAATTGGAACTTAATAGGGATTTGTCTGGGCTAACCTCGAATAGAGTGATCGCACTGCCTCAAAAAGTTGATTTCTCGTTGGGCAACGCTTCCTAATAGAGACGGGGAAGTAAGGGCGGTACTGGTGACTTTGAAAAACAGATAATAACGGCAACAGCTCCCACAAATATCTAAATTACTGAAGCGTTGGTTTAAATTAAAAGTGCGATCGCTAACCCTCGCTAACCTTACATTCTGGCAGCGCACTTTCCCATACAAATTGGTCCTTAATTCAGTAATTCAGCAATTTAGGCTCTTAGTGATCTTATTGGATGCAAAGACCTCACAGCGTATTCTGGAGAGTCTTTGTCTTTGATTGAGATGTTAAAATATAAGCAAATAAAATCAACACACTGCGACTAGCTTCCACTATCGTGTCAACTCCTCTCAACTATCGCAGCACTTATCCTTGTGAGGAAATTATGGAGTTGAACGAAAGAGACAGGCTTATCGATGAGATCCTTGGAAAGTATTGTGACCTTCTTTTAAAAGGGAAGACATCAGAGCAGGCATACGACATCCTTGTACTGCAAGGATACGACAAAAGTTTAGTCGATCTTTGTCTGCTTGACTCAATGACTTTCATGGCTCATGTAGTGTCCGAAATAACTTCAATGATAAAACGCGGACTATCTCCAAATGAGGTTGCCAAAGCTTTACGAGGAAAGGGTTATCCAGAATCCCTCATCAAAACCTTCATGGAGATGTTCCTTAATCCTCCGGATTAATGAAGTTTTACCATCGCCCCGGCAACGAACCTGCTGTGTCTGGTAATGGGTAGTAACAGTACCCATGCAATGCAAGCCCCTCCTAGAATCCACTAAGAGGGGCTTAATGGCGATCGCTCCATAAAAGCAGTCTAGTTTCGGTAGTATTTTGTTCTAGCTATTAATTTTAAAATATTAGCTAGAACATATTCAGCCAAAATCATGTCAAAACGGTGCGGACTTTCGTTTGACTGTGGAGTAATGATGCAGCAACCAGGATTAGATCCAGGGGACTGCCCAAACTATCGAACGTGCGGATCTGCCGGGAGTGCAGATGAAGAGTTGGAATTTATTTGGGGTGAAAATCATGAAACGATTCGTCTGACCCGTTCGGAAGCGGCAATCAGAATGTTGAAAAATCGGGGCTGTTCTCAGAATCTTGACTCGCTGGAAATCAATAATTTAATTAGTGAAATTCAAGTTGCATTTGAGGAAGTCAAAGAGAGATTGGGTCAGTTTGAGAATGCTTATATCGCGCCCATTGGTTCAGAGGTTCACTCTTACAGTGTTAAACGTGGGAGGAAAGTTTATTTGTACAATAAACTGGCAGCGAGAGAAAAGATTTTTGGGTCAGCCGGAAGAGTAAAGGTTATTCATCTGAGCCACGATAATGACTCGCGAAATATTGAAGCTCGTTTTGGGATTGAGCGGCGCAATCAGTTGACCAAAACGCGAACAAAATTAAAAGAAATTCAAGAGCAGTTAACACAGACTCTGGATTTGTTGGAATAAGTAGTGACTACTGTTTTCAAGTTCCAATTGGGTATTATATCCACTAATTTAGAATAGTGCGATCGCAACTGGTCCTTTTATCGGGTGCGTCTCTATAGGATTGAGTTGAAGGATACAATGCGATCGCGAAATTAGATTTCAAACTGTGAATCTAGCAGTCAGACTTTACACTCCAGCCATAAATCGTACCTGCAATCTCTAGAAGTTGCAATTACAACCTCTAATGATTAGCCTTTATTTGATTACAACCTGTAGCTTATGTCGCCTACATAGCGGTAGAACGGCAAAATGCAGCGGCGGCAGATAACCGCGAACGACAGACTAGCGGCTTTCGACCGTCCACTGCCATGCAGTATTAAGCTTAGGCATTAGATTGGTTAGATTGTAGGCTTTAAAGAAAATCTGGTGATTTAGACAAATCCTCAAAGGTTTTCAAACCCTCTCTTAAAGACTCTATGATCCACCTTAGTTCTTCAAGTTGAGCTAATAGTTTGGGATTTTGTTCGTCTAAAAGGGTAATCAAATTGTAGTAATCTTCTACAGAACTGGTATCAAGAAACGCTAGTTGTTGATGAATTAATTTGTTTCGCTCACCTACAATGTTAGTAAGTTTGCGTTTTTGTTTTTTTAAGAAATCTGGATTTTTAGAAGTAACCTTAAATGAGAGAGAAATCCCTACCCCAGAGAAGTCTGGTGTAGGCTCAGTTTGACTAGCATCTCCCAAAATATTTTTATTAAATTCCTGAACTAACGTACCCAAGGTTTGTTTTTGGAGTCTGGTTTGATTCTTACGTAACTGATCTGAGATTGTTTTTCCAGTCCCCTCTAATTGGCTTACTGAAAGCAAGTGTTTGAATGCTGCTTCGATTTTTGAAAAATTAACTATGTTTCTCCCCAGTTTTCTTAGTGCTTCAGCTCTAACTGCTTCAATATCCACTGACTCATTCATAACGACTAATGTACTGGATAACACCTTTACCTTCTAGGATTATCCGTTATATCTGCTATGACACCCTAGTTCTAAGGAATTAAACAGAAATTTTGCAGGTTAAGTCCGGAATCTTGGGTATCTTCCATCACTTCTGATAGTTAATCTGGAAAAGCTGGGGTGATATCCGTCACTTTTGCTAAATAATATCCCCTGTATCAGTCTTATCCAGCATTTACCAACGTCGCGACCGACCGCTCCGATACGGCTTTTCCGCTTGCTATCTAAACGGGATAAAATTTCTTCTTTTCCTAGTCGTATTCCCAGCAAAAACCATCTGGATCTAAACTTTGACTTTGAGACAATTATTCTCATTCCGTCCCAATTGGGACGGGTCTTGGGGAAAGCCCATTGGTGTAATCGTGTTATTGGAGTTTATTTTTGATTCGGCAGCGCTTCTCGTGAATCCTGCACAATTCTCATCACGGTGTTTTTTGAAAGCTCCAGTGACTCGGCAACTTTCCGGTAGGACAGTCCTTGCTGTATTAGCTCCAAAACCTGTGATTCTTTTTCTCGAACGAGAGCCGGAATGTACCCCGGTTGTCTACCGAACTTTTGACCTCTCGATTTAGCCGCTGCCATGCCCGACCTTACTCGCTCTTTGATTAGGTCGCGTTCAAATTCTGCCAGACCTGACATCAAGGTTGCAATTAACTTCCCTTGTGGCGTGGACAAGTCAAATTCCAAGCCAGTCTGAGCGATAAGCGACACTTTCCGACTTTGTAATTCTTGCAGTGTAGTGATCAGGTCGATGGTGCTACGCCCCCATCTGGTTAACTCGGTTACGAGAATTGCGTCAATTTTTCGTGCCTGCGCTAATGCCAAAACTTTCTTTCGCTCAGGTCGGTCGTCTCTTGAGCCTGACGCAGACTCTCTAAAAATCTCCACTACTTCAAAGCCTGCCCGTGCCGCATAAGCGAGTAAATCTTTTTCCTGGCGATCGCAATCTTGTTCGCCTGTACTCACTCGGCAGTAAATGACTGATTTTCGTAGTTTGGATTGTCCCATTTAAGGCTCAAAAAATTTAGTGGCTGAAATCCTTATCCCAGCGCTCTTAAAACGCTTCTTTTATTGTCCCATCTAAAGAAGTCTTCTTATGGGACAAACTACTCAGTCAAGAAGCTGTTTTAGTTAAATGTCTAGACAATCGGCTAGTGATTAAATGAGATGAACCGCTGTAGCGTGTATCAATCGTTTGCAATTGCATCTGAAAATTGAAAGAGATAGCTGCCCCAGTTCCAATTGGGACGTAATAAGTCTTTGTTGCTATCGCTCTTTTCAAATTAATTTTTGGTTGGGCAGGTATCTAAATTACTGAGCGTTGGTGTGATTAAAAAGTGCGATCGCTCACACGCTATCATCCACCCATCCGCGCCGGGAGTAATCCCGATGTATTGAGAGCGGGTTGTTCATCTCAAAGGGCATCTCACAGCAGGGACATCTGCCAGTAAACATCGGGTGATAATCCAGTAGTTTTAGCTTTAATAGAGACGATTGTTGTGGTGACTTTGACCGAGTTTAAGAGTTATGTAAATACACGGAGGTTTCAGAAAACCCCTAATAAAATAGCAGCACTAGGGTGTAAAGCTAACGCAGCAAACGGCAAAGAGAACCCAATAACAATCCGAAAAATCACGTTAGGTGGAGTTCATGAGCGAAAAAGTCGAAGCCCAAGTAAAAACCTCATCAACACCGACTACTACCACCACCCAGGCTCAGCCACAATTTCAGCAACGCTCATTTTTATCTGAAGTAGAACCAGTCGCAACCGAGCAATTCGGTGAGCAACCTGACTTACAAACGCAACTAGATAGAGCTACTCGTTTTGGTCATCACTTCGCTCAGGTGAAAGTCTATGGCGATCTACCCCAAGTTATTCAACCCAAACTTGTAATTGGGCCGCCAGGGGATAAATATGAGCAGGAAGCTGACCAAGTAGCCGCACAGGTGATGGCAATGCCTACCCCAGATAGCCAATCATCTGTTCAACGTCAACCCAGTGAAGAATCAAAGTCGCCTTTAACTGCCTCTATACTCCGTGCTGCTCAACGTCAGGAACCACAGCAGCCAATTCAAAGAAAATCCTTATTGCAAAGAAGAGTTCAATCAGATGCGAGCCATGAAGCGACTAGCGAGATTGAAACTCAGCTGAGTAGAAGTCAGGGTGGTGGAAGTCCTTTACCCAATGAAGTGCGCTCTTTCATGGAACCCAGATTTGGTGCTGATTTTAGTGGAGTGCGAGTGCATATGGGTGGTGAAGCGGTACAGATGAACCGGAAGCTAGGGGCACAGGCGTTTACTCATGGGAGTGATGTTTATTTCGGAGCCGGGAAGTCGCCGGGGAATAATGATTTGACGGCGCATGAGTTGACTCATGTTGTGCAACAGACGGGTGGGGTGCAGTCTAAGCTCACTCTTGACCAGGCAGGTGTGCAGCGAAAATGTTCAGCCTGTGAACAAGAGGAAGAGACAGTACAGCGATCGCTTAATGTATCAGCAGTTTCTGATTCTGGCATACAAAGGTGGTCACTCTTTGGGGATGACGAAGAGGAGGCAGAATCGGAAAGTAGCTCAGGTGGAGGCATCTTAGATTGGGCAGCAGAACAAGGGAGTGCGGCTGTAGACTCAGTTACGCAAGCTGGAAGCGATGCCTATGATTGGGCAGCAGAACAAGGGAGTGCTGCCGTTGATACCGTCACGCAAGCCGGAAGTGATGCTTATGATTGGGCAGCAGAACAAGGGAGTGCTGCCGTTGATACCGTCACGCAAGCCGGAAGTGATGCTTATGATTGGGCAGCAGAACAAGGGAGTGCGGCTGTAGATACTGTTACGCAAGCCGGAAGTGATGCCTATGATTGGGCAGCAGAACAAGGGAGTGCGGCTGTAGATACTGTTACGCAAGCCGGAAGTGATGCCTATGATTGGGCAGCAGAAACGGCTGAGGAATACAGTATTGCTTTTTTAGAAAATAAGAGAGCTAGTTTGATTGCACAGATTAATGAGGCAAGGCAGAAACTCTCTGGGCTAGAGTTAATACCTATATCAGGCAATCAAGTAGCTACTTTAAATAATCATCTGGCAACACTGCGCGAAAAATCACAAGGACTGATAAACATACCTGGAATCAGTGCAGAAATAAATAGTGCAGTTTCGGCAACTGGAGAGAAGGTAGTTGGAGTATCCTCAATTGAGTCACTTCTAACAAATTTGCACTCATCAATTTCTGCTCCTTTAACATCTTCTATTTCTTCAAATGTTAGGTCATCGGATTCAGGATCTCTTCAAGGCAGTATTCAACGTTTCCTTGACCCAGCGACAGCAGCGGCATTGACAGCAGCAGCAGTGGCAGCAGAAGAGACAGCGGCGGCTGGAGCACCAATTGCGGTTGTTGCTGCACCAGAGACAGCTGGAATATCACTTGTTGTCCTTGCAATCGTCGCAATAGTTGTTGCGATTGTTGTGGGGATTATAGTATACGCTTTGACCCGACCAGCGCCAGTTCCAGCACCAGTTCCAGCACCAGTTCCAGTACCAGTTCCAGCGCCAGATCCAGCACCAGATCCAGCGCCAGTTCCAGTACCAGTTCCAGTACCAGTTCCAGTACCAGTTCCAGCACCACTGGTCACACTACGTCTACCTTCCTTTAAGGCAAAATATCTTGATCTTTATCAAGGACTTGTCGCTGAGCAAAGATTGATTCATATAAAAGGTCGTCCACCTCGACCAACAGGTCAGGCTAGATTATGGGATCGAGGGATCAGATCTACTATTCGCAGAGATGTACTTGAAAAAGGACATGAAAGAGAACTGTCTGACGAAAGAATTTTTAGACCCAACTGGTCTAAATCACAATGTAACCTTCCTATGGAAGTAGATCACAAGGTTGAATTGCAAGTTACTCCTCCTAATGAGGAACGCATATGGGATAGTTTTGCTAATTATGAATTGCTCGATGAAAATTCTAACGGCAGATGTGGATCGCAGCTTCAAAGCAATATTGCAGTAGAACGAGTAAGATTGACAACAATAACAGGTGATCCGAGTTGGCTAGTGCGTCCTCTAATTTTTGATTTAGTAATTGCAGATGGGGCACCTTCTGGTGAACGTTGGGAAGAGGATGAAATAACGCTTGGACATCAAATTGATAGTTTTGATGAGCTTGATTGCTCCGCAGGATAGTTACGATCACAAAAGTTGCCTATCTAGGGGTCGTTCTCAATCATTCTTCTATCCAACGTTATCGATGTTGCGATCGCCCCTTGCTATAGATTGGGTTGACTACTGTCAAGTCCTTGCTTCTAAATCAGTAGGTAAAATGAAACTCAACATGACTAGATTGGGTGATCGCATCAGAGTTTAGATGGAAAAACAGTGAGTATTGGTTTTCATCCTTCAATGCAACGATGAGAACAGGCGATTGCATTAAATTGAAGGATACGCGGAGTTCATTTTCGATTCGGCAGCGCTTGTTGTGAATCTCGCACAATTCTCATCACGGTGTTTTTTGAAAGCCCCAGTGACTCGGCAACTTTCCGGTAGGACAGTCCTTGCTGTATTAGCTCCAAAACCTGTGATTCTTTTTCTCGAACTAGAGCCGGAATGTACCCCGGTTGTCTTCCAAATCTTGTACCTCTCGATTTAGCCGCCACCATGCCTGAGCTAACCCGTTCCCGAATTAGGTCGCGCTCAAACTCTGCTAATCCTGCCAATAGGGTTGCAATCAATTTCCCTTGGGGACTGGTTAAATCAAATTCCAATCTAGATTGAGCTAGAAGTGAAACTTTCCGAGTTCGTAATTCCTCAAGGGTGCTGAGAATGTCGGGAGTCGAGCGACTCCATCGGCTTAATTCAGAGACAATGTATTTCAAAAATCAAGAACTCAGTTGGTCATCTGAATTTAGTTCAAGAAGAATCTGATTTTTAAAGTTTGGAGATTAAAGCAGCTATATTACTTGACGCTTATATAAGATATTTAATTGGCTATCGGTTCAGCTTAAAAAATCTGATTTGTATTTGTCAGACAATAAATGACGTTGATGTTAGCACTTAATGCTACCGCAAGATTCAAAGTTGTTTACTGTACTCGCTTCACTTCAAGCATCTGAGCGACTACATTGGACTTTCATCTTAGGACTGGAGATAATGAAGAGAAACTAACCCTATTCGGGCTAATAGCTAGATGAGAGGGAGCCATGAAAAGATTACTTTTGAGCGTGCTGCTAGTTGTAACTGGTTGTGGTCGAACCTATTATCAAGGGCAGCCTGTCGAGCTTAGTTCGCTTCATTGGGAAGTTTGTAGTGTAGAGCGTCCGCCTGAGTTCTTTCACGCTGCACCCGTACGGGAGGCAGAAATTTCTCGGTTCCCAACACCTAATGGCATCTCTCCTGCTCCAGCAACGAGTAGCATTCCTTCTCCTACTCCAGCAACGAGTAACATTCCTTCTCCTGCTCCTACTATCTCTGGGCAGGATGATGAGTCACAAGCTAAATGCACAACTAAAATCAAAATTAATGGGAGAGAGCAAGAGGTGGACTCGAAAGACCTGGTTTGGCGTTGGCCATAAATGAACTGTATTTGCAGTTTTCTCAAGATGCGCTTGTTAATGCCATCCTTAGTTTTAAGGTGTCGCACGGGCAAACCGATATTCCGGGGCATGACCCCAGTTTATGAGCGAAACAGAACTTGAGCTAAGGCGTTGGAGCGAGCGCTTGTTTCCTAAGCCAGAATGTCCAGTGGTAGGACTGGGGTTTTAAATATAAAGAATGTCAATTATCAGGCTGGCAGCATGTCAGTAGAGGTTTCTCGGCAATCTCATTCAATCCTACTGACCTCAAGAGTTCCTCCCACTCTGTCTTCGCAATTGAGTCATTAGGATTAGAAAGGCGCATCTGCGCTAGGGTTGCTAGAGCATCATGCCAAATCCCAGCTTTGGCATAGAGGATAGCTCGCTCTAGCGGTGCTGCCGACTCTAGTTCTTTTATTAGAGAGGAGTTCAATTCAATCCGTTGAATTACGCCTCCTATATCTAGGGAATAAAATGGGAGGTCTGGAGAACGAGCAAAACCTTCTAAATCAAAAATTACAACAAACGACCAAGAGTAAAGCTTGTTAACTTTTAAAAGATATTTGGGTTCATTTTTAGGGAGAGTAATGCTGATTATTCCTGGAGCGTCAGGAACAACAATAGTTTTATAAATTTCTTCGTCGGTATCCATATCTGTCAGCACAAACTTTACTGCTTGTGGTCTAGACAAATTTTCATCGTTAGGGCTTTTACCAGATACACTAACAAAAAAGAAGAAAGTTGGAGATTCTGATGCGGTTAGACCAAAGTTTTTTTTCTTCAGATCATCGTTGCGTCTATCTGGTGTAGATTCTGAAGTCTGATAAATTGCTGCTCGTGGAGTAACAGCCTGAACGCAATTCCCCTTACTATATCCATGATGAGATGCAAACCCCCCACGATTTCGCAGTTGGTCTGCTATTGCTGGACTCAGAACTGAGGGTTGAAAACGTACCCGGCTATTTGGTGAAATCTTAAGATTTGCATAATTTTCTGCTCGTCTAACTGTTGCTGGCGGTGAGTTGATTTGGGAGCTTGGGATGTTGCAGTAGTGGTACGCTGGCTGAATCAGAGCTAATTCACTCAGGGTAAGACCAGATTTTGCTACCCACTTATCAAGCGCAGGAAACCTCATCTCAGTTATATAAGCCTTATTAGCTCGCTCGGCAATTTGATACGCTAAGTCCGAGTATCCCGTAGCAATCAGCAGATACGCTACCGCGCACACTTGCCCATCACGGTCAATAAAACAGGGGGTTGTTTGGTGCGGTAGCGAGTAGTTTCGAGGAAATTGTCCACGCACCCAGTATTCATGAAGAAGGTCGAGGTAACGTAGCCGCAGTGGATTAATGGTTTTTAGTTTGATTTTGCTTGAGATAGTTCTAAGTTGATGCTCAACACTTCTAAGATGCCGGCGTATCCGGATGTCTTCTATCTGATGTGCGATTGTTAACGCAGCTTCTTCAACCGGAGAATGATTTGGGAGTGTGACCATTAAAAAAAGTTTTACAAGTTGAATAAATTTGGTTTAAGCATAGCCGAGTTCTCAGATTTATGCTGGTTAATTGTTTATTAAACACAGGAGCGCTCGCCCGCTAGACTCAATACTTGTAACGGGTAAAACTTGCTTTCGCCTCTTCGTAGGCTTTAGTAGGAACTCCAAGAAGCGATCGCCTTGAATACTGCGTTGAGTGTCTTCGGCTGCGGCGGTTCTACTCCAGAAACCAGGGCCAGTTTAGTAGCAAAGAACTCGTGCAACCCTCCCTCATACTCCACGCCGATCTAATTGCTGCCAATTGCCTTGACCTGACCAATCTTTCCTCGCAGGCGGTAGTTAACGTCGATGTCTACTCTTTTGTCTGAAGTAATCGCTGTCCTGACGTCCCAATTGGGACAACATTGGAATCTCCTCTGGCTGCCCAAGCACAATCTCAATCTTCTTCCTCAAGTTCTGCTAAAGCCTGAGCGAGTAAAATCCGCAGCACTTCAGATTTCTTCCTGCCCGTGCGATTGGCAAGATTCGTGAGTTGACGATGCATTTTTGGTGAAAGGTCGAGGCTGACTCTGATGGGTCGTTCCTTGGTTGATTCCTCTTTTTGTAATTTTTCCAGCAGACCTCCAGATCCATAAGTGGATGGAACGGTAGCCGATGGTTTTTCAGTTGGTGGTTCAGGTTCGCTGCCAAAGATAAATTTGTCGGCAGCGTCGTTCAAGGTTTTGCGGGGCTTCTTGGGAGTCATTTGAGTAACTTCAGAATTTCATTGAATAGCGATTCAAATTCCTTAGCTGATTCTTTCGCTGCTGAGATATCCCAAATCGTTCCTTCTTGAGTAAAGCAGTCGGAAATTGCTTGTTTCTGATGAATCGCTGTTTTGAGTAGGGCGACATCAGGAAACTGGTTAAGGACTTCTAACGCTTCTTTCTTGAGTCGAGTTCCTTTGAAAGCACGATTGAGAAAAATCGCTGGCTTGGGCAGACCCCCAGAGATTTTCTGTGCTGATTTAATCAAGCGAACGATGTCCCCGGTACTAGATAAATCCAATCCACTCGGTTGAACGGGTGTGACTGAGACATCGGACAAACATAAAACGGCTCTGGTGGCTTCCCCGGAATTGGGCGCACCATCAACGACCACGTAATCTGTCTGTTCAGATAACTCTGGGATTTGCTCAATTAAGTCATTGGCATCTGAGAGTTTGATGATGCCAATGGGGAGCTGCATTGAGGAAAGCCACATTGAACCGCTGCCCTGTGGATCGGCATCCAGAAAGGCGACCTTTTTCTTTTTGCGCTGTAGCCAAACAGCGAAATGGACGCTACCTGTGGTTTTCCCGACGCCCCCCTTTTGGGCGCAGAACGCAATGACAGACATAACTTTATTTCCTTAATTTAGTTACTTAACTCACTTACTTAACTCACTTACTTAAAGTAAATCCTTACTGTTACTGAATTAAGTATGACAGAATGGGCTAAGCCAAACTCCGCCTAATTGGACTCTTTTAGGTGGAGTTATCCCTAGCGACTAACGAGTTTATTAGACTTCCAGGGTTATTGTATTAACCTAACCAAACACTGTTTTAGGTGGAGTTAGAATGAGAACCCAACCCAAGCCCCCGATAAAAGAAGCAAAGCCGGATAATGAACGAGATTATTTGACGCCAGATGAGATGGGGCGGCTGATAGAGGGTGCCAGAAAATCGGGGCGATATCCACATCGGGATTTTACGCTTCTCCTCCTAATGTATCGTCATGGGTTGAGAGTTGGAGAGGCAGTCAACTTGCAATGGAAGGACGTAAATTTTACTACCAAACATCTTTATGGGCGGCGGCTTAAGAAAGGTGCGCCCTCAAATCAACCTTTATATGGCGACGAAGTGCGATCGCTCAGACAACTGCAACGAGAATATCCAGATACAGCTTGGTTGTTTAACTCCGAACGTCAGGCACCACTGACAACGCGAACAGTGAGAGATATCGTTTCCAGAGCAGCAGAGGAGGCGGGGTTGGTTTATTCAGTTCACCCACACATGATTCGTCACAGCACAGGTTTTTACTTGGCGGCGAGGGGATACGACACTCGGAAGATTCAAGATTACTGGGGGCATCGTCAGATACAGCACACCGTTAGATATACCCAGCTAGCACCAGGACAATTTGAGGGGATGTGGGAATGATGAACAGCCAGTAGTAAGAGGACTTCCGAGACACGAGCGCAGGGCATTCCGAGTGATTGGAAAAGACATATCAATCCGTTTCCTAGACGGTTGTTTATAAAACACGCAAGTGAGTGTGTTGGATATGCTTTTTTTTTCGGGAACTCTAAGTTAAAGCGATAGAAAAAGCTAGGAGTCACATGGTTATAGGTACTCAAAGTCAATCATCAGAGTGGAGATTTATTGAGACAGAACCGTTGGATTTAAAAGGTGAAGCTGGGGAACAGCGAGTTTGGGATCGGCTTCGTCAAACTTTTATACAAGGAGAGGGGGTTGTCCTTTGGAGCTATAGCACATTTAAAAAAGACCAACAATTTAGAAAAGAGCCGGATATCTTAATTGTCAGTCGCGAACTCGGATTAATTATTATTGAAGTGAAGTCTTGCGGAATTAACGATATTGAAGCAATTGAGGCAAACCGATGGAAGATGAACCAACGGTTCCATAGTGATTACCTTTATCCCTACCGCCAAGCAGAGAAACAGCTTTATGCGTTACTCGACCATTGCAATGAAAAAGCAGAACTTTATAAAAAAGTACCAGGGAGAGTAATCGTTGCTCTACCAGCGATAACTAAATCTGAATGGAGAAATAAAGGGTTTAATGAACAGCACCATGCCTGTCCTCCTATTCTTTTCAGAGATGATTTAGGAAAAATAAATTTATTTGCTTATATTCGAGATACGGCAACGATTATTCAACAGGGAGACATTCCTCTAGGAGATAAAGAATGGAAACTACTTTTAAGAGAAGTGCTTGGCGTTTCACCTCCACCACCTATTCTGCCTCCTCCTGTTGTCCCACCCTCACCACGAGCTAAAGTTATTGCCGAATTGCGAAATTGGATTAGCGATATTGATTGGCAACAACTCGAAATCGGGATGCAAGTTCCCCCAGGGCCGCAAAGAATTCGTGGTATGGCAGGGTCGGGCAAGAGTATCTTGTTATGCCAAAAAGCTGCTCGAATGCACTGGCGGAATCCAGAAATGGATATTGCCTTAGTATTTTTTACCCGCAGTCTTTACGGATTAATTATTGAATTAGTGGATAAATGGCTGCGCCACTTTAGTGGTGGTGAAATGTATTATGACCCGAAAACTTCTAAATTGCGAGTATTACACGCTTGGGGAGCTAAGGAGCAACCAGGTCTGTATAGTTCTATCTGCAAGGCGTCTAATATTAAAACTCAGAATGTTAATGATTTTCCAAATCGCTTACCGAATGAAGCCCTAGCTCTTGGCTGTACAGAATTACTTAATCAATCAAATATCCCCCAGATTTACGATGCTATTTTGATTGACGAAGGGCAAGATTTAATTGTTGATAATACTTTAAAGTTTGAAGACAAACAGCCATTTTATTGGATGGCATATCAAGCATTACGACCTGTTGACGCTGCAACACCAGAAATACGACGTTTAATCTGGGCTTATGATGAAGCTCAAAGTCTAAATAGTTTAGTGATTCCAACAAGTAGCGAAATTTTGGGAGCTGAACTAGCTGGAATGATTGGTGGGGTAGGCGGAGGGATCTATAAAGGTGGCATCAGAAAAGCTTATATTATTCGTCGTTGTTATCGTTCTCCGGGTTGTATCCTTGTGGCTGCTCATGCAATTGGGATGGGATTATTACGACCGAATGGAATGCTAACCGGATTTACGAACAAAGAAGATTGGCGGAGGATTGGGTATGAAGTAGAGGGAAATTTTAAAAAATTGGGTTCAACCATTACTCTACATAGACCTCAAGAAAACTCACCGAATCCAGTTCAGCAGAAATGGAATGAGGACTTGATTGAGTTTAATATTTACAATTCACGTACAGAGGAAATTCAAAAGTTAGTTGACAGAATCAAAGAAAATCTATTCCAGGAAAGGTTGAATCCTAGTCGAGATATTTTAGTGATTGCTCTAGGTTCTTTCCAGCTTCAAAAACAGATAGCCGAATCTCTTGTGTCGAATGGGATCAATTTCTATATTCCAACTGCTACTGGCAACAATTCTTTTCCCGACAGCCAAAGAGCAAATTTAAACAAGTTTTGGAATGAGGGGGGTGTTACTGTATCGGGTATTCACCGTGCGAAGGGGAATGAAGCAAATATCGTTTATGTAGTGGGATTAGAAAATGTAGCAAAAAATGAAAGTAACCTAATTTTACGAAACCAACTATTTGTCGCAATGACCAGAGCGCGAGGTTGGGTTAGTTTAAGTGGGATTGGGAAGTATTCCATGTATGAAGAGATTCGCCAGGTTATTGAAAGTAAAGGTAGTTTAAATTTCTCCTTCCACCCGCCTGTACTAAATACTGGTGAATGAAGATCCAATATCTGTTTTCAGAGTTTAAACCTAGTGAGTTTGATGAACTGTACCAAGAGTTATCCCAAGTTTTTTATATCCTAAAAGAGCAATTAACGCTTTCTATCTAATAATGTGTGAAGAATGAGAGAAAGAAGGGTAGCTGGAACACCCACTAAACCGGAATATCCTTCTCTCTGGCAATGAGAGTTTTCGGAAACAGCGCGACCTACAAAAAAAATACCCGGATAACAAGAGCCAGGGTATTGGGCAACATTAAACATTTGTCGCCGTTGAATCATTGCATTCATTTACATCCTAGAGGTTGAAGCTATTTTCGTTCAGTCCTATCAAAAATTAACGTCCAGCAACTTGGAGTGACTGTATTTAAGGCAGCAGTTCAGCATTCTTAATCGATAAAACTAAACCTCTCGATTGAAGTTTAAGGAGGATGTCTCTTCAAATTGTCAAGTTGTGTTTTTTGATACGTGCCATCATCTCTCCCAAGTGCCTTATATTTGCAAGCTGTTCTTTTGTCGTTGGCTCTATCTTCATCCCTCAACTCTCTTCCAACGCTCTCACTTCTCATGTCAACGCCTAAGTTGAGTATCGATTCAGGGCTTCTTTCCTCTAAAATCTCCTTAAGCCGCCTCTGGATTCTGCTGATGACTTCTACCCTATAAAAGGAATCTCATCGCTTCTGCTGAGTCTTCTAGCTGAAAATAGGACGATGTTAATTCGGTAATTGCAAGTCTTGATTTTTCCGAGGCTTGATCTAGATGGAGATCCGCTTGCTGATTCAGCTCGTTCAGCTCCTGAATTGTCGCCGCTTTCAGAGTGTTGTCCTGCCTGTGATTTTGGCAATCGCTGATTATCAGCTTCAAGAACAACGGGAATGACTTTCCTCGTTCTTCCACTCTTCCCGTCCCTCACCATTCTGCCAATCCTCCGAATATCCTTCGGGCTTCTCTAAGCCTTCAGGGATACGTTCCGTCTTGAGGATATGATTTCTTGCCATTTCTTCTTTACTTTCCCCTCTACCGTTATCGTGCTTCCCCTCGACACCTGCTCCATTTCTACTTCCCTTGTCTCAGTCGAAATCTCGACTACCTCTGCCGTCGTTGTCTGACAGTCGAAATTTCGACCGCCGCGCTCGGAAGATTTGTCTTCATGATTTGGTTTATTCGTGGCGACAACGTTTGAAGAATCTCTGCCACTCATGAGAGGTGTAACGAGAGCTGCATTTTCTTGGTCTTGTGTGATTTCTTTTTCCTGTTGATCCTCAAATGGATCTGGAACCACAGTTAACTCACTCTTGTCTTGTTCGCCTTCGGGGTTTTTTTTTTCCGCGCACGCGCGCGTCCGGATTAAAAATAATCTTCGGAGTAATCTCAGTAGAAATATATGTATACTCACCGAAATCGGTGGGAGGTATCACCGAAATCGGTGGGGGGTATCACCGATTTCGGGGACACCCCCCCTATTTTTGTGAGGGGTATCACCGATTTCGGGGACACCCCCCCTGTTTTTGCGACAGCTATCACCAAAATTTTGGACATCACCCCAGTTGAACCAGGAGGGGTGCGACCATGAGAAAACGTAATCCTGGCAATCTCTTTAGGGTTGCAACCAATGGAAAGGACGTTAGCCATCGAGAGTCCTTGAGCAGTCGGAAGAATGCGAAAATCCAAGTCAATCAGATTTTTGTCAGCCAGGAAATGAGTCGCTGCTCGAACCTGCCAATCGGTTGCCTCCCAATTGAGCTATGAATGATGAATAAGAGCGTGATGCTACTCATTCTTTTTGATTAATTACAGTAAAAAAAGATACTGAATGTGGCTTAAGTACGGCGTAGATACTGATGAAAATGTTTTGGTTAGTATTGAAGATGTCAGTAGTGGTAAGACTGACCTTATATGCCTTTATTGCGGCAGTAGATTAACCGCTAAAAAAGGAAAGGTTAAACAACATCATTTTTCTCATACAGAAGAAACTTGCCGTCCGGTAGCTACCAAACAAGTTCCTAGTTTACCTTTGTACGATGCTTTTAATATTCAGCTATCTGGTAAAGAGTTAGAGGAACTGAAAGTGCTTTGGAGAGAATATGGCAGGCACGGTTATTCTATTCCTACTGTCCCTTTTAAATTCGTACTTTCTAAACTACTGCGATGGAATAATGACTATCAATCTCAAGGGCATGAGTTTACCAACTTAGGTAAAATCCCAGTCTGTGCCTTGCCGTTAGAATTGTTCAATCAGGTTCAGGAACCTCTAATTTTAGAGAAGTTGGATTTATTAGAACAAGCAGCTACCCGAGCCAAACTGACAAACTCTTCATCGATACCAGAACGACTCGCTGATTTAAGAATATACCGCGCCCAAATTCAACGGATACTTCAATTTAGTTTGTACTTTTTGGAGATAAAGGCAGATGGGAAACTGCTACATAAAATTGGCGTAACTCGTCGTTCAATTAAGGAGAGAGTAATTGAAGTACAGCGCGATCTAAAATTCCATTATAAAGATGTGCTTGTCAATGTATTAGGTACTTGGTTGCACCGAGGGAATGTAGAGCGGTATTTCAAATACAAATATCAGGAGTTAAACTACCCCATTAGCACGTTGACTGAGTATTTCAAATTTACAGATGTTGAGCCAGTATTAGAAGACTTGAATCAAATGGCTCCCAAAATACTCAGCGAGATAGAACTTGATATTCTTCAAGACGAACTGCCGAAGATGAAACAGATTCAGTAGTTGCACGAAGCGATCGCACCTATCCAAACGGTTGCCCCCAGCGTCCCCAATTTTCCTTGTTAAAAGGAGATCGCCACTTCAAAATGAGTTGTTTCTCCAAAGCCTGACGCGACCGTGTTGCTGATGGCGCATCCCACCAGAAACTGATACAAACAGCAACATCTAGTTGGTACTGGCGATGCAAGCTGATGTACTGACTGATGTACCGTTTTGCATCATGGGTGCCGCGCCAACGTTGGTTACTGTGAAGGGTTTCGCCAACGTACAAAATTAACTTTGCTGCCGTATCTACGACAAAATAAATACACGGTTCGCCCAAATCCTGCCCAGGTCGCTCAAAAAACGACAGGGTATCAAGCCTTAATGTCAGTGGGTCAATCTGTTCTGGGTCACAATGCTGCGGTGTTAAGTTAAATAACGTAACCTGCTTCCCTGGCTGGCTCTCTCTGGTGCGTTGTTGGTGAGCAGCTATCTGCGATTTCCACCTTGCTAAAGTAACAGTATCCATGAGCAGCACATTTTGTCTATGCTTGCAGGAAGTGAGCTGAGCCGAGTCGAATAGGTGAAGCTGATTTGGTTCCAATCGAGTTTCTTGAACGTATCAAACAAATGATAAATCCCCGCTTCACTAAAAAGCGTATTGATGAATGATGCGATCGCCTTCAGTTCCAGGGGTTTTAGGGGAAACTTGAATAAACTACTGTAATGCCATGTCAAAGATTCCAGAGTGCGATCGCTGTCTCCTTTACTCACACGATCCTGATCTCGTTTGTGCCATTCATCCGAGTGGGGTAGAAAGCGATCGCTGTTTAGATTTTCGAGAAAACCCGAACGCCGAACCAGAAGAACTCTGGCAACCAGAAGGAGCAACCTATTACAACGGCGAACTAATGAAGCAACCTAAACAGCGATGGACACTGAAAGAACAGTTAGAGTTGCTGGACTGTCACCCGATGTTTACAGGTAGGTGTCCGCAGTGCAAGATGCCTTTCCCCAAATCTGAAATGCCCCCGGTGCATTGGGATTGTCCCCACTGTAGATGGGTGGATGATAGTGTGTGAGCGATCGCACTTGACAATTCAATGAACAATTCAGAAATCGTTGATCAACTAAAATCAGCATCCGATGGCTTGCTATATATGAGTGAGTCTGACTATCCCTTTGAGGTTTTCTTGTGGGAATCCCCAGAATTACAACTGCTGACAACACAAAAGATTCTGCAACAGACAGGTCGTCCCCAAGATACGCCTATCGAAGTCGTAACTGTTGATAATTTTTTTAGGGTGGCAACGACTGAGCAGGATTGGTACGGAGAAGAAGAAAAAGCAACACTTCAGAAGTACCAAGCTCTTGTGGAAACCCTTAAACAAATTCTGAGTAACCCAGAAGTGTATCGCCTGGGTGAAAGAGAGATTGATGTTTATATTGTGGGTCAAACTCCCGCGGGTGCTTTAGCGGGGTTGTCCACTAAGGTGATAGAAACTTAAAACGGTTTAGCGCTCACACCCAAAGCCGTCATTGTCTCCTCTATCAAAGTTGTGTGGGTCTGGTGGCAATACTTTAAAGTTTTTGAATTCAACATCGCCACAGTTTAAGTCTGGGGGTGGGGGTGGAATACAGACATCAGGATAAGCCGGACTACACTGACCTGCTTGTGCTGTGATTGTGGGAGTGGGCGATTCTGGATTGAGTTGTCTTTGAGTTGTCGGTTCAGGATTCACGCTTTTCGTTTCACTATCTACCTTAGACTCAATCACCTTTTGAATAGAAGGCTTAACGTTGGAAAGGAAGTTGTAACCCGTCAATTTTTCGATGACATCAACACTGACTCTATATCTTCTCCAATCATTATCGATTGCATCTTGATTAGGGATATTCACTCCAATCAGGCGAGTGTTAGCAGTAATGTCGCTGATGCCAGCTCCAGGACGATCCAGCACTACAATAATCTTCCATGTTGATGAGGGAATCACGACCTTACCTTTAAGCGGTTGCTTTTGAGTGCCGAATGGTCCCGCGATGATATAAAGTTCCTTGCCTCGTCTTACTAGCTCTCGGCTATATTCTTCTAGGTCGCCCCAGGTGTTTCGATTGTTATCGGGTGTCTGGGGCATCATATTGGTCATGACAAATGTGGCGGCGTTATCCTCTACACTCCGAGTGCGGTCAGCGGATGGAACGATGTGCCCCCGGTCATATCCAGATCCTGAATACATCGTTGGCGTCACCTTCTCCCAACCCGTGGGGAGTGTTGGGTCAGGGCGAAAGTTGTCTTGGCGGTCGGTGTTCCCTAACCACGATTGGTTCAGCTGCCAGCTAGCCCAGTTTGCAGTTCCCTTACTTTTGTTATAAGACAACGCATATTGAGGCTTCACCATCAGGTAGTTATCAGGATTCGCAACGCTGCTGATCGCGTTACTCGGATTGCCTAATCTGAGGTGAATGCTGGTTGAGGGAGGGGATGATTTGGGAGTGGCAGTCGGGGCTGGCGGCGTTGGTATGGGCGTTGTTGAAGATGGTTCCTTGCTCGGGCATCCCTGAAGCAATAAGAGTAAAACCAGCGTAGCCGCTAAAGTTTTCAACCGAGCCAGATTCATCATAAATGTCAGATGCCTCAAAAACTTGTCAAGGCGAAAGGCTGAAATGTTTGTATCAAACTTCAATGCCCATCGAGATAACGCCCTAAAAAATTCCGATTTTTACATTAAGCCTTTTCTAATTAATTGCATTGACTCTCCACCTTGCCTACATAAACAGACTTTCGCTTCCCTGCCCTCCAATAGCGTAGATATTGATAGGGACCACAGCCATTAATTATCTTTTCTTCCACGTAACCAATACCTCCCTTAAATCCCCGACCCGGATTTGGGGGCGCAGCCGACTCCATCGGCTCTGGTGTCGGTTCCATTGCCTGTAGTAACCCGTCGATAATCGCTTTCATCTCTTCAAGTTCATCCCGGTTCCATTTCGCGGCATGAGGAGCGACTTGTTGGGGAGAGAAGTCAGAGGGTTTTTTTCTCGGCATGGCATTTAGGGTGCAAATATCGAGCCACAATCCTTGATTATTGCACCCTAAATTTTAGGGTGCAATATTGCCGCTGAATGGTCGGAATTTTGCACCCTAAATTAACATCAGAAGCCGCAACCGCTTTAAAAGTGATGCTCTACCGCTGTAGAAATTAGCCGGTTTAGGGTTGAGTTTCTTGTCGAGGGTGCAATTGCTGAAGTTCTGGATGCTTAAAGTAGAGCTTTAAGTAATCTTGCTGAGATTGAATTTAGTCGTCGCTAAAGAGAATGGACAAGTAAGCTTGGGTTGCCTGGATGAAAGAAAATATAGGACGGCTGCTGGTAACGGGTGCTGTAGTGGGATTGATGCAATCAGGAGTCGTTGTGTCAGTCCTTGGTTTGTCGGCGAATGCCTCTACAACGCCCAAAAATCTAATTGCAAAAGCAAGCGCCAGACATCCGAGTACAACCAAATACAATGCCAAAGGATTCGTGATTGCACCTTATCCACGAGAGTGTGCGATCAAGAACTGCTACAACTGCCCAGATTTTCAATACCAGGAAGACGCTCAAGCATTTTTTGGGGCTTTCCCGAATGACCCTTCTGGGCTTGATGGTCGTCCTGGAGCGGCGACCGAGGGCAGACCGAATGTTGCTTGTGAAGCTCGCCCGCATCGACCCAAATAACTCAACCATTGCAGCCACCATTAGATAGAACAGCATTCGCGATTCGTTCTGGGGTGGCTTGATTGTAGGAGTACGTTCGGTATTGTAAGGCTATGCGATCGCTGAAAGCTCAACACCTGATTCATGCCCTCCCTGTTATGGCGATCGCTGCCATGATCGGGTCGATTATCTACCAGCAATGGCAACAAACGCTGCAAGCCCGACCCGATTATGACAGCGCTGATGCAGCCCTACCTCGTTATCCTGTTAAAGTTACAGCCAACCGCAACCCATCCTCACCCCAATCCGAGAATTGGAAAGTTCAGCAGGTTTTGACGGGTGAAAGCATGATTGTCAGTGCTGGCTGGAAGAAGGAGGAACTACGTTTATGCGGGATTGATGTCCCCGAATCTCTAGCCGCCGAATCCCGGAACTACCTCAAGCGGTTAATTGACCAAGCCAAAGGCGCAGTGATTGTCATCCCCATCGGACGCGATCGCTCGAATCGAATGATTGGTGAAGTATTTGTTAGTGCGAATACTCGCAACCCTGACGAGGAGAAGTTTCTCAATGGAGAAATGGTGATGGCTGGATTGGCGTACCACTACAGCCCCTATTCATCGGGTTGTTTAAATCGAGAAGGAATCATTCAAGCTGAAGAAATAGCCCGTTCTGAGCATCGAGGAATTTGGCTACAGTCAAAGGATGTTTTACATAAAAACTCCCAGCAATGACAGACCCACCCATCTACGACCTTGGCATGACCGACACTGAATATGCCGCCCTCATAGCCAAAAACTACAACCCAACTTTAGAACGCCAACTTTTGGAAGTAGGCGAAGACCCATCCCAAGCTTTGAAACTGACGCGATTGGTGGGACTTTTACAGGATAAGCCACCAGAAACCGAGCCAGAGTGGTCAGAGGTGATCGGTGCGATTGAAGATATATGTAGCGAAAAGACCCAATTGTGAAAGATAGGGGTAAAGGGCGATCGCTCTCTGGCTGAGTCCCAATTGGGACTTGAGGGGTGTAATAAAAAACTACCCCGTTGAAAGATAGGGTAGTCGGATACATCGAACCTACATACTGCATTCAGTTTTCAATTTGTATATCCAAATTTTTATAAATTTGTCTTGTGATTGATTTATTAATCCTCTGAAGAGACATAGATTAAAAGACGGAGTGTGGGACATGGTACGCCCCAGCTTGAGGCGCGTTGTATCAACTCCAGAAATTTGTCTTATAAACGGTCGTTTGTGATAATAATTTTGACCTATGGTAACTATTTTGTATAAATATATTGAAGCTTGCTGAAGGAAAGATTACGGTTCACGTATATTTGGCTATGACTGCTATCAAAACTGATTAGTATAAGACTTTTATAAAGTGGTTGAAAACTGTTACCTACTGGGTCAGATTGCCAAGGTCAGCCCGATTATCACATGCAGCATATTTGAATTGCGAAACTACATCTTTATGATCTGTCTGGGGTTTCCAATTCCATTGACCGGAAGTTTCGGCAACGATAGTGATTTCTCCTGCACATAGCTCTTGATTGTTTAGCCCTGACTTACCCATCCCAGCACGTTCGCTTGCTGAGTGAGTGCATGTTCGAGTAACTTCGGTACAGACAAAATTTTTAAATCGCTTAGAAGTATCATTTTTTAGACTTAGCAACAAGGAAAATAGCTCTGGAACCACATGTCCATATTTATTGGTACTACCGACTGATAAAACTGCTATTTCTGCATCAATAGCTTCGAGCAATTGTTTGAGATCGTCTCCATTCTTAGGCCATGCTCCATGATGAGGAACTTTTACGAAGTTGGCGTTGAGTTCATGAGGCTTGCAAGTCTCGACACACTCCCTCAAGCCAGCTCCTTCGATATCCGCAAGTAGCAGTGCTGAAAAATCACCATAAGTAACACGCAGCACAACAGATATCTCGTTATCTCTGCCCGTAATGGTTGCAAGATGATCCTGAGCATATAACAGAGCTGGATGTAAAACCTGTATTTCTAGAGATCCTTGAGAATATGGATTTGAGCCGCGGGTAGATTCTAGAAAATTGATAATACTCTTCTTTTCCCATTGTCTAAGACGCAGTAGGGCATCTTCGAGCCGTTTGTTTGCTCCCCTACTGGAAGCTACTTTTTTCTTTGCCTCCTTATATACTTCATAAGGAAGACAAAGTGTTCCTACTGTTCCACGTTTTAGCCAATTCTCAAGGAACGTTACCAAATCTTCCAGCGACGGAAAATGGTCTCGGTGTTCGTGGGTGATATAGATCCTGCTGATGTTAGTTTCTTTTTTATTCTGAAACCATTTAAGAAGAGTAGGTATCTTATGCAAGTCAATCACAACCGCTGAACCACCAGCAGGACGGATGACGATGCTATCAGCATTTCCAACTGGTAGAAAAGCTAACTCGCATGTCATAATACCTCCTCTAACCCAAGTTCTTCTCTAAGTTCATCATCGGTTAGATAAGGACGAGGCGTATGGCGAAAGCGTCTGATAGCCCAAGGACGTTTAGCCAGCTCCTCAAATGTCTCTACATCTTCGCTTAACTCAGCTTCAAAAACTGTGCCGTCAAGCGCCCATCCAGGCATTTCTGGCAGAATCGGAAGCCATTCCTCTCGATTGTCATCTAGCAAGCCACTCAGATACAAATAAATCTGAGTATTATCTTTAGAGATTTCTAAGACTTGACCAAACACAGTAAATGTAGCCTTTGTACGTTCTAATTTCCACTCTTCTAATTCTGGGGGTACTTCCGTACGCTTGAGCTTCATCCAGTGAGGGTTTCCATAAGACTCTTCTACTATCTTATCTAGTTGCTCACGTAAGTCATTTAGTTCAGGAATAGGACTGTGCCTTTGATCCCGCTGAATAATTTCTCGGGTAATAAGAATTATCCGAACGTCAACTGTTAAGGGTAACGGTAGTTTAAGAATTGCATCTACTGTTATTTCATGGCTTTTTCGGCCAATTAAAGATAGAGCATTCCCTAACTTTGATGACAGAATACCTAACAACCACAAGCGTTGGTGTTCATGAGTTAGCGCATCCCATATCTTAGGACTTTTGTCATGCTTGTATCCCTTGTTACGTTTTTTTACCTCTGAAAAAGGAAGAATACAAAAAATATTATTGTCTGGACATAAGCCAGTAGTATCGAGTTGGGCTGCTAAAGGATACACAGACCCACGATTTACTTTACGCCCAACTAATATCTTTTGAATATCAAATAATTGTTCATTTTTTAATCGCGGTCCTTCAAGAGATGTTGAATCATACTTTATCCAACGTTTTTCCTTTGGCACTCCAGTTGGGTCTGCCCAAAGTCTGTCTGTATCACGCCACTGCATCTGCCAGTACAGCTTACAATTAGTTCCAGATGGGCATTCGCTGAAGGTTTCTGAAGTCTTACCCGGATTTACACCATTAAAGACATAGAAAATTTCTCCTAGTGGGATTGTGGGAACAGAGATTGTAGGAGGTGGTGCTGTAACAGATGTCCAGTCCTCAGGTTTAGAATCTAATTTTGAAATCCATGTATTCCCTAAGAAACCTGTATTACGAGCATTAGAAATAACAGGTTTTGCCCTCGAAAAAACTGCCCGTGTAACGATTGGTAGTGTTAATTGGCGGGAGGAAATACTTCCTAGTACAACACATACGGCTTGCTGTGCATCAATCCCCACTGTCTTCTCTGGATATTGCCATACTTCTAAGATGCGGCAGTTGTTATTTAAAAGCTCACGTGCTTTTGATATCCCATGAGTTGTCCCTGTCAAAAAAGATTGAGGTAAGACAAAAGCAAATTGAGCATCTTCTTCTAGCCAGCTCAAGGCCTTTTCTATAAACTTGGTAGCGCGTTGAACATTTCCGTCTTCGGCAAAAGGAGGATTGGCAACAATGACACGTGGTTTGATGCCAATATTCTCTTTATTTAAGTCCTTGTAATCGTTTTGAGAAAAATGAGAAGGAAAGGGAAAAGCAACATCCTCCCCCAAAGATTCTCTTGCTAAGGTATAGCGCAATTGTGTTATCAAGTCTGCATATTGATCTAAATCATTACCTGCTACGTGTCGTTCCAGATAGGATTTTCGCTCGTTGATATTTTCAGGAATATCAGACATTCCTGCAAGACGAGATGTAGCAGCTAAAAGTAAACTGCCTGAACCTGCGGCTGGATCGAAGATTACGCGCTCCTCTGGTCTTAGCCGTTCCAAAGGAAGCAACTCAAGCATACGTTCTGCGAGTGCAACAGGTGTGTAATGTCGCTGTAAATCAGTCCAAACTCTACCTTTAATCTCGCGAGGTAATTCTTTGATAGCTCGCTCATATAGCAGACCAACGTCTTTATGATCGACCAGCGCGAAGCTGATTCGGCTTCCCAAGTTAACGGCTAATTTCCCTAATACTTGCTCGCTTAAATGGGGTAGAGATTCCCTCAGAGCTTTCTTAAAAAAACCATTGGCACGAGGCACTGTGCGGTTAAGCAATATTCTAGGGTCGTTGGTTGGGATTTCGGAACCAAAAAAGCCCTTATCCTCTAAAATTCGTGCTGCTAAATATGCGATTGCTACACGAATTGCATGACCCGCTATCTCTGTGCGAGAGGAGATAATGCTTTGAGGATGTTTTCGTTGATTCGGAACACCAATCTCTTCCAGCGCCCCCTGAATTGCTTCTTGAAATGCTTTGTCAAGCTCGGCTCGTTGTCGAAGTATGAAGGAGAAGCTATTTTCGGAAATTGATTCTTCTAAATCTGCTAATGAAAGCTGACCAGTACGAAACTCCGCCAAGCCCTTGGGTGTAAACAGACGGCTTCTGGGTGCAGTAAGCTCTACCGCCAGAGATGCAGGTTCTATCTCCAGTGTCTCTAACGTCCCAAAAGGTTCGTAATATTGAAGCAGATACATATCATCCGAGACCAATAGCCCCGCACGAATAGGCCAATCACGTAGCCATTGCTTCCACTGCTCCATATCCTGCTGTGGAACAGCTTGAACCATAAATGCCAGATTAGTTGCACTAGGGCGAAGTCCATAATCTGTCCATATTGCATGGACAGTGACAGGTTCTCGATTTTCCTCAACTACCGGGATACGCACGTTGCGGCGTGGCTCCATTCGCCACACCCGCTTTGCAATTTCAACTGCATTATCAATTCCCGGTAAGCCAGTCATACCACAGTTATGTCTACTACAAAAATTGTCCCTAAGCAGGTTTACAGCGTTGTAGATTTCAGTGCCTCTACAAGCAAATCGCTCTTATTGTCTATAAAGGCAAATAATAATACTGAATAGCAGAAGTAGTAAAAACCTTAATTATAGGCTCTTAATTTATAGATTACCCTAGATATTAGCACTTTGTTGTACAAAAACTCAAATTTGTAGAACAACCTCCTGTTAATTGAGACGCCAGGAGATTGAGTTATACTTTTTTTGGGTTAAACACGCTAGGAGGCAACCGTGAAGCTCTAGAAGTTAAGACCTGCATTTCAGTAAGAGATAGAGGGAAGCAAACAAGTATGAACCAGATGTCAGGTTTTACAAGACAAGAGACATTACATCTGGCAGGCTGCACTTCTAGCCGACTAGCTTATTTAGAAAAAGTAAGTTTAGTTATTCCCTACAGATTTGGGAATAATGGAAGACCAACTGTAGTGTTTAGTTGGGAGCAGCTACTAGAAATTCGAGCGATTAAAAATCTTAGAAAAGATGTCTCTTTGCAAACAGTCAGAAAAATAATTAAATTTTTAGACGAGAGCGGTTATGACAATAGTCTAAGCAATAAACAGTTAGTTGTAGTTTGTGATGAAGTTTTTTGGATAAAGCCCGACTGGTCTGATTTTAGTGAAAATATGCCGACAACTGTGAAAGTTGCTGACAAAGACAATAAAGAAGTAGGTCAGTATCTTCTACTGGTAATACCACCATTAACTGATATAGTTAATGACATTTGGGAAGCTGCTAGGAGGTCAGAAGTAGTAGACTTCAAAAGTTTTGAGCAACGAGCTAAAGCTTTACCTGCGTAAAAATTTATTTATGTTTTGCTATAGTAGCTGGCTTGCTGTCGTTTGAACCTTCCAGCTCTGACCGTATCTCTTATTGTGCTTCACTTTGCTGTTGTAACTACTGGATACGCTCACTTTTCGCTACATGAAAATGATTACATACTTCTCACATCTCAACTGAGATTCTTGCTCTAATTATTGGAATAGGTACAAACAGTAAAAGTGCGAGTTCTTAAGGATGTAAAACTATCCTCTTTGTTTCTGTAAAGGTAGTATTTTTTTTAGGTTTTGACTCTAATTGAACTCCAAAAAAACTCTGACTAAAAAACCAGGGTATCAAGTAACATCGAAAATTAATCACAGTAATATCACTGCATTCACTTCATATTTTAGGAGTGGCAGCTAATTGCACTCAGCCCTACCAAAAGTTCAAGTACAGCAATTTGGAGCGATCGCATTCTTCGCAGCGATTCAAAAGTCCTGCTCTATCAACCCAGAACGGTCGATTGGAGTAGAGAGAGAACTTTCCTGCAAGTCGGGATAAAAGACTTTCCCGACCTGGCCCACGATTGGGGAGAGCATTGATAGGGTGGCGGCGGCTCCCAAGATTTGTTCGTCCCTGACTTCCAGGTACGCTGACAGTTGGGATAAGTCCCTATGTCCTGAATAAGCGGCGATTACACGCAATGGAATGCCTGCATTGCTCATCTGAGTTAGAGCCGTGCGTCGGAAAGAGTGCGTTGAGGCTCCTTCAATTCCGACCCGCTGACTCGCTTTTCTCAATATCCGGGCGGCGGAGTCGGGGTTGATGTGTCCAACATTGAACCGACCAGGAAATAAATACACATCCCCGGCAACTGGTTGATAGGTTGCGAGGATGGAGCGCAGGTCTTCAATGATCGGAATGGTACGGGTGTCCAATTGCCCTTTGGTGTTGGCTTTTCTAATTAACAGGTAGGGACGCACCCGGTGCTTAGTGTCGTAAATGTCTTGGGTTAAAAGGGTGCAAGCTTCATTAATTCTGCAAGCACTAAATAGGGCGACAGCAAACAGAGCGCGATCGCGTTCTGTCTGAAATCCTTCGCTGAATAGCAATTGAATTTCAGTTTGGGAAAGAATCTTCGCTTGCCCGTGTCGATCTATTTTCATCGAGGCTACCCATCAATGCCCAATGATTTACCACGATTTGGGGGTAGCTTGTCTAGGGCAACCCCTGAAGTCCCAATGAAGTCCCAATGAAGTCCCAATTGGGACTTCAATAAAAAAAATGGAGAGAGCTGTGACGTGAGAAGAGGGTTAGTCGTAGCGAGTCATTTGCAATCCATAGATTCAGGTGTT
>NZ_JAMPKC010000039.1:0-37962 GCF_039961975.1 Trichocoleus sp. DQ-A3 | reverse complement strand
AATCATCCACAAATTTCACGGTGGCTTGGGCTGGACGTGGTTCTGTCATAGGTAAATTCTGGCTTTGAACCCGTTTTAGCCTATTATCCTCTCCCTAAAGTGACAAAAGAGCGTTAGGCAACCATGCAACCAAAGACAGTCAGTGAAGCATTAGAGCAATTTACCAAGACTAAGGCAGCTCAGGCTAACCCCCGACTCGTCAGTAATCTTCAGACAGCACTGAGACGGTATATTTTGCCAAACTATGGGTTTGCAGAAGCTGAACTCCGAAGTCATCTAGATGAGTGTCTGGCAAAAATTCCGCTGTCACAGTTTTTAGGAAACGCAAGACAACTCCTAGAAACCCTGGATACTGGCTCAAATCTGCATTCAAAAGCGCGAAAAGTTTCCCGTGGAACCCTCAACAACTACCGCTCAGCTTTGCAGAGATTTTTGAGCTGGATGTACGCGCAAGCTGGCGATGACCCTACCCCAAGCAGTCGGATCGGGGAGTATGCACCTCAGATGTACAGCGGTCAAATGTTGTCCAAAACACAGCCCAAAGCAAGACCGCGTCAGGTAGAACCCTATGCCCTCAAAGAGGAAGAGCTTACCCATAAGCTAGAGCAGCAGCTTGAACAACTGGGCGACTTCTGGACTAAATCTCGAGTACGGGGAAGAAAAGGAAAAGCGATCGCGCTCGACACCTTTGAAACTTATAGAAGTAATCTTCTCTGCATTTTGGGATGGCTGCACAATATTCAGGGATACTCTTCCGAACAGCTCACAATTGAGCAAGTGGCCGAGCTATGGCAGCTCCAAGTTTTCATCAACTGGGGTCTTGAGCAAAAGGGCAACAGCTACGGCTGGGCGCTCAATATGGTTCAGGCATCTCTATCTGTTGCTAAATGGCTGAACTCCCAGAAGCAGCCCAACTCAGAAATTCCTGCTGTTAAAGCGCTACAGGATTACCTACATACCCTCAGAACTAATTACGAACACGAGTCCTCACAACAGAACCAGGGCAAACCAGAGCTAACCCTGGAAGAAGGGGAGCAGATTGTCGAGTATTTACGCCAGTGCTGTGCACCACGACATCAGTCAGGAGCACCACGCTCAGAAGCAGCAATCTTGAAATCCTGGCAACGTTACCTGATTACCGCTCTTCTAGTTTATTCGCCGATTCGCCAAACAGAAATTTCTCAGTTGGAGTGGCAGCGCACACTAGTTCGTGAAAAAAATGGCTACCGGGTTCAATCTGCCCTGAAGTCGGAAAGGGGGAGAAAAACTTTAGCCTCCCGCGAGTTTCGATTGCCTAAGCATCTCGCTCAAGAATTGGATACCTGGAAGCAGCAGTGGCGTTCCAAGATTCCCACGGATCATAATTTAGTCTTTGTACGGCTTGGTTCTAATCGTACACCCGAAACCCTCGGTCAACCCCTTAGTACCCGCGACATTTCTGAGCTGGTTTCCACAGCCATCTACAAAGCTACCTCAGTGTTGTTTGGTACTCCCAAGCAAGTTACACCGCGAACTTTTCGACACGCGGCCCTCGCTTACTTAGAACAAAGCGGATGTTCAACACCAGATTACGCAACTAGAGTTAGCCAGGGACAAATTCCTCAATGGTCGCCACCTCCCCAGAGGTATGACACTCCGGCAGCACAGATTGCTCAACTTGGGCGATCTCCCAAGCACTCAATTAATCAACCTAACCCGTTACTGGGAGCGTTGACACCGCCCAATAACCCAATTAATCAGCCTGACCCGTTACTGGGAGCGTTGACACCGCCCAATAACCCAATTAATCAGCCTGACCCGTTGCTGGGAGCGTTGACACAGCTAGAACAGACTGATACTAATATCGGCTCCATTAAACATATCACTGAACAGTTTCAGCTTGCTGAACAGTCGGAGCCAGAAGACTCCCCTGAAGATTTTTCAGAGCCTTAAACTGTGCAAGTCATTCCTCATTGAATGCAGGAACTTCTTGCACAGACACGTCGTTAGCTCAAGTCTAACCGCCCCACTCTCCGGGTTAACGGAACTTAAACAAATTTCAAGGCTCTAAAGGGGCTGAAAAGCTTTCTGGGCAAGGGAAAGAGGTTGATGACCTAAAAACGCCTGAAACCCTTGTGAATACAAAATTTATGCATATTCGAGCTAAAAGTCTTTCTCTGTTTAGGTTTTAAGCTATTTTTGCCTTGGTTTTTGTCTAAATCCCACTAGCTCAAGTCTAACCGCCCCACTCTCTGGGTTAAATCCCTGATTCCTCCGCTAAAAATTTTAGTGTAGGTTTTTAGGATTTGCTTTATACTATTTTAGTGAGCCTTTTTAGGATTTTATCGCGACTGGGGAAGATGTTCCCGAGTGGCTAACCCTTATTGTTGGTCATTAATTTTAGGAGTGCGTGTTGAACAAAAAGCTGTGTTTCGGAAAGTTCTAGTTAAAGGTTTACTCCTTAATTCACAACTCCATTCGATTTATAGTTGGGATGAGAACAATGAAAGTAAATAGAAATGGGCAAGCAAAAATTCTTACCCCACAAGAAAGAGAACTTTTGCTGACTCAAGGTTTTCTCTCTCAAAGAGACCGCGCTCTGAATGAACTTTGTTATTACACAGCTTGTCGGATTTCAGAAGCACGACAAGCTCGGTACACAGATATTTTTGATGGAGATAAAGTTCGAGAGACTATCGTGATTAGGAAATGCATTACTAAAGGTCAACAGGCTACTCGCTGCATTCCCACTCATCCGAAGCTAGTCCCATCTTTAGAAAAATACATTCAAGACTCTAGAGAACTTATAAAGATTAAACAGATTATCGGACAATGGGATTACAAGAGCTTGCATTGTGGTCAAGTTTTTGACAGCGAGAATAAAATTATTTGCCCGAAATGTGCTAATTAAGACATTACAACTGCTGGGATGAGTCGGGATAAACAAATGTATAAATGTAAAAGCTGTTTGTATCGCTTTCAAACAAAAACAGCTTTCGTGGATCATCCTGAATTGAGAGATAACATAATTCGTTTGGGAGTTTATAACTCAATGAGTTACGGTTTTCTTTTCATGAACCCTAACAACCCTTATTTATTCCCTGGCGCAGAAGGAAAAGGGTGTCTCGCTTTGAACACAGTCACTGGAATCTTCATGAATGGTTGTAAGCGAGTGAATGTAGTTGGAGCTTCTACTCATAGTTGGCGACGGACAGCACTAACAGAGATAAATAAAGCTGGGGTGCCTCTCAGAGTGACTCAAAATATTTCTGGACATACCCGGCTCACCCATCTCCAAAAATATTTAGAAGTTTCTAGAGAAGAAGTTGAACAGGCTGTGCTTCTTTTACCTTAACCTGATGCTTGGGTTCAATGAAGTAATTGTGCCATTAAAAGCTCTGTAAAATTACCCCAAGTTTTTTAGGAATCAAGGAGCCATAAACTTATGTTGATTGACAGAAATGGTCAAGCCAAAGTTCTCAGTTATCGAGAAATTTAACAGGTTAGATGAAGTAATTGTACCATTGAAAGCTCTGTAAAATCGCCCCAAACTTTTTTAGAAATCAAGGAGCCATAAACTTATGTTGATTGACAGAAATGGTCAAGCTAAAGTTCTCAGCCATAAAGAAATTCAACAGTTATTTGAGCAAGGATTCAGATTAACGAGAGATAAAGCTCTATTTGCCACCTGCTTTTATACAGCTTGTCGAGTTTCTGAAGCCCGCCAAATGCATTTCGTTGACGCTTTTCATCAAGAAACCGTGCGAGATGACATTATCATTCGTAAAGCGAATACCAAAGGAAAACAAGCAACTCGGACAATTCCCACCCACCCTCACCTTAAACAGATTCTCCAGCAGTATCGCCAAGATTCTTTAGAATTATTGCGACTGCGAAAATTATTTGGAAGATGGAGCCACAGGAACTTAAATTCAGAAGGAAAGCTGGTTTTGAACAATCTACTTCAATGTCCGGTTTGCGAGGCTAAGCATTTTAGTAAGCAAGGCTGGTATAGAGATAAACAACAAGTTTACCTCTGTAAAAATTGCAACCATTATTTTCATGAATCAAAACTCATCAAATGTCAACTTGATGCCAACATTCCGCCAACCATAGAGTATGACCCTTTAGGGGTAACTAGCACATTAAATTATGGATTTTTGTTCGCCGATCCCAACAATCCATTTTTATTTCCAGGATGGCAAGGGAAGGGATGTCTTAGCCTCAGAAAGGCTATTAGCATTTTTGAGATGGCTTTTGACAAACTTGACATTTCTGGGGCTTCCTCTCACAGTTGTCGGCGGACATCGCTCACCATCATGCACGGCGAAGGAGTCATCCTTCGGGTGCTACAGGAAATCAGCGGACATAAAGACTTAGGAGCTTTGCAGAGATATCTGGAAGTTTCTCCCGACCAAACACGGGCTGCCATTCATGTTTTGGGGTGAACTCATATCACAAATAAAACTGATTGTCAATGACCAGCTCTTCGGCGACTTCTAAGAACACCAAGCTGAAACGCTTGTCCTATAAGGATTTCAATTTTAGAGACATTTTTAAGGATATTTTAACAATTTTGTGTCAAATCCAGAAAAGCATAGCTCACAGTTAAAAAAGCTTTTGAACAAAAGCAACTGGTTTTGTGACAGCCGCTACACAGGCTACTATTTCGTTCATTTAGTAACAAAACTTGAGGGTTTTAATGATGGTTAGTTCTGGTCGGGGTAGTGCAAGAGCGGGTGGAGGTCGTCCTTCACGGTGGAAAAATCAGCCGACAATTACAATCCGAGTACCGGAAGTTTTCGCTGAAACGCTGTTGGAAATTGCTGAAAATCTAGATCGGGGAATTGAGGATACCCTTGTAATTGACTGTAAGTCAACGAATGTTAGTCGGCAAACCAAAAAAGAACAGCTAGCTTTATCACAACTCCGTATTTATAAACATTCTGGGCACAAAGTCCTACGATTGGAGGAATTAATTAGTGTCTTACAGAGCAGTCTTGACTAACGCTGCTTCATGACTCCAGGCAGAATAAAATTGAAAGTCATTTTCTGACGCAGTAGTTAAAATTGCTTCTAAAAAGAGTAGCGTGTCTAGTCTAATTTAGTAGGCTTACTGAGGATTGAAAAGCTGGAAAGGTAGGCTTTTTCACATTTGTTTAACCTAGCTACGACACGCTTTACCGATCTTCACAGGGTTGGCACCAAGGCAAGCATAGCCTGTTGCCCTAGTGGGAGTATTTGCTAGGAGTAGTAGTACTCTCAGCGTACCGCGAGTTCGAGCAACGGGTTTGGTTAGTAACCTCAGTCATGTTATTCGACACGATCGCTAAGTGGCTCAATTACGACAATTCACAGCGACGTAATTGGTCAGATATTCCGATTGTTCTCCAACTACAGGATTTACAAAGCGAATATTAGAGATTTATGAGCAGAAAAAGCAGGGACTTCCGCAGGAGAAATGGAAGCATAACAAGCTAACCCATGAGGAAGCTCGACAAGTTGTTCAAGACATCCAAAGCCTGTGTGTTCCAAATTATGGAAGACATAATCAAGAAACCGGAGAGTTTCTCAGCCACGGGACTCGACGTCTCTTTTGTGCCCACAGTTCAAGAAGTTCAACAGAAGGTTGAAAGTCGAAGCGGCGCTCGCCCTCTTGACTTCACGACATCTAGGAGCGTGTTATTCCTACCAAAAAATTTGCAAGCAACTGTTGCCAAAGGCGGAAAGCAGCATAACCGGGCATTAGCTCGGCTACGAGTGCAAATTCCTGCATATGATTCGCCACTTTAAGATTTTTCGCATCTTTTCAGGTCGCTATCGTAACCGCCGCCAGCGGTTTGGTCTGCGTTTAAATCTGATAGATTTGATTGCTGGCTTGTTGAACTACAAACTGGCACATGCTTCACGATTTATGCAGGGGGTCTATTGTATGCAGTAACTTTTGGTAATTTCATAGGCAACGGTTATTAGTTCCTTAACGAATTGGCGTGTTGGGTCGTCCATAATCATCGAAGGGAAAAATTTGAGATGGAATTGTGTGTTGGAGTGTTAACAATACACTTACCTAAGTTGGTCATGTGATGCCATGAGTGCTGCGTGCAGAATGAACTAATGCGTTGCTCTACCTTTTATCTGGTTCAGGCGGCTTCTTTTATCCGAAGCGTCTTTTTGTTACGAAACTTTATACTCAAAAAGTCAAAGCTTCGTAAGGTCAACGTTATGGTCTGTAAAGGAAACACCCAAAATCTTTGAACAACCTAACCAGACGCTCTTGGTGGTTCTGCTTTGGCACTCTCAATACTCACCTATACTTGATACGGACACGGACGCTCCTCGTGTTTGAAAGTCTTAAGTGTCACGGCGCGTGACCTGAGTCTGAGCCACCTGACGGGAATTCGGACTGGTAGCTAATTACTGGCAAGTCATCTTCGGACTATCTTCTTCAAAGAACGGCGCTCTCTTAAGTCTTAGCTAGGCTCAAAAGCTTCCGCAGGAATTTCTCTCAACAGCAGTAGTTGACACCAGATCGGATGTTCCGCTTGTACTAAGCGCCTTTGAAAATTTTTGTAACAATAAACGAGGTTTCGCATAAAATTCGTGTTTCGCATCTGAGAAACAAATAGAGGTTCGTATCGGCTGTTCAATAACCTTTGGTGTCTTAAATGAATAAGACGGCGTTTGATGAACTAGATGAGCAACTTAAACAACTAGCCAAGAGCGCCCAGCAGCATCCACCGTTGGCTCAAGGACGGCAGCTAGCTTTAAGGAAGCTCCTGAATGGAATTCTACAATCAGGCAGGCTTTGCCGTCCGCAGTGGGGTCAATTTTCAGGTGTTTATGAAGATATTTATGATGAGGCACGACAAGAACTGTTACTTTATATTTGCCAAAACATTGACAAGTACGACCCGGAACGCGGAGGTGTGATGGCATGGGCCAATGTTCTCTTGGAGCGGCGATTTTTTAAAGAAGCCATTCCGAAAATCTTAGGCAGCCCCGGCATTCAAAAAATGACCCTTGCAGACTTGGATAATTTTGCAGTACCGGAATCACCTCCAGTCCTCAATGAAATTCTTACCGAATATATAGAATCAGACCCGGAAAAGCTTTTTCAAAAGGAACATATAGTAAATCATCCAAAAGCTAACTTCCGAGCCTTAGTGAGACGGCGAATCTTGGGAGATTCTTGGAAACAAATTTCAGCAGAGTTTGGTATAAAAATTCCAACTATCAGTAGTTTCTATTACCGTTGTTTGAATAAATTTTCTGCGAATTTGAAAGAATATTATCTCAATAATATTGCTTAATTTAGAGACAAAAAATGATGGAAAACCTGTCAGAATCTTTAACTTTCACTGTACCTCTAAGCTCGGATGCCCACCGCTTCGCCGAACAGTTTCGCAGACAACAAAGCAATCAGAAGAAAGCCAAACAGGTTTATCTCAATACGTTGGCGGTATCTGCCGTGAATTTCTACCTACGTTGTATGGGAATGAAGACTGATTGGGAAACTAGTCAGAGCTGTAACCCAGTGATGCAAACCTTTATGGATGTCGCCGATTTGTCCATCCCCAATAAGGGTAAATTAGAGTGTTGTCCCGTCTTGCCAGATACCTCTGTCGTCCAGATTCCGCCCGAAGTTTGGTCAGACCGGATTGGTTATGTCGCCGTACAGTTTGACAAATCGTTGAGAGAAGCGACGCTACTAGGATTCACCCCAACGGTTCCAGAAAGCGGTGAGCTACCTGTGGGCTGTTTGCGATCGCTCGAAGATTTGCTCTTACACATTCATCAGATTGGGCAATCCTTAGAAGCAGAGAAAAAACTCGCTTCAATTGTTGCTTGTGACTCTCAACCAGTTAACCTAAGCCAATGGTTCCAGAATATATTTGAGACGGGTTGGCAGTCTATATCAGCACTTTTAGGCACAGACGAACAGAATTTAGGCTTTAGCCTGAGAAGTGCATCCAGTGCGAGTGAAACTAGCGTGAAGCGGGCGAAGCTGATTGACTTGGGGCTAAAACTAGGGAGTCAATCCGTAGCACTGTTGGTAGCTCTAGCACCGGAGGACGAACAGAACGTGGGTATTTTAGTGCAGGTACACCCAATAGGGAGAGAAACTTATCTGCCACCCAACCTCAGACTAGGTTTGCTCTCTGAATCAGGAGAAACTCTTCAGGAAGTACAATCTCGTTTCCAAGATAACTACATTCAACTGAAGCGATTTCAGGGAGGATCGGGAGAAAGCTTTAAACTGCAAGTGGCTTTCGGTGATGTCAGTATGAAAGAGGCTTTTGTAATCTGACCGCTCTTTTGCCAGACACCAATGAATAAGTTAGTTGTTTTGAGCCTAGGCAATGGTGATTTGGGGAATGGCTTTGGAGCCGTTACAGCCCAGCTTTGGGAACAAAGCGATCCTAATCCTATGAAGTTCACAGGATGTTTATCAGCAGCGCCAGAAATTCCCGAACTCTACAGACATTGGCAGTTGCTCTATAAGGCTCTGTATCAACGTCTGGATTGGTGTCCTCGTATCAAAATTCAAGAAGCCGATGTAACTAATGTTTCTGAGGTTGAATTTAGCGATTTATGCCAGCGGTTGTCAAACAGCATCAATGCTTGGCTCAACTCGGAACCGTTTGGCAACATTAACCAGCAGTTACGAACGCACTTAGACCGAGACGAAGAAATTCGTTTCATCATTGAAACTAACGATAACCTTTTGCGGCGGCTTCCTTGGCATCTATGGAAATTCTTTGAAGATTACCCCAAGGCTGAAGTCGCCTTGAGCGCCCCGGAGTATCAACCCCCAAAAAAATCTAACGTACAAACTCCCGGTTCTAAAGTAAGGATTTTAGCAATTCTTGGTAATAGCCAAGGAATCGATACTGGAAAAGACCGGGTTTTTCTAGAACAATTATCAGATAAGGCATCAACGAAATTTTTAGTAGAGCCGCAACAAGACAAGTTAAATGACCAGCTTTGGAAACAAGGTTGGGACATCCTCTTTTTTGCCGGTCATAGTTCCAGCAAAGAAAAAGGGCTGCTTCAGCTGAATCAAACAGACGCGATTACGCTGGACAGATTAAGGAATGCCCTAAAAAAAGCGATTGAACGCGGCTTACGCTTAGCGATTTTCAACTCCTGTGATGGCTTGGGCTTGGTGCAGCATCTGGAGGATTTGCACATTCCCCAAGTAATTGTCATGCGGGAACCAGTGCCAGACGTGGTAGCTCAAGAATTTTTAAGGCATTTTCTAACAGCTTTTTCGGGTGGACAGTCTTTATATGCTTCGGTTCGAGAAGCACGAGAAAGGCTGCAAGGACTAGAGAAGCAATATCCCTGCGCGGCTTGGTTGCCAGTAATCTGCACCAATCCTGCCGCAGAACCTATGACTTGGCCAGAAAAGGGCAATGGGAGAAAGCGCGATCGCTCTTTGTTGCCCAAATGGCATTGTCTGCAAACAGTGCTTCTTTTGGGTGTGGTGGCAACATCTGCGATTATGGGGGTGCGCCATCTAGGGATGCTGCAAGCATGGGAGCTTACAGCTTTCGACCAGTTAATGCGATCGCGTCCAGATGAAGGGCAAGATCCGCGCCTCCTCATCGTCACTATCACCGAAAATGATTTTCAGCTAAAAGAGCAGAAGCAGAGAAAAGGCTCTTTATCGGATCTTGCCCTAGTTCAACTCTTGGAGAAACTCAAGACACTCAAAGCGCGAACGATTGGTTTAGATATCTACCGCGATTATCCTGTAGACCCCAAACAGGCAGATTTAGCCGCTCGGATGCAAAGTCAGGAGGACTTGTTCGCAATTTGCAAAGTCCGCGACCAAGAAGCCAACCATCCTGGGATTTCGCCTCCTCCTAATGTCCCGACAGAACGCCAAGGCTTTAGTGATGTTGTCAAAGACCCAGACGGCGTTCTACGTCGCCATTTATTAGCGATGAAACCAGGCCCCGCATCCCCTTGTACTGCGCCCTACGGCCTCAGCGCCCAGCTAGCATTTCATTATCTAGAGGCGGAGGGGATTTCTGCCAAGTATACTCCTCAAGGGGATTTGCAAGTGGGCAACGTCGTCTTTAAGCGCTTGCAAACTCATACTGGCGGCTATCAAAAAGTGGATGCGTGGGGCTATCAAATACTTCTCAATTACCGCTCCTACCACCGCACCCCTCTAGAGGTTGCCCCAACCGTCACGCTTGCAGAAGTTCTTAACGATCGAGTCAAACCCGATCAAGTCAAGGGTCGAATTGTCCTGATCGGTGTCACTGCCGAAAGCGCTCATGATTATATTCCCACCCCGTACAGTGGTAGTCAGAGGTTCTACCAAGAAATGCCAGGAGTGATTGTGCAAGCGCAGATGGTGAGCCAGATTCTGAGTGCGGTCAAAGATGGGCGACCCCTATTACGGGTTTGGCCTGTTTGGGGCGAAATTCTTTGGGTCTGGAGCTGGTCTTTTGTGGGAGGTATCCTTGTCTGGCACTGTCAGTCACGACTACACCTGGGACTAGTGGCTGGAGCTGCACTCTCGGTTTTATACGTTGTTTGCTTTGGGCTGTTCACCCAAGGCATCTGGATACCCCTCGTCCCGTCAGTTTTAGCTTTGATAGTTACTGGCGGTAGTGTAATGGTCTACGCGACTTCCAGAGCCACAGCGACAGTAGCATACACTGATAACTTTGAGCGATCGCCCAAATGAAGTTACCTGTTCAAACGATTAAACTTACCTTTGCTATTAGTTGGGCGCTCCTTGCCTGCACGCGATTACAGGCACAGCCTGTTAACCCGGTACTACTTGTGCAACGCCCGACCTTAAACCCCAGCGGACAATCAAACGAAGCATTGATATTTGCCGTACCGCCTCCACCCGCCGACATCGGGGAACCTGGTCGTCGCTCTGAAGTAGGAAGCCGCCGTGTCTGTGAGGAGATGGACCAACAGCCCTCTATGTCTGAGAAAAAGTTGCTTACTGCCTTAGTGCCGGTTTACCCAAATTATCAGCCTCTGAATGCGGAATTGGTTTGGGGAGCGACGACCGCCGAACATCCCACTTTCTGGTTTTATGTGCCTTATCAGCCCCCATTTAGTGGAATATTTACGCTGCGGGATAAAGATGGTAAGTTAGCCTACCAGACCGATGTCACGCTACCCAAGACGCCGGGGGTTGTTAGCCTGCCCCTTCCATCCACAGCTCCCCCGTTAAAGGTTGGTGAGCAGTATCATTGGTATTTCAAGATTTACTGTAAGCCACAACAACAACAACCACCTGTTTTTGTTGAGGGGTGGATTCAAAGAAACTCAGTGAACCCTGCTCTAGAGAGCCAGTTAGAGAAAGCGACACCACGCGATCGCGTTGCCCTTTATGCCACCAACGGTTTTTGGTACGAGGCGTTGACTATTGCCTCCCAGCTTCGCCGCACCGATCCGAAAGCTGTTGATTGGGCTGTCCTGTTACAAAGCATTGGCTTGGATAATATTGCAAAAGAGCCAATAGTAGAATGCTGCACCCCTACTAGCAATTAAAAATTAAAAAAACGAAGAAATCTCTTCAATTTTTAGTTTTTTAAAGCCAATTACCCAATAGAATGTAGGGTGCCCAAAACATCGGACGTTGGAATTGAGAATTCTTTAAAAGAGCCAGCTGAGCGCGACGCAGTGCTTCAGCTTTAGGTAGTGCTTGATTATCAGTTAACTCCCGGTAAAACTGACTCATCAAAAGGGCGGTAGACTCATCATCCACATTCCACAAAGAAGCTAGGGTACTACGCGCTCCCGCCCGCACCGCTACTCCAGCAATTCCTAAAGCTGCCCGCTTGTCCCCAGCAGCTGTTTGACAGGCGCTAAGGACGAGTAGTTCAAGGGCGTTGTTGGGCTGGCTTTGGTTTCTAGTTCGCAGTAAGTTATTCAACTCGTTGACATAGATGCGCTTATCCCAAGCGACAATAAATGTCTTTGAAGCCTGAGAGCTAAACTGACCGTGAGTTGCAAGATGAACCACAGGGAAAGGCAGCGAGTTAACCCGATCTTGCAGAGCCGTGCTGGTAAACTCCTGATTAAGAAGTACCTTAGTGGATAGTTCAGACTGAATTTCCTCTAATTCGCGCTTCACGTTGGGTAGTGCAGAAAATCCCGAACGTGGTTCGCTCACTCCGGCGACTATTGCCTTTAATTGTCGCTGCTTCAAAGGTTTAGGGTCTATCATCTGCAAACCAGGGGTTAGGGCGACGCTGTAGTTTTCCACAAGATACTGTTTGCCGTCGTAGAGAGCCGCCATTGGGATATTCCGCAAGGAACCATCTAGTACAAACACTAACTTTTTGACATTACTTTGGGCTAAATTTGTCATAGCAGGTTCGATCAACCAGTTATATACCTGTTGGGACAAGGATTTAACTTCTTCAGTTGCATCAGGTTCTGTTAGTTGTTGCCGTAGCTCCTTTAAAACGCTTTCCGCTTGGCTCTCAGCTATAGGAGTGGAGTAGTGGTACAGGTCTTTTTGCTGGGATACTTTGAGGATAACCTCTAGCCGGTCTGGCAAAATAATTGGATAAATGACTGCTGTTGAATTCTCTTGGTCAACTACTTTGTCAATCTCCACTGTTGCTTGTAAGCAGGCTTCTCGCAAAAAGTTGTCTAGTTCTGCCAACTGGAGAGCTTCAATGACTTCACGGGCTTTTATAAAATTGTCTTGACTGGGTTCGGAAGTTCCTACAGGTTGCAAGAGCAAATCGACAAGCTGTCGATAGACGGGTTCCACACTTTCCCGAAAGGAAAACTGAACCTCTGGGTTGATAGCAACCAAGTCGCGGCGGAGAAACTTGAGAGTGTTGAATGCTTCCGTGTAAGCTGCGATCGCTTGTTGAATATTTCCCTGAGCCTTGAGTAAACGTCCTAACTGCCATTGCCATTGATAGGCAATATCCGGAGCATCAATACTTTGGGCTAGAAGTCGGGCTTGCTGGGTGAGGTCAAAGGCATTAGATAACTGCCTTGTTTGTTCGTACAGCTCGCCAAGAGTGCCTAAGGCATAAGATTCTGCTCGCTGGTCTTTGAGGGTTTTGCTCTGCTGGACAGCTATAGCTAGCAGCTGAGCGATGTCCGTTGTTCGTTGTCCGTTGCTCCCGGAATCCCGCAGCCACCCAGTTCCTAGCTTCATCAGGCTTTGGGCAAAGTTAATCCGGGCGTAAACCGCCATTCGACTAGCGGGTAGATTGCTAATTTGAGACTCGATTTGGGGCAACAATGTATAGACAGCGCTCAATTGCTCGTTTTCCAATAATAGGCTCAGCTGATTCATCTGAGACTGGATGAGCGTAGCGGGTGAGACGGATGTGAGGGCAGCCTGCTGGTAAAACTCTAAAGCGGCTTGGGTATCTTGTTGGGCGCGGGCTGTGTTGCCTAGACTGATCAGGGCATCGCTGATAGCTTGAGGAGATTGCACTCGCGTAGCCACTTCTTTACTCTGCTGCAAGATTTGCCGGGATTGCCCTAAATCGCCAACGACTCGAAGGACGTTGCCGAGGCTCCGTAGCCCTGTAACCTTGAGAAGGGAATCGGGTTGGTTTTCTAGAAGCTGAGTAGTTTCGGTTAACGTCTGCTGGGCCAGACGGTAAAGCCCCAAAGCTTGAAGGGCTTGGGCTTGGTTAACACGGCTACGAGTTACTCCTAAGGTGTCGCCTACTTGTGCATAAATGTTAGCTGCTTGTTGCCAGGTAGTTAGGGCTTCTTGAGATTTCGAGAGTGCTAGTTGCAGGCGACCTTGAACATCTAGGGCTTGGGCGAGGAGAAGCGATCGCTCTTTCGAGGTGCCGAGATTTTGTCCGGTCTGTAATAGATTTAGACTTTGGGCGATCGCTTGAGATGCTTCAGTCCACTGTCCAAGTTGCTGATAAGCTAGGGAGAGATTGCTCAAGGACATGGCTGCTTGAAGTCCATCCCCAGAGGCTTTGAAGTCAGTAGCAGCTTGTTCCCAGAGCGAAGCTGACTCAAAAAACCGTTCTGCTTCGTAGAGTTTTCTGGCTTGTCGATCTATCTCTTGGGCATCGGATCTACTTTGGACAATGGTGTTTTCGGCAACCATATAGGCGAAAGCGGGCGGCAATATTGCCGTACCCAAGAACATAGCCAAAAGGAGCGGTAGGGTTAAGAGGCGGTACGTTCTTGCCTGCACGTACTTCAGCAGGCGACGGACTCTACGGAAAAATATAGACCGTTTTCTTGCCATGTTCTTGTCCTCGTTCGCAAAGCCTCTTTGCTGGAAAAAGCAGTAGCAGCGAAAAGAATGCTCCAACTGCAACAAGTTGTGAATTTAGTTGCTCAACTACTAGACATCTCCAGAAATTAAATTATCGACTCAGGCAGGGCAAGGGTTTCAGATTAATTTTCGGAGATGTCTGCTACATCAAAGCTTAGGGTTCGACTGAAGCGCACTGCACTCAGGTGGCCTCTGCCAAGAACGATGGGGCGTGACGGTGGGCGCATTTGCTGTGAGTACCACTTTGCCATTAGCACCCCTTACCCACCCCTGAGCTTCTACGAGAGGAACGGGTGTGGATCTAGTTGGATTCGTGGAAATATTTGGAATAGAGCGGTTCTTTATTCTAGGGTTGAGAGTAACTAAATCTACCTGAACGGCATCAGTGCTGAGTGCTTCGCCCGGATTGGGTGGCAAGCCGCCGCGACCAGTGATAATAAATTTGCTTTGAGCTTGACTTCCACCTGCACTACAACCCTGTGCTATTTCAGTATCAACTGATATGGTTGGCAACTCTGCTAACCCTCGACTGGGGTCAACATCTGGCGTGTTGATTTCTACTATACCGTCCACTCCGAAATCAGAACTAGCGGTGATATCACTTTTCGGAGTTCGGCGTGGGCGGTAATCCAGCCCATAGATGCCTTGGGCTGTGATGTTGATGTTACCCCCCCTACCTGTGAAGGCATTGGCTGTAATGTCACTATTTTCCGAGGGAACGGCAACAATAAAGTCAGCATCAATTTCGATATTACCGCCATTGCCACCAGCTTGCGCGGTGCCTGCGGTGGTAGATATTTTACTGTTGCGGCGCATCAGCAACAAGTTCAAGTCCCGCAGTGTAATATTCCCTCCATCACCCGAAGCAGTTTCAGCGTTAATAGCTCCTTGATTATCAAGAAGGATGGAGAGAGCTGCAACTTCCAGGTTGCCTGCCTGCCCTGTTTCTTCACTACTCACAGATACTTCAGCCGCATCCCGCACAGTCAACTGCCCGGTTTGAATCCTCAAGTCCCCGGCATCTCCTGTACCCAAAGTCTCAGTAAATAAGCCGCTGGGCGAACCCACGGCTGAGATACCACTTATTTCCACGGATTCCGAGGCGAAAACTTCCAGCTTTCCCCCCTGCCCTTCATCGAAAGTACTAGCTGATACCTGTGCCCCATCCTGGGCAATCAATCGTCTTGTTTGAATTCTCAAATCTCCGGCAGCTCCGGTACCTTGAGTCTGGCTAAACAAGCCACTTGTTTTACCCGTGGCTGAGATGCCGCTCACTTCTACAAATTCTAAAGCAGTTACGTTCAAGTTCCCCCCCGAACCCTCACTACCGTACAAAGTACCAGTACCTACCTGTGCCCCACCCCGGATAGCTAACCGCCCGGTTTGAATCGTCAAGTCTCCAGCCGCTCCGCTACTTTCAGTACCAGTGGACACTCGTGCTCCATCCAGAACAGTCATCTGCTCAGTTTGAACTGTCAAGTCTCCGGCAGCTCCAGTCCCTTCAGTCTGAGTATACAAGCCGCTAGCTAACTGACCATTGGCTGAGGTACCGCTCAGTTCCACGGACTCCGAGGCTAAAACTTCTAGCTTTCCCCCCTGTCCTTCATCGAAAGTACCAGCAGATACCTGTCCTCCATCCTGGATAGTTAACTGCCTGACTTGAATCGTCAAGTTTCCAGCCGCTCCGGCACCAGCAGTACTAGCTGATACAACTGCACTATCCCGGACAATTAGCTGCTCCGTGGTAATTTTAAACTCCCCGGCAGCTCCGGTTCCAAAAGTCTCATTCAGCAAGCCACTTGGCAGACCTCCTGGTGAGGAGCCACTTAGTTCCACAGATCCCGAGGCGAAAACTTCCAATTTTCCCCCCTGCCCTTCACCGAAAGTACCAGCTTGTACCTGTGCGCCATCTTGGATAATCAAGTGCCTGGTTTGGATTCTCAGGTCTCCAGCATCTCCGGTCTCTCCTTGATTATCGCTAAACAAGCCACTGGGTGAATCTACAGCTGAAGTCCCACTCAGTACCACAGATTCTGAAGCAGTCACGCTCAAGTTTCCCCCCGACCCCCTACCGTTAGTCCTAGTAGATACCATTGCTCCATCTCGGACAGTTAACTCCCTGGTTTGAATCGTTAAGTTCCCGGCATCTCCGGCACGAGAAGAGCTAGCAAATAAGCCACTGCTTCCAAATGGGCGGTTGGGAACTACGGCTGAGGTACCAACCAGTTCCACAGACTCTGAGGCAGTTACGCTCACGTTCCCCCCTCGCCCATCACCAAAAGTATTAGCTCCTACCTGCGCTCCATCCCGGACGAGTAGCCGCCTGGTTTGAATCGTTAAGTTCCCAGCCGTTCCAGCACCTAAACCTGAAGTTTGAGTAATTAATTGGCTCGGACCTGTCATAGTTGAAAAGCCACTCACTTCCAAAGACTCGGAGGCAGTTACACTCAAGTTCCCCCCCGATTCTTCACTGAAAGTACTAGCTCTTACCTCCGCCCCATCTCTGAGAGTTAATCTCTCAGTTTCAATAGTTATGTTCCCACCCTTGCCTGAGCCATCCGTAAGGCTATCTGAGAAAACGCCTGCACCTGATGAAGCATTAAAAGTCCTTGTATTTATGAAAATGTTACCCGCATCACCAGAGCTATCAGTTTGATTGTAAAGACCACTTCCTAATCCGCTAGGTCCAATGCCAGATATGCTAAAGTCGTTTGCCTTGACTATGATATCTCCTGCATTTCCCGATCCTTCGGTTCCTGCTCCTAATGCCCCACCATTAGTTGCAGTAAAGTTATTAGCATTGACTATAATATTTCCTTGCCCTGAACCCCGTACCCACACTCGCGCATTATTTGCCAAAGTTACATTTGATAGCAAACTGTTAGGTTGGAAGTTAAGGCTAAAGATATTACCGTTTATCTCCAACCCTACAGTTCCTTCTTCTGCTAGCCCACCCAATTCTACTCGACCTCCCGAAGCAACTATCCTTCCCCTATCCACACTCACATTGCCACCAACCAGTAATAAACTTCTTCCATCCGGAACCTGAAGCCCGTTGATGGAATAGCCTAGTACCGAAGTAGTTGCGGTGGATTGATTAATAATCCCTTGTCCAGAAATAGCGTTAAAGAAGAGTGCGGATGGGTCAATTGTTAGTAAATTACTCGCGGCAGGGTCTGAGGCACTGAATATTCCGGTATCTCCTAGTAAAACGGCATTGGCTGTCGTTGCCACAAAAGAACCACCAGGACGAGGATTATTCAGTCCAGCATTACCCATATCAAGACTAGCGTTGGGTCTAAAGATAATTCCGTTGGGATTGATCAGAAACAAATTGGGATTGGAGTTACCGTATGTGCCAATGGTTCCTAAAATCTCGGAGGGCTTGCCACCTGTAACGCGAGCCAAAATGTTCTGAATATCTGCGCTACTGCTGTAGAAATAGGCTCCTCGTCCTTCACCCACATTGAATTCGAGAAAACTGTGGAATAGGTTTGTACCTCGCTGCGTTCCGCCATAAATTACATCAACAGGCGAGTCAGGAGTGGAAGGTGTGACCAAAGAACTTTCAGGTATCAGGGTGTCATCGGGTACTATATTGCTTTGAGCTAAGACGCCATCTCCCAAGGAGGCGATCGCCCCACTCATCGCTAAGCAACGCACTAGCCCTAACTTCCAACTCCGACCGCTTTGAGCTATCACAGCAAAAGCCTCCTCAAGAGCAACAGTTGTTGAGTGGATTACAGGTCGTTACCAATCAGGATAAACAGGAAAGCAAACGGTAGGATGCTGGCATAATTACGAATAATTGCGATCGCAGCTTCAGGAAAGTTTAATTAGCACCGCACTCAGGTGGTCTCTGCCAAGAACGATGGGGCGTGACGGTGGGCGCATTTGGCGCATTCACTGTCAGTAGCACTTTGCTATTGGCACCCATTACCCACCCCTGAGCTTCTACGAGAGGAGCTCGTGTGGGTCTAGTTGGATTGGTGGCTTGAGGTGGAATAGAGCGGTTCTCTATTCTAGGGTTGAGAGTAACCAAATCTACCTGAACAGCATCACTGTTGAGTGCTTCACCCGGATTAGGGGGCAAGCCGCCGCGACCAGTGATGATAAATTCGCTTTGAGCTTGACTTCCACCTGCACTACAACCCTGTGCTAGTTCAGTATCAACTGGTATACTTGGCAAGTTGGCTAATCCACGGCTGGGGTCAACATCGGGCGTATTGATTTCCACAGTGCCGCTGAACTCAGGCCCAAGTTCAGAAGTGGCTGTGATGTCACTCTGGGGGGTCTGTTCTTCCCGGAATTCTGTACCTAAAATGCCTTGAGTGGTGATAATGACCCGACCCCCAAAGGCATCTTGAGCATTGGCACTGATGTCGCTATCTTCCAAGGCGGCTATTACATCTGTATCAATGGTGATATTGCCTCCGATAGCTGTGTTGGTGGCGTTGGTGGTGATATTGCTGCCACGACGCAACAGCAATTCTTGAGAGATCAGTGTGATATTCCCCTGCCCCTCTGGGCTGTCAGGCTTTTGGCTTCTGGTGTCAGCCTCAAGGCGTGCAGCAGTGTCTAGACGGATAGAGTCAGCTTGTATCCAAAGATCGCCTGCATCGCCTGACCCTTCAGTACTCACAGCAACTTTACCTCCCTCGCGGACAAGCAACTGTTCAGTCGTAAGGATTACGTTTCCCCCCTCACCTGTGGGGTCAAGATCAGGAATTTGAATTGTATCAGCAAATACCCCACTAGCCGCGTCAACCTGATCGAGCTTTGACGGATCGACCTGTTGGGCAAGCCGGTTATTGAAGGTGGGGTCAGAGCCAGAAATGGTAATGTCGTCAGTCGCATTGATAGTGATGTCACCTGCTGCTCCAGTGCTGTAGGCGGTTGTGAGTAGTTGTCCGCCACCACTAAGCTCAAGGTTGTTGGTATCAACCGTGATGTTACCGCCACTAAAGAGGTTCCAAGTTCGCGCACTTAAAACGGCTCCATTCGCTAGGCGCAGGACATTAGTAGTAACTGTGATATCACCGCCCTTACCAGTGGCTGGTGTTTTGGTGCCACTCAACAACCCGCTTGATAATCCATTGCTCCCCAACCCATCAAAAGAGAGAGTATCCGAGGCAATAATTGTGATACTACCCCCATTCCCCTGTGCAAAAGTCTCAGCGGACACTACAGCACCATTGGTAAGCGAAAGAGATTCTGTTGTGATGCTGATGTTCCCCCCGTTGCCCACAGCGCCACGCTCCACAGTGCTGAATACACCACTCGATAATCCATTGCTCCCCACCCCATCAAAGGAAATGGTATCTGAAGCAATAATTTCAATGTCTCCCGCTTTGCTCTCAGGCAACCCTAGGGGTGAATTTATTCCCGCCTGAAGTTGGCTTCCTCCTGCCATATTCAAGTTCTGGGCGTTGACAATAATACTCCCTCCACCAGCCGCGCGTACATTCACGTTTGCACCATCGGTAAGAGATACGTCAGCTCGCGCTACACTATCGGGAAAACTCAAACGCAGATTATTTCCATCAACATTTAGCCCAACAGTGCCTGTTCCTAATAATCCTCCCAGTTCCACTCGACCTCCCGGAGCGTCTAAAAAACCTCCCTGAATTGAGATTTTCCCGGTTGAAGTGGCAGATGGAGACACATTACCCCCAATTAGTAGCAAGCTTTGATTTTCATCAACTGCTAGAGTTCCTCTGACTTCAATGGAATTAGTCGGCTGGGCGACAATTTGATTGAATACCAAAGCCGAAGGATTAACTATCAGCAACGGATTATCGGGGGAAACGGCTGAAGTTAGGGAGAATTCCGCAGCGCCAGGAAACGCGATCGCATTCGCTGTTGTCCCGACAAATGAACCACCAATATCTAGCTGAGCATTGAGTCCAAATATAATGCCATTGGGATTGATTACAAAGAGATTTGCATTCCCTCTAGCTCGAATCAGCCCTTGAATATCCGAAGGAGAGCCACCCGTAACTCTGGCTAGGATGTTGGCGATCGCAGGAGCGTTGAGGAAATCAGCAATGCCTCTGTCGGGAATGCTAAAATTCTCAAAACTGTGGAACAGATTGGTATCGCCAGCAGTTGTCCCCCCTGTAATTTGAAAGGTTGTGCCGTTAGGAGTAACTACAGTTCCTAAAGAAGGGTCGGGAGTGACCTGGGAAAAAGCGCCAGTTCCAGAGAAAAAGATCGCCCCGCTCATCGCTAACCCACTCACTAACCCCAATTTCCAGCCCCACCTCCGGCTAGTTTGAGCTATCACAGCAAAAGCCTCCTCAAAAGTAACAGTTATTGAGTGAATTACAGGTCGTTACCAATCAGGATAAATAGGAAAGCAAACGGTAGGATGCTGGCATATTACGAATAATCGCGATCGCCGCTTCAGGAAAGTTTAGTTGACACTGCACTCAGGTGGCCTCTGCCAGGAACGATGGGGCGTGACGGTGGGCGCATTCGCTGTAAGTACCACTTTGTCATTGGCACCCATTATCCACCCCTGAGCTTCTACGATAGGAGCTAGTGTTGGTCTAGTTGAATTCGTGGAAACATTTGGACTAGAGCGGTTCTCTACCTTAGGGTTGAGCGTAGCTAAATCTACCTGAACGGCGTCACCGTTGAGTGCTTCGCCGGGATTGGGTGGTAAACCACCGCGACCAGTGACAATAAATTCGCTCTGGTCTGGACGCCCACTTGTTTGACAGACTTGGCTAATTTCGACATTCGCAAATTCCGCTGGTAACTCCTCAAGTTGTCTATCCCGCGTGTTGATTTCCAGCGTCCCGTCTATCCCTAACTCAGAACTAGCCGTAAAGTCAGCAATTTGATTGAATAGGAAGGCAGAAGGATTGACACTCAGCAAAGGATTCTGAGAATCGACCGCTGAAGTCTACGAAAACTCTCCATCACCGGAAAACGCGATCGCATTCGCTGTTGTCGCGACAAATGAACCGCCAATATCTAGCTGAGTGTTGGGTCCAAATATAATACCGTTGGGATTGATCAGGAAGAGATTGGCATTCCCTCCACCTCGAATCAGCCCTTGAATATCAGAAGGAGAAGCACCCGTAACTCTGGCTAGGATGTTGGCGATCGCAGAATTGTTGATGAGGAAATCCGCAATGCCTCCGTTAGGAATGCTAAAACTCCCAAAACTGTGGAACAGATTATTTCCTGCTTGGGTTCCACCCTCGATAGTGCAAGAAGTATTACAAGGTAAGAAGGTAGAGGAATTGACAGTAGTTCCTAGTGTTCCATCAGCTTGGATCTGAGCCAAAGCACAATCTTGCAAGGAGACAAAGAAAGCGATCGCTCCACCAATTGCTAACCACCTCGCTAACCCTAACTGCCAGCTCCGATGACCGCTTGGAATCATCTTAGTTACCTTGCCTAAAGCAATACTGATCGAGAAAACTTCCCCCTTTGCCCTCGATCGTAGATGCAAACCCAACGGTAGGAGCGCTCTATATACGTTACGAATTGTTTCGTAATAAACCGAAAATCAACTTTTCTAAATCTGCAAGCCTTCCAGTAAAAGCAAAATCAATCCAAAATTTAAAATCTAAAATCGATTTACCGTTGAACTAAATGTGAAGTTTTGTAAAACGTCGCATAATTCTGGACTTTTGAGTCCGAGAGGTAAATAGAGGTTTGCTAGTTTCATCTTGGTAATCGAACCTAAATTCTCACTTGTTTACCCGAAAACCAGACTAATGAACTTCAAGCTAAGGCACCAAAAGCTTGCGCCAGCTCCATACGTCTTGAGAGTACAGTCTTTATGCCCAAAAATACTGCTACTGATGATTTATCCGCCTCAGTAAATCACCCAATGCTCGGCAGGTTACTAGATGGACGCTATCAGATAATTGACAGCTTGGGCAGAGGTGGATTTGGTCAAACCTACATTGCCCAAGATACTCGTCGCCCTGGAAACCCAACCTGTGTCGTTAAACACCTCAAACCTGCTAGTAGCGATTCCGAATGCTTGCAAATCGCTCGGCGTCTATTCTGTAGCGAAGCCGAAATCTTAGAAAAATTGGGCTACCATGACCAAATTCCCCGGCTGTTAGCCTACTTTGAAGAAAACCAAGAGTTTTACTTAGTACAAGAGTTCATTGAAGGGCAACTGCTCAGTGAGGAACTACAACCCGGTCATTGCTGGAGTGAAAGCCAAGTTATCCAACTGCTCGGTGAAGTCTTGAGCATCCTGGAATTTGTTCACAGCTACGAAGTCATCCATCGCGATATCAAACCTGATAATCTCATCCGACGTAACCGGGACAAAAAATTAGTTCTGATTGACTTTGGCACCGTAAAACAAGTGCGGACACAGCTAGTGGTGCCACCGGAACAGCCAAACATAACGGTAGCTATTGGCACTACAGGGTATATGCCCACAGAACAAGGGCAAGGCAAACCTCGTCCCAACAGCGACATTTATGCGCTGGGGATTATTGGCATCCAAGCATTAACGGGGTTGAATCCGACACAATTTCAGGAAGACTCTGGGACTGGTGAACTCTTGTGGCGGCAACAGGTTCAGATTAGTTGTGGGCTGAAAGCGGTTCTAACCAAGATGGTGCGTTATCACTTCAAGGATCGCCACCAGTCTGTAGCGGAAACGCTGCAAGCTCTCCAACAATTAGCCAACATAAACTCATCAGTGCAAATTGCAAATCCTGCTAGATTTCAACGAACAGAAATCGCCACTCGCCCAAGACTACCAACAGAGATAGTTACCTCTCCTCAATCACCAGCACCTTCAGTACCTCAACCTGCACCGGAATTATCTGAGCAAAACGCACCGCCGATTTCTAATCAGCTAAGCGAAAAAATTGATTCGCCGATCGAGCATCCTCGGATTTTGCCCCGGCCTTACAAAGTTAAGAGCAAGAAAGACACCCGTAGATTACCTAACCTGATTAAAGGTTTTACCGCTTATCAAAAAATTTCTCTACTACTTGGGGCGGGATTGATTACAGCAGGAATCGCTATTTTTTTAATCTTTATTGTTGGTTTTGGCTCTAGGTATCAAAGTAGAAACTCTTCGACGCTAACTGTCCCACCAGAAGAATTTCTAGTAGATACACTTACTAGCGCCTCCACGAGCGAGTCGGTTGCCTTCAGTTCGGACGGAAAAACGCTTGTCACCGGTAGCATAGACCAAATAGTTAGGGTTTGGGATCTAAAGGCAGAAAACTCAAATCAAACTCTTTCTGACCACTCAGGAAGGGTTTACGATGTTGCCGTTAGCCCTGATGGTCAGACTTTGGCGAGCGGCAGCGAAGATAACACCATCAAAATTTGGAATTTGCATACAGGTGAACTGCTCCGTACTCTTAAAGGACATTTATGGTCAGTTTTATCAGTTGCTATTAGTTCTGATGGTCAGACTCTTGCCAGTGGCGGTGAGGATAACACCATCAAAATTTGGAATCTGAAGACGGGTAAATTACTTAATACGCTTTCCGGGTATACATCTGCCTTCTCTTCTGTTGAAATTGGTGCAGATGGCAGGCTCCTTGCCGGTGGCAGTTTGGATAATACTATCAAAATTTGGGAGTTGCATACGGGGAAACTCCTCCATATTCTTAGAGGGCATTCCGGGCAGGTTAATTCAGTGGCGATCGCTTCCAATAGTGCAATTCTCGCCAGTGGCAGTACAGACGGCACAATCAAAATTTGGAACCTCCACACCGGGGAATTACTCCATTCTCTTACAGGGCATTTAGACCCAGTTGAATCAGTCGCCATTAGCCCTGACAGTCAGAAGCTTGTCAGCGGTGGTAAGGACGGAACAATCAGAATTTGGAATTTGCTTACGGGTGATTTAATTCACACTTTCTTTGGGAATGCGAACCCCATTCATGCTGTAGCTTTTAGCCCTGACGGTCAGACTATTGCTAGTAGCAGTCAGGACAAGACAATCAAGATTTGGCAAGTGCCGTAAGGAGCCAAAGCGTTTCCGAGTAGGTACTTAATTGAGAAAAGCAGATTTCAGGAGCTGTACAAAGCAATGTCACTCAAATCTGATAAATTGGCAAATCGCCTTCAGGAAATTCAGCAATTTGTTGTTGCTAGAACTGCTCAAAATGAGACATTTCAAATAGTTGAGCAAGAATTGGTAAAAATTGCCGATTCTTTGAGGCAAGGGAAACTTACGCTCCAAATTGTTAGTCATAACCCAGTCCCGGCTCAAGCGCTACAAAACTTTCTTAGTAGTTACAAGCCTCTGCCAGAGTTCTATCATTTTCAGAGGATGCTATTGCTTGGAGAGCCTGAACAAGCTGCTCCCGAACCAGCTGCTGCTCTGATTCTTCAAGTCTCCTCTGCCAGCACGACTGGATTGCAGCAAACTCGTTATGAGCTTCCTATTAATCACACAGTAGTAATTGGACGCGATGACTCTCAGTGTCAGATTTGTCTGCCAGACCAGTACGCATGGGTTTCTGGGCGTCATGCCGAAATTCAATCTGTTTTAAATTCCGAAGTTGATTCTAGCCGTCCAAATTGGCAAATTAGCAACCTCAACAGCACCAATGGCACTTATTTAAATGGTCAGCGGTTGGAGGATCGTCAAACGGTACAATCGGGAGATCGCATCACTCTAGGTTATGAAAATCCGACTGAAAAAAGTCCAGAATTTATCTTTGAGTGTCAATCTCAGTTGGATAGCGACGTTTCTTCTAAGGTAGATGAGTTTTACAGGCAGCTGGTTGACTGCGATATTTTGTGTTTAGTGCTTGAACCCAACCAGATACTAACAGCCGATGAAAAGCAGCTGATTGAGAAAGCTAGTATTAGCCCAATTTCCTTACTTGTAGTACTCGTAGAACTCGCAGAGCCTCATCACCCGGTAGCTCAAGAAATTAAAACTAGTATTGCTGAACTTAAGGCTCGGCTTCAAAATCAAAATTCTAGCTTATCTCTTGAGCTAGTTCCTTTGCGATCGCACCTTGCCGATCCGGATGCAAAGGAACTAGACAGTTTTTGCAAGTCCCTAGAAAAATTAGTCAAGCGTAAGCCTGAAGACATTTTGATAAAACGGCTGACTGCACAGGTGGTATCCCAAATTGCTTTAATCGAAAAATTTTTCAATAATCAAGAAAAAGCTCTAGAAGCCGAAATTCAGCAAGATGAAGCAAAATTACGAGGAGGAAAAGGCGAGGACTTACAAAAGAAAACGGATAGAAGTATTAGGCAACTATCCGATGATAAAATAGAGCTTTTTAAGCAAGCTAAAGCTAAACTCAGTCAATCAAGAGGAAACTTATTAGATGAGTATCTGAGCGAAAGCCTTACCTCTAAAATCAGCGAAGCTGTAGATAAGCTAAAATCCCAGGTCATAAAGAAAGAGGGTTGTAAATATATTGAGCTGAGGGCAATCGTCACTAAACAGGTGACAGAGCGGCGAGGGGTTAAAAGTAGTAAGTCTAAAGAGAAAATTGTCGATGCAAATACTGCATTGATAGACCTTTGTCGTTCCGAATTAAGTCAGTGGGCTAATGAAGAATGGGAACGAATTTGTACTCAGTATAGTGACGGGGGATTGAAAGGAATTTTACAGAGAAATTCTGGAACACTAAATTTTATTCCTGGCTTGAACTTGAGCCATTCCGCTTTGCAGCTTAGACAAACGATAGATTTTCAAGAAATCTTTGCTTCGTCGCTCAAAAAACCTGCTAGTGAAACTCGATATCAAGAAGTTTCTCCGTTATTCTATCTTCTTAAGAAGGTCAGAAGCCAATGGATGCAGTTTATGTTTCTATTTAGCTTCTTGAGTGTTCTGGGGATTGCGGGTGGTGGTGGTAGAAGGCAGTTGATCCGAAGCCTTACTCAACCGATACGCGGAGTGTTTCACAATGCCCCTTTGGTATCATTTCTTTTCCTAGCTGGTCTTTGCTACTTCCTGTCTAAATTTTTGAAGCGTACTTATCAAAATTTCAAAGAAACTGAACAAGAAAAAGCTGTGGAGAAAATGAGAAATGAGTTGCGTAGTTACTATCAGTCTCTTGTAAAAAATCGCTTGGTAGAAAAAATTAGCCAAAAAATCATGCAAGCTTTAGAAGCAGAAGAACAACGGTTGGATGAACTTATTAAAACCGTTAAGCAGCTTGGTGAGCAATTTGTTACAGAAGCGGAAGGTAGTCAGTTGCCCCTCAAGTTGCGTATGAATAAACGCAAAGAACAACAGAATAATTTGAGAAAAGAGCTGAGTGAGTTACAGAAACTCAAGCGAATTTGACTTAAGTACGTAAACATTAAAAGATATAAAGTAGCTCCCTATTTGGTAATGAGGGAGCTGTTTTATAATGTTTCTGGTTTAATTCTGCCTACCTATTTAAACCTGCACTAGAGCTTCTTTGGCTTCTGTCAACAAATTTGTCGCTGTTTTGAAACCAGTATTTGTTAAATCGATGCCATCGACCAAGGTAGCATTAGCATCTATCACGCTTGCACTCGCTTCATTAACTGCACTGGTCAGTATCTCCATCAGTTCCTCAATTTTTTGAGTTGTACTCGTAAGTTCTTCAAATAAGCTATTCTGACCCTCGCTTACCTGGTCAACTGTCTCTTGCGCCGCTTGTTCAGTCGCATCTCCTATCGCTTGAAACTTCTCTGTGAAATTTTCTACCACTCCTTCAAGCTGTTGGGCAAATTCGGTCGATTTCGTGGTAATTTCAGGTATACACTGTTCAGAAATGTAGGTTTGCAGAGCTTCAACTCTTTGGTCTATAGCTGTTTGATGACTTTCTAGTTCACTATCTACGTCTTGTAGATAGTCTGTCGTTTGGGAAATAGTTTCTTCGACTTTTGAGCCGATTTCTTTCTCTTGGAGAGAAGTTAGGGATTCCTCGGAGTCTTTTACACTTTGTTCTAGTTCTGGTGTTAGTGCTTCGATACGATCATCTAAAGTTGCGAGCGCACTTTTTGTTTCCTCTAGCTCCTGCGTCAGCTCTTCTCCCAAGGCTTCAATTCTACTTTTAAGTTGCTCTAGCATCTGAGTGACTGACTCAGCCTCTGTAGCCAGTTCACTTTTGCCACTTGTCGCCTGCTCTAGTAGAGACTGAGCCTGGTCATTCAATTGCGTCCAAGCGGTCTCAACTTGTTCTTGGACTCTCGATACCTGTTCTTGCGTCTCTTGCAAGTTAGTTTGTGCTTCTTCAGTTTGCCCAAGCAGCGTCGTTAATTTAGCTGTTGTCTCTGATGCCATTGTCTGAAAATCAGCCATTGCTCCCCCTTCAATTTGTTCGGTTTATAAACCACCTCGCCTGGAACTCAAGTTCCAGACTAATAGCTAAAGTCCGTTTTAACGGGCTGGAAATCTAGAGTTTTAGTCAGATTTATCTGACTTCGGCTATTAGCCAGGGAATTGATTCCCTGGCTAATAGCCAACGTAGCAGTCATCTGGTGCTTAATTCATTACCCAAACGGTACTCCCACCTTGTCAGCGACTTCTTTCACCCGCTCAATCCCTTCTTCTAGTGGTCCAATCAATTCTTTCAACTCATTGATGAGTGGCTCTAACTCCTCGCGCTCACTTACAGCATCATCTTTTGCGTCTGTCAATTGGCTACTCGTATCTCGAACTACGTCTACTACCTTCTGAACAGCAGCTTCAACCATCTCTTTGAGTTCCTCTGTCTTTTGCTGAGCAGTTTCGATTAGTTGCTCAACTTCTCCTTGCACAATTTCTGTTTGCACATCCGTGACTTTTGTTTCCAACTCTTCTTGCAAGTCAGTAAAACTATCAATGATTTCTTGAATCTTGTCGCTGACTTCCTGTTGAGTTTCCTTTATCTCCTCAGTTAATTGGTTAATTTGGTCATTAGCAGTCGTTTTTGCCGTTTCAAGGCTCTGTTGTAGCTCATCAACTTCCTGCTTAGTCGAATCTACGGCACTGACTAGCTGTTCTTGACTAGAATTAATTTTTTCCTGAGCCTCATTGAGTGTCGTCTGAACTTCTTCACCAGCCGTCTCTACAGTTGTCTGCCCTTCATCTAACTGACTTTGGAGAGCCGTCAATTTTTCTTGAGCTTCTTGAATTTCACTAACTAGTTGCTCTTGCGCCTCAGTGATTTCACTCTTTAAAGTCTCAATATCACTCTCTAATTCAGTTACCGCTTGTTCTGTCTCTGTCTTCTGGGTTGATACTTCCGTTTGAAGTTCATCGAGAGCAGTGTCAAGCTGACTAAGAAGCTCTGTCGCTTGAGATTGCTTCTCTTCAAGGCTAGTTTCTAACTCGTCTACGCCAGTCTGAACTTCTTTTGTTTCCTCAACTAAAGTGTTCAGTTTTTCTGGGACTTTTGTTGCCATTTGTTCTAGTGATTCTGCTGTTGTACTCATGTTTATATGTCCTTCTTTCTTCTAAATTAAATGAGCCTAGAGCTACACAAATTGCTCACCTTCCTGTTTTAAAAATATACCCTTGACAACGGCTTTGCATGTCTTAATGTCAGTCTGACAATTCTCAATGATTTGAGACAGAACGTGAAGCCGATCTTCTTCGATAACTTCAGCGAGGTTACGGTTAAAGTTAGCGGAAAACAGTATTACGGCAATGCTTTCTTCTTCTAAAACGTTTAGTGCAGTATTTCTAACAGTTAGCGTAAGTTTACCTCTGTCAAGCTTGTAGATAAAGTTAACTACAGCCTGACAATATCCCGATCACATGAGTGTGATCGATCAGAGGGCAGAAGTGTTTCAAGTAACTACTGATGAATGCGAACAATTTAATGCTCCATTATTGAATTCTAAGTTTGAAAGTTTAGCTGCTTTAGCTATTTCTTATTCATTGAAATCATCAACAATTTCTCCATATGAGCGGTACTTTCCATCCTCAGCAGGATCTCTATGATGTCTCTCTTGCCTTTCATCACGAGTAAATTCTCTGTCTGCTCGCCTTTCAGCCTCTCTTTGAGCAGAATCAAATTGGCTATTCTCTCTTTGATTTCTACCCATATTTCCATAGTTGTTCTCTCTTGGATCTTCGTAGTCATCGCCATACCCATATCGTTCGGCATACTCATCGTACTTATCATCATCACTACCGCTGTGGTCATCACCCCCATCAGAATCACGATCTCTACTGTGTCCAGCGCCAAAAGCAGCACTACCAAATGCTAATCCTGCATTCATGTAGTTTCCTTGTTCTGCCTGATCAACGCTTTCAGCAACACCCTCGGCAGTATCAACAGCATCTGCTGTTCTACGGATACCTTGAGCAGCATCCATTGCTCTAGTTCCAAGTCTGGCAGCAGCGGCAGCATCACCAGCTCCAGGAATAGCAGCAGCCGCCGAAAAAGCAGCGTTTTTGTAGTCTCCTTCCGCTGCATACCAAGCTGCATGTGCCAAATCCGCAGCAGTGCCCAAACCTGGAATGAAACCTGCTGCATCTAAGACTGTGTGACCAATATCACTTATGCTGGCATTGCTGACTGAATCCCTGAACCTATCAAACAACCCTTTATTCTCCTCTTGCGGTTCAGGAGGATGTTCTTCATGACCCAGCATTCCTCTCGCTTCTGACAATTGATCTTTGGCTGCTTGGTGACGATCCCTAGCTCCATCAATTCGGGGCATCAGGTCAGTTGCTCCACCCATGATTTAAATCTCCATAACGTAATAAACGTCGCCAAACTTGCAATGTCATCGACCCATCAACCAACCCCAATTTCTTCGAGCGCATCATTAACCGCAACCATCGTTGTTCCCGTCGCCTCTAACTCTGCCAAGATTGATTAGAAAGAAGCGATCGCAAATTCTCCTAAATTCATCTTCAAACCTTAGGTTCGGCAATCAATCGAAGGGATCTAATCCAACGATGGTGTCCTTCCAATCTCCAAGCATCCCGCGCTCAACGGCACTCCTTGTGTTCGAGACCGCTCCGAACATACCCAGACCAATGGTGGCTTGACCAGCTACTATCCCAAAAGGGTTCCTAGTTGCCATCATTGCGAATCCTGCGGTAGTCTCTACTCCGGCTAGACCCATGCGTTTCGCCCAGCCCTCGGTCACGCTATCCTCAGGGTTGTTCAAAAGATCGATGGAGGCACCCGTGAAGGGGCCTGAGTTAATTCCTACTGTTTCGAGCAAAGGCACTCCATAGACTGCTATGCCGAAGTGTGCCGGATCGATGAAGCCGTTCCCCCCACCGCCTGATGTGTCGTAGGCGTTGACGTGAGCCTGATACACCTTGCTAAAGGAGAGTTGACCAGACCCTCCGGCAGCAATATTTGCCTCAATCATGGATCTTTGCTGACTGACCAAGGAATTGCGAGCGTTATACCACGCATTCCCCGGCCCTGTGCCATGTCCGACATAATTGGTTGCTCCATTCTGCGCCCAAGCACCACTGGGAATGCCGTTTATGTTGTAACCTGGCATATACTGGGCATAATCGCGGTAAAAGTCGTTGTCTTCGGTGGGCGATCGGCGAGAAGTATTGTAGCCGAGTAGGTTCGCTAGCCCAATAACAGGATTGATAGGGCTGTTAAAGATATTGGAAACTAGATTATCTTTAGGTGCCATAACCTCGTCGTTAGAGCCGTTAGTGGTATATTCAGCCGCCTCTGCGGGTGTGTACCTAGCTCGACCGCCTCGGACGATTTCCCGATCATAATCACTGCCGCTTGAAAGACCCGAAGATGGGTGCTTCTGTATTGCTTGGGCTTCTGACAACAGATTGTTAGCTGATTGGAGACGAGTCCTAGCTTGGTCGATCCGAGGCATCAAATTAGCTGATCCACTCATAATTCAAATCTCTTTAACGTAGTAAACGTCGCCAAAAGTAAAGACATTGCTTTATCAACCCACAGCAATTTCTTCCAGCGCATCATTAACAGCAACCATTGTTGTTCCTGCCGCCTCTAACTCTGCCAAAATTGGCTCCAGTTCAGCCGTTGTATCTTCTCCTGAATTCATCACGGTTGCACTCTCATCCACCTCACCAAGAATTGCCTCAATTACTTCTCCAGTTACCTCCTCGACAGCCGTCTCTATCTCCTCTCGGAACGTGTTCTCACACTCCTCACCAAGATCGGAGAGAACTTCTGAACTATCCTCTTTGTAGTTGTCAGCTATCTCTTCAACTTCCGTCTTGAAGGTGTCAAACAATTCTGTTACTTCTGTTTCACAATCGTTAAAGCTAGTTGTCAACTCACTCTCTTCCTGACCCAATTGCTCACTAAAGTCAGTTAAGGTAGTTTGTACTTCTTCCTGGCTTTCAGTAATCTCACTAATCAATTCCTCAAAATCTGTGTCTACCTCAGAAAATGCTTCTACTTGTTGCTCAAGGTCTGTAACGGCTTCATCTAGATTATTAAATGACTCTTTTGTTTCATTAATTGCCTCAGTTAGAAACTCTTCAACCTGATCAACCGCTTCTACCATCTCAGCAAAAGCTTCTTCAACTTCCGTCATCTCTCCTTCAAGTTTGGTTTTACTCTTATTAATCTCTGTCTCAAAGGTAGTGTGAATTTCTTCGAGGGTTTGTAGAGCTTCATCTAATCCTTCGGCTCCCTCAGTCGTAACCTGTTGCAGCCCTTTTAACTCCTCTATTACTTCCGCTTCAGCACTCTCAAGATTATCTTCAGCCTCTTGTAAAGTTTGGGCTAATGCTTCCCAGTGAGTTGCTATTTCAGTTCCTTCATTTAAAGCGTCACTTTCTGATTCAATTTCTGAACAAACTTCATCAAATTGAGTACAAGCTTGCTCAAGAACAGCCAAAAGCCGATCTAAACTCTCACTGGTTTCTTCAACAGTTTGATTAAGCTCTATAACCTCTGCCATGACAATTTACACCATGTCCCTTGGGAAAGAATTTTTGTTTCGGTACCTGCTCTAGAATGCGATCTCTTGCTGTAAACTAATGCAATGTAAATCCAACTGGTTTGAGTGTAGTAGGCGATCGTTCAGTCAATAACTAGCTGCCGCCTGTACTGCCACCACCGCAGTCACCACCAGAGCTACCACCACCGTAGTCGCCACCGGAACTGCTGCCGTAATCGCTACTAGAACTGCTGCCGTAATCGCTACTAGAACTGCTACCGTAATCGCTACTAGAGCTGCCGCCGTAGTTGATGTAGCTGTTGTAGCTGCTTCCACCACGCCTACTAGAACGACGGAAGTTTCTGCATCCATTTGCACTAGCAATAAGCATCGCAAACCCAACAATGATAAAAACCAAGAGTAAGATTTCCATATCCTCTACTTCTCCTTTATCTACGTAGTCTATGAACTAGCCCAGTTTTTCCTCCACCTCTTCTAGAACTGGCATCACCTCCTGAATAATCTCAACTACCTCGCCAATCTTGTCTATCACCTCACCAAACTTGTCATTCATCTGCTCACAATTGTCTGTACTAGATTCACCCAAAGTTGATAAAGCCCCAGCCAATTGTTGTGCCGCATTATTAATCTCACCGTTAGCCTCCATAAACTTTTGCCCTATTTCTGTAAGTGCCTCATTAGCGGCTGTGTCTAGAGCATTATCGAGTTCTGTTAACTGGTTATTACTCTCCTCCATCAATTCACCAAAATCTTCCATCACAGCTTCTAGCTTTTCACCAATTTCCTGCTCAAGCGTGCTGAACTGTTCCGTTAATTCAGTCTGATGTTCATTAAAGCTAGTTCTCGCTGTCTCAACGGCTTTACGCAGCCCTTCAATGTTACTAGTAGCCGTGTTCTCCAAACTATCAGCTTCGGACTCAAACTCCTGAGACTGTTGAGACAAATTACTTAAATTTTCTTGTGTTTCTTTCGCCTTATCTTCAATTTGCGAAAGCATTTCTTCTGCCTGACTCCTCAAATCACTCAGTTGGCTTTTTATCTCACTCGCCATTTCCTCTAGCTGAGTTTCTACGGCTCCGGCTTTCTCCCGCAGTTCGTTCAAGTCCTCTTTGGCACTTTGTAACTCAGTCTCAAGGCTTTGCTCAGTTTCTGTAAGCTTATTCCCTAACGTTTCAAAACTGTCTTGAGCTTCCTGCTCTGTATTAGTAAGGCTTTCCGTTAAGGTGGTTAAGAATTGCTCAATCTGACTTACTCCGTCTAAGGCACGGTCCGCTTCCTGGGAGAGGTCTTGCATTCTCTCCAGACCTTCGTCAATTAAGGCATTGATGTCTGACATAACTACCGGAACCTACGCTTTAACGATCAAAGAGCCAAGGGAACTCTCTATCTTTGTCTCAGGTATGAAGCCGCAAAGTTATGCCAAATGAAACTTTTCGTTACAAAACTCTTCAAAGGAGTTGGTACACCTCTTCCTAGAAAGCTAAGTTTTGTGGAATAGAGGCCGAAAAGTATTGCTCTAGCGTTGGTTTAAAGATTTCGGATTGCCGGATTCAACTGGGCTTATCAATTCCGCTGCATCCGCCTCACCAGAGAATCATGGTTTCGGGCGCAATCGATGATTTTGCTTATGCCTGCGCTGTTATCACCGTCATCAAGTAAAGTCTGTGACCCTAAATTTGTAACTAATAGTAGAATCGGCATAGATGCCAGAACCAGGTTCCCTCTAGTGTCCACAGTTCTTCCGATTCAGCAAGGAATTGGAAATCAAGACAGCGATCGCTGTCTGATCCCGTGGGATGCATGGCAGCACTATAAAAGGATTACGAAGATTGAGCTAAAGCGCGATCTCAGCTTATCTTTTCAAGACTGCTCCGGCTGCTCTTGAAGGGAGCGAGATCGTTCCCTTCAAGAGCAACGCCACAAGGTAGAAGCGAAGCTTATAGGGTGCGATCTGCGCGAAGCTGTGGCATGACTTATGGCTTTGAAGCAATAGACCTTATGGAAAAGTCGCAGGTGAGATGGTTACAGTCGGGAAAACCATGTTTACCGTTGTGGATGAAACCATTTTTGACCGTTTTGGAAGACGCACAAATAGGACATACAGGCATGGAAGGAGAGCAACAAGAAACTCTACTTCTCCATCATTACATCTTGAACACTACCCCTTCTAAATCTGCAAGCCTTCCAGTAAAAGCAAAATCAATCCAAAATCTAAAAACGATCTACCGTTTAACTAAATGTGAAGTTTTGTAAAACATCGCATAATTCTGGACTTTTGAGTCCGAGAAGTAAATAGAGGTTTGCTAGTTTCATCTTGGTAATCGAACCTAAATTCTCACTTGTGTAGTGCTCAAGATGTAATGATGGATGATGGATAAGTAGAGTTTCTCGCTGCTCACCTTCTATGCCTGCCTGCCCAACTTGTGCATCTTTTCACACGGTAAAGAATGGTCATATTCACAACGGGAAACAACGGTTTAAGTGTCGGGAGTGTGGACGACAGTTCATTGAGCAACCCACGAAAAAAGTGATTGACCAGACCACACGAGACCTGATTGACCGATTGCTCCTCGAACGAATTTCGTTGGCAGGGATTGCTCGTGCAGTCCAGGTTTCTGAGCAGTGGTTGCAAAGCTATGTGAATCAGAAATATGCTCTTGTGCCTCGCCAAGTTCAGGTGACATCCAAAAAAAGGAGAGGCTAACGATGCAATGTGATGAACTCTGGTCATTTGTAGAGAACAAGAGGAATAAGCAGTGGATCTGGTTAGCCCTCAATGTGGACATGCGTGAGATTGAGATGTCGGGGTGTACATTGGTGGACGAGATAAAACTGCTGCTCAGTAACTGTGGGCATCATTACCGCCCGTCTACCGACAGTGTGCAGTTGCATATACCGATTTCTAAACAGCTTATGCAGCAGGTTTTCCAAGCAAGCGCCATCAAGCGGTAGGCAAAGAAACTGGTTTAACGAGCTACCGAAGAGCGATTCAACAACACCTTACGCCAGCGCGTTTCCCGGTTAGTGCGGAAAACCTTATCGTTTTCAAAGTCGTTGGAGAATCACATTGGTGCAATTTGGTACTTCATCCATCATTACAATGCGTCATTACTTCTTTAGGACTACCCCTTTATAAACTCTAGGAGCAATCTACATCATGTTTTCCCCACGTAATCTGCGTTTGGGTCTATTCCTAATGGGCCTGACAGTGAGCTTAGGAATACTAGCCATCATGCGATCAACGACAGCTCAAGTCCCAAACAACTTAAAAAGTGTGGCGCTGCAACGGGTGAGTAAGCTTAGCGGACTACCGCTTAATCGGTTGACTGTAGTTAACTCAGCCACAGCTAAGTACCAACGTAAGGGCGAGACTGTCTTCAAGGTTAAGGTAACTGATAATCAATCTGGGAAAATATACGGTCTGACTTTGGATAACAGTGGGGAGGAACTTAGCGCAACGCAACTACAAGCTAGCGAACAGGCGGCTTCTGCTGCACAGTACGGAAAGCTTGAGCCAGCTCTTGCTCAGCGGTTAACAGGTATTCCACAAAATCAGCCACTCCGGGTGATAATCTGGCTCAAGCAACCTTCAAATACTGGAGCATCACGTCCTGCTCCCAACCCCAGTAGCGCTTCCCGTGCCTCACAAGCACAAGTAAATGCCTTCTTTGAGCAGGTAGATGCACAGCGAGCTGCTAAAGTGCAGCCTATTGTTTCCCCAGTAGCTAACAAGCTGAAGAGCTTTGGCTCCAACGTAAGAACAGAAAAATATTCCCCTGTTGTTTATGCCAGTCTGACACCCCAGGCAATCAAGCAAGTAGCACAGTGGGGCGAGGTTGACCAGATATATCAGGAGCGCCAAGTTCAGCCCAATTTAGATGTGGCGCGTCAAGTCATAGCTGCAAATGTTGTAAATAACCGAGGCTTTACTGGTTCGGGTGTCAAAGTGGCACAGATTGAAGTCGGTGGGATTATTGCTACAAATAACCCTTACCTCTCCGGCACAACTCAGGATACAACTTACGGATGCTTAAGTAGTCACAGCACAGGAGTGGCTGGTATTATTCGTAGCACCCATCCGAAAGCCCGTGGTATTGCTCCAGGCGTTTTACTGTGGGCGGGCGGCTCGTGCGGTGGCTGGCCTAGCGAGCTTCAGAACCGCTCAACATCTGCCGCTGATTGGGGAGCTGAGGTTTTCAACCTCAGCTTGGGAGGCGACTTCGGGGTTGATAGCTTTGCTAAATTCTATGATGACATGGTAATCAACCGCTATCGGACAGTCGTTATAGCCGCGGGCAATTCCGGGAATACTGGCAACGTTTCGAGTCCGGCAACAGCATACAACGTCATCTCTGTAGGCAGCTTTGACGATCAAAATACTACCAGCTGGACTGATGACATAATCAGCCCGTTTTCAAGTGGGAAAGATCCCAGTTCAACTCATGGCGATCGCGAAAAGCCAGAGGTGGCGGCACCAGGCCAGAACATCAACAGTACAACCAATTCATCTCCTTGGACAGGCCCAATCGGGTCTGGGACAAGTTACGCTTCGCCAATGGTGGCTGGTGTGGCCGCACAGATGATTCAGCGCAACAGCAGTTTGGGTTCCTGGCCTGAAGCGGTCAAGGCAATCCTTATGACTACTGCCGTACACAATATTGAAGGCAACACGCGACTCAGTGAATTAGACGGTACTGGCGGAATTGTTGCCGATCGAGCAGACGATGTAGCTCACGGAGTAGGTGGCAGTTGGGGAGGACAGCCCTACTCCTGTAGTGAACCTAGCTCAGTTGATGTGGCAACAGTAGGCTTAACGGGCGGGCAGCGCACTCGCTCCACAATAGTTTGGAATCAAAACCCCAACTATTCTAGTTATTCCTCTCAACCTAGTGCCGACCTAGATTTTCAAATAGTCAATTCATCAGGCAGCGTGGTTGCTGGCTCCTACAGCTACGACAACACTTCCGAGATCGTTGACTTTACCCCCAATAGCAGTGGTACTTACAAACTGCGCGTGAGCAAGTACCGGTGTGATATGAGTCCTCAATGGCTTGGATGGGCGTGGCGTCAAGGTAATTAAGCCCAAGCCGTTTTTCAATCCCATCCAACGGCTTTCCTGGGCTAAAACAAGGTGTGCTTGGGTGAGTTTTGAGGTTGGGTAAGCGCGATTGCCCTTTTTACCAAGAGGGCAATCGCGCTTTGAAATTTATGGAAAAAAGTGCGGAACCCTAAAAAAATATGCAGACTTCTATTACTTTTCCCTCCGCTTGGCAACAGTTAAAAAGTCATAAAATTACCTGTGAGGAAGCCGTAAAGCTTTTGGTGGACGAGCAAGGAGTCGTCAACCTTGACTTGCTAGATTCAGAAGTTAACTTGCGCTTTTTTCGGAAAGCCTCTAATCGCCAATCTTTCCCTCCCCTCATTCCCTTATTGCTCTGGCGTAACTGCTACTACTTAGGCAGTACAGTTGCTCTAAAAGAAGAGGAGGTCAAAAAGCTAAGCCACTGCACGCTCACCGATATCAAAATAATTCCGATTGCAGAGAAAAGCTATCGCGCTTGGTATGTCACCCAAACCTTCAACACTAATAGCATCAGCGCCACCTCTCTAATCAATCCTCTTACAGGAGAAGCCGAACCAGAAGACATCACAGAAACTACAGAACTTTGTCTATCACGAGCTGCTGACCAAATCGGGCGTGTAAAAACCATTATTTCTGGTGCCTTACGCAATCGAGCAAGCGATATCCATTTAGAACCAATGCCAGAAGGTTTACGGGTACGTTATCGCATTGACGGCGTTCTGCGGAACATCACCACTCTACCGCTAGATGTAAGTCGAAAAGTAGTAGTTACTCTAAAAGTCATGTCCGAGATAGATATAGCTGAAAGCCGCCGCCCCCAAGATGGACG
>NZ_JAMPKC010000038.1:0-38205 GCF_039961975.1 Trichocoleus sp. DQ-A3 | reverse complement strand
ACTGCTTGGTGAATGTTGTTTGTGGACTGATTGCCTATGCTCACCAACCGAAGAAGCCATCCATTGCGATTGATTACAATTTACTCCCGCCCACTTAACCCGAACTCACGTTAAATTAGGTTGAGCATTGAAAACTTAACCGCTGTTTTGTTTAACTGCTGTCTGATTACAAATTACTCGTTATTACTACTGTTGCTTAATTAATGTTCGGAGTGAAAACCAAGCAATGGCAGCAAGGGGAAGGACAATACCCATACCAATGGCAGCCCCTTTTAAGCGTTGCATCCAGAGTAGAGTCATTTTGATACCAAACACTGTCACCACAGTGTTTGTCCATTCTTCTAGTTGATTAGGAGAACTGGTAGGAACCAGAACCATAATCGAAAAAAACAGTGCCATATAGAAAGCTAAAAGCGCCGCTCCACCACCAACTAGTGCCAGAGTGACTTTTTTGAGTATCTGAAAAACTTCTTCCATAGCCTAAATACTCGAAATGAATCGAAAATTTGTCACGTCCCCTACGATAACGAAGATTGTACAAAAGTGATCGCGCTTTCCCAATTAACGGTCTGATGAAGCAGGGAGCGGATAAATAGCTCTTTTATAGTCCGAATTTCTTGTTCTTGGAGGTGCTTCGCCAAATGCGCCGCATAGGAGGGTCTATTCCTTACAGAAGTCGTTGCGAACCAGCGGTCAATTAAGGCGGGTGTAATATGCATGGAGGTTTGCGATCGCTCCTCAGTCACTTCAACCACCAATCCCGCCGACTCGAAAGCTTTTCTCAAATCAAACGCATCCCAGTTGACCATTGGATCTGACGTGTCGCTGTAAATTGCCTCTTCCGCTGCCACTAATCGCTGGTATAAGTCGGCATTGGGTTTCGACTTTTCGAGCAAACGATAAAGCCGTTGCGTGTGGCGTGGCACTGTTTCTGCAAGTACCAAAACGCCCGACTGTTGCAGTAATTGGGCTAACCATTTGGCTGCTGCTGCTTTATCCGGTTCGTGGATAAGTGCATTTCGCCCGATGATGCAGTCAAATCGGATATCAGAGGATTGGGCAGCTAAAACCTTTGGCAATTGGGTTAAGGTAGCACTCAATAGGACGGGACGATTGAGTTCTGGAAGCGCTACCACTTGCTCTTGGAGTGCCTTTGCTTCATCAGCAGTGCGAGTACAGGCATAAACGCCACCTTCTGGCACGCGACGCAAAGCTTCAAAGGTGAGTAAACCACTCCCGGCATTTAAGTCCAAAATGACATGGTGACGCTGAAGTTGAGCAAGTGTGAAAATGCGATCGCGTATCCCTGCAAGTTGCTCGCCAATCTGACTCAACGTGCGCTGCAACCAACGGTCAACTGTGCGGTCAGTCGGGCCTGTTGTTAGCACTTCAACGGGTGAGATAAAAACACCTTCTGCCACTGCTTCCAACTGCGCTTCCCGATGACGCGCCACCTGCGTCTTAATTTCTCCTTCAAATCCCTGTGTTGAAGGTTGATAAAACACCTGTCCCTGCAAACTACTCGGTAAATACTGTTGTGCTACCCAGTGGTCGCGGTAGGCGTGAGGATAAAGATAGCCTGCACCATGTCCCAATCCTTTCTTGTCCCGGTTGGCATCTTTCAGGTGATTGGGGACTTCCGCCTCCCGTTCCTTCTCAACTACCGCTAGCGCATCAAAAAATCCCATCGTGCTGTTAGATTTGGGCGCGTTGGCGAGATAAAGCGTGGCTTGAGCCAAGTGATAGCGTCCTTCTGGCATCCCCACCCACTCAAAAGCGCTCGCGCAGGCATTAACGACGACTAAGGCATTGGGGTCAGCGAGTCCCACATCTTCACTAGCCATAATCAACATTCGCCGGAAAATGAAGCGAGGGTCTTCCCCGGCATAAACCATCTTTGCTAGCCAGTATAAAGCTGCATCGGGGTCGGAACCCCGCAAACTTTTGATAAAAGCACTAATCGTATCGAAGTGGGCGTCTCCTTCCTTGTCATACAGCACTGCCCTTTGCTGAATCGATTCCTCCGCGACAGATAGCGTAATGCGAATCGTTCCAGTTTCGTCGGGGGGTGTGGTTTCGACGGCTAATTCCAAGGCATTGAGTAAGGAACGGGCATCACCGTTAGCGACATTGACCAAATGTGCGCTCGCATCCGGCTCTAAGATTACAGATAGCTGACCATAACCGCGTTCTGAGTCAGCGAGTGCCTGTTCGAGGACGCGGCGTAAGTCAGCTTCATTGAGAGGTTTAAGCTGAAAGATGCGGGAACGACTGACAAGAGCTTTGTTAACTTCAAAATAGGGATTTTCTGTAGTTGCACCAATCAGAATCACCGTCCCATTTTCCACCCAAGGAAGTAGGGCGTCTTGTTGAGATTTATTGAAGCGATGAACCTCGTCAACAAAAAGAATTGTGCGCTGAGTGTGTTCTTTTTGGCGTTTTTGAGCGGTAGCGATCGCATCCCGAATTTCTTTTACCCCAGAAAGGACGGCATTAATCGCAATGAAGTGAGCGCGGGTGGTATTGGCGATAATCCGAGCCAGAGTTGTTTTCCCCGTACCCGGTGGACCAAAAAAAATCAGGGAAGAAAGCTGGTCAGCTTGAATCGCACGGCGCAACAAACGCCCGGAGCCAAGGATGTGGTCTTGCCCGATAAACTCATCAAGAGTACGTGGGCGCATCCTCGCAGCCAGGGGTGCATCCTTTTCCACTAATTGTTGGCGATGCTGGTCGAACAAGCCTATCTTCACCCGGTAGGAATTGCCATCTGTCAGTATAGACTAACCCATTAGACCTCCCCAGAAATTAGATTTCGGCTCAAGTCGCAAAAAGGTTTCTGGCTCTTTGAGAGTCGTCACTTTTCGTCGAAACTGTTGCCGAACACTTGCGTAATTTGCATGAGTTTGGCGCTAAAGGAAGGAACGCTAGCCCGATTCTCGTAGGTATCATCCGCATCCGTATTCCCTCTCTCCAAAGCATCTCTCTTAAGACGGATTCTCCTGACGTAGCGACTCAGATTGAATAGAGAAGACCGTGTATGTATACGGATGGCTGTTCATGAAGCGCGACGGCACAGGCAAGTTTGTTAGCAATTGGAACTCAGAGACGAAACAACGGGTTAGCCTATCTCTCACCGATACAGCATGGCGATCGCTCGATCGAGAGGCTCACAAGCGAGGAATTTCTCGATCTGAAGTCATTGAGCGCTTTGCTCGCACTCTTGAAAGCGAACAGTTGCTCGCTGCCCAAGAAACTGAGGGCAAGGTGGCAACGATTCTTGAAAGCATTACAGATGCTTTTGTCGCCTTCGATTGCGACTGGCGCTACACCTACGTGAATCGGGCGGCGGCTAAAATCCTGCACAAAACGCCAGAAGAGTTACTGGGAAAGCACGTTTGGAATGAGGTTTTTCCTGAGTTGGTCGGTGGCATTGCATATCGGGAACTACATCGGGCAGTGGCACAACAGGTTCCTGTTTCGTGGGAAGAATTTGGGGAACCGATCCAGTGTTGGATAGAGGCGAATGCCTATCCCTCGACCGCAGGGGTAGCCATTTATTTTCGAGATGTTAGCGATCGCAAGCAAGCGGAGGCAGAACGAGAACGGTTGTTGCACGAGCTTGAAATTGAACGCGCCCGATTTGAAGCCGTATTGCGACAAATGCCTGCTGGAGTCATGATTGCTGATGCGGCATCCGGTAAGTTAGCTCTGGCGAACGAACAAACCAAGCAAATTGTTGGGTATGGTTACGAACAGTTGCTTGAGCTTGAGGAATATGCACCCCTGATTCCCTGTGAAATCTTTCGCTTAAATGGTCAGCTCTATGCCCCTCATGAGTATCCATTGGTGCGATCGCTAAAAACAGGTGAGATCGTTACCAACGAACAGATAGAAATTCATCGAGATGATGGTAGCCGCGTCTTCATTAACGTCAACTCAGCACCGATTTTAGATAACCAAGGGCAGATTGTTGCAGCCGTTGTTATCTTCCAAGACGTGAGCGATTACAAACAGGTTGAACAGGCATTCCGAGAAAGCGATGAACGCCTGCGATTAGCACTGATGGCGGCTCAAACGGTTGTCTGGGATATGGATTTGCAGAGCAATCGAGTGGTGTGTTCTGCTAATGCGCTAGACGTTTGGGGTCTTTATGAAGGGACGGGAGAAGAGTTTGTTGCGCTCATTCATCCAGACGATCGACAACAGGTGCTCCAAGCGACGGCAGGGGCAATGGCTGGAGAACAGCCCTACGCACCGGAGTATCGGGTAATTTGTCCAGACGGCGTTGTGCGCTGGATCAACAGTCAGGGGCAAGTCTATCGGGATGAGACGGGGCAAGGAGTTCGCATGATTGGTGTTTCGGTTGATATTACAGAACGCAAACAGATCGAAGCAGAACGCGATCGCCTTTTAGATCGAGAACAAACTGCCCGACTCGAAGCAGAAAGCGAACGCCAGCGGTTGCATGAAATCCTGATGCAATTGCCTGCCATGATTGGAATTGTTAAAGGTTCCGATCTTGTGTATGAATTTGCCAATCCAACTTATCTGCAAGTGGCTGGGCGCACTCCAGACATTATCGGTAAATCAATGCGGGACGTTTTCCCGGAGCTAGAGGGGCAAATTTACTTTGAAGCGCTCGATCGCGTTTACCGAACGGGAGAACCGTTCATTGGAAATGAGTCGCCTGCTTACTGGGATCGAAACAGCAATGGTGTGTTGGAAGAAGGATTTTTCAACTGCATCTTTGCGCCTTGGCGGGATGCGGAGGAAACCATTCAGGGCGTGTTGGTTTATAACATGGACGTGACAGCCCAGGTGCGGGCAAGGCAACAGATTGAGTCACTGCTGGCAGAGCTACAGGAAAAAGAACGACAGCAGCAGTTTCTGATTGAACTGAATGATGCGATTCGTGCCATTCAAGACTCGAAGGAAATTATGTGGCGGGTGGTTCGCTCCGCAGGAGAGCACTTCAATGTCACTCGCTGTACCTACGGTGAAATTGATTCCACTCAGGAATACGTCATCGTCGATCGCGACTATTGCAATGGTGTCATCAGCATCGTCGGTAGCCATCATATGGATTCCTTTGGTCGTGAACTCATTGCTGAATTAAAGCAGGGCAAAACTATTGTCGTAGATGATGTCGATCGCGATCCTCGGACAGCCGGAGTTGGGGCGGCTGCCTTTGATGCAATTCAAACCAAATCTCTCGTGTGCGTTCCCTTAGTGAAAGAAGGGCGATTTGTTGCATTGTTAGTGTTGCACCATGTGGCTCCCCGGCGCTGGACGGAGGAAGATGTGGTGCAGATGGAGCGAATTGCTCAAAAAACCTGGCTAGCCGTAGAGCGATCGCGGGCAGAAGAACAATTGCGAGAAAGTGAAGCTCACCTGCAACTCGCGCTCAAGGTCGGACGCATGGGAACGTGGGACTGGGATATGCAGACCGAGGCATTGCTTTGGTCAGAAGGACACTTCACCGTCCTGGGTCTACAACCGAATGAATGCGAACCCAGCCATGAAGTTTGGGAAAGTCGGGTTCATCCCGATGACCTGCCAGAAGCTAAGGCGAAATTTCAGCAAGCGATAGCCCAAAAGAAAGAGTATCACCATGAATATCGCCTACGTTGGTCAGATGGCTCGGTTCACTGGGTGGAAGCGAGAGGAAAGTTTACTTATGATGTTCAGGGAAATCCCAAGCACTCGATTGGTGTCGTCATAAATATCACAAAACGCAAGCAAGCGGAAGAGGCGTTGCGTCAAGCCCTACAAAAGCTCAACTTCCATGTTGAAAACTCTCCTATGGCAGTCGTTGAATGGAATCGAGACTTTCAAGTCATTCGGTGGTCTGCTGGTGCAGAGCGCATTTTGGGCTGGAAAGCCGAAGAAATGCTGGGTAAATCTTTAACAGAGATACCTTTTGTCTTTGAGGAAGACCTGGAAGCAGTTGCTGAAGTCTGCCAACGGCTGGTCTATGGTGAAGAACCCCATATTTTTTCATACAACCGCAATTACACCGAAGATCGCAACATTGTGCATTGCGAGTGGTATAACTCCAGTCTCAGGGACGAATCGGGACGGATGATTTCGGTGTTATCGCTGGTGCTGGATGTGACGGAGCGCAAGCAAGCAGAACAAGAACGAGAACAACTGTTAGAACGCGAGCGCCTTGCACGCTCTGAAGCAGAAGCCGCACAGCGCCAACTGGAAACCATTTTTGAAACATCACCCATTGGACTTGCTCTGTTAGATGAAAAGCAGCGATTTATTGCCATCAACGAAGCATTAGCAGAAATTAATGGATTAACTCGCGAGCAACACTTAGGCTACTCAATTCCCGAGCTTTTTGGTCAATTCGATCCCCAATTAGTTGAAGTCTTTCATCAGATATACACCACAGGGAATCCCTTCATTTCACCGAACTTTGCGGTGAATGTTCCCGGACGCGGCGATCGCCGTCCCGGTTACTATAACGTTTACTATCTTCCGACTGTTAACTCAAATGGTCAGGTCGAAGGCGTTCTAGTCTATGTGGTAGATGTGACTGAGCGCGTCAGATTAGAGCATGCCCAACGCTTTCTCTCTGAGGCGAGTGCGGTGCTGGCATCCTCACTGGATTATCAAACGACTCTAGAGCGCGTCGCACAGCTTACGGTGCCGGAATTAGCCGACTGGTGTACGGTTCACATGATAGAAGAGAACGGTGCGATCGCGCAGATTGCGGTTGCTCACATCGACCCTGCCAAGCTGGAATGGGCATATCAGATTAGAGACAAGTATCCGATAAACCCAGATGACCCTCGCGGTGCTGCATTGACATTGCGGACTGGACAACCGGATTTAGTGCCCGATATTCCCGATGAACTGTTGGTGCAGGCAGCGCGTGATTCAGAGCATTTAGAGATTCTACGGCAGGTGGGATTCAGATCTGTAATGACGGTGCCACTACGAACTCAGGCACGAATTCTAGGGGTCATTTCCTTTATCGCCGCCGAATCTGAACGACAGTATACCCCGGCAGATTTGCAACTAGCAGAGGAATTAGCTCGTCGCGCTTCCTTGGCGATTGACAATGCTCAGTTGTACCGGGCGGCTCAACGCGATCGCGCAAAAGCAGAAACCGCTAACCGGATTAAAGACGAATTTTTAGCGGTGTTGTCCCACGAGTTGCGATCGCCCCTCAACCCGATTCTGGGCTGGACAAAATTGCTCCGAACTGGGCGACTCGATGCCACAAAAACCCAGCAAGCCCTAGAAACGATCGAACGCAACGCCAAGCTGCAAGCGCAATTAATTGAGGACTTGTTGGATGTCTCGCGCATTCTGCAAGGAAAAATGACGTTAAACGTCGCTCCCGTAAATCTAGCAGGAACGATTGAAGCCGCCCTAGAAACGGTACGACTAGCAGCCGAAGCCAAACACATTCAAATCCAGACTATATTTAATCCCGTTTCAGGAACGGTTTTAGGCGATACGAATCGCCTGCAACAAGTAGTCTGGAACCTCCTTTCCAATGCCGTGAAGTTCACCCCAAGCGGAGGACGAATCGAAGTGCGACTAGAGCAAGTTGGCACGTATGCTCAGATTCAAGTCAAAGATACTGGAAAAGGCATCAGTCGAGACTTCTTACCCTATGTGTTTGACTACTTCCGTCAAGAAGATGGGACAACGACCCGACAATTCGGCGGATTGGGATTGGGACTAGCGATCGTCCGTCATTTTACCGAACTGCATGGAGGAACCGTTCAAGCAGACAGCTTAGGACAAAACTTAGGGGCTACATTTACCATCCGGCTCCCGTTAAACCTCGTTGAGCCGGAACCCTCTTCCGATCGCAGGCATTCAGAAAGTGCGACAGACTTAGCAGGTGTTCGGGTCTTGGTTGTGGACGACGATGCAGATATGCGGGAGTTGGCAGCATTCACCCTGACGCAATCTGGTGCAGAAGTTACGACAGCCGCTTCGGGTGTACAGGCATTGACCCACCTGAATCAATCTGTCCCCGATCTGTTGTTATGTGACATTGGGATGCCAGAGATGGATGGTTATGCGCTGATTCGGCAAATTAGAAAGTGGTCGCCCCAACAGGGAGGCACGATTCCTGCGATCGCACTTACTGCCTATGCTGGAGAAATCAATCAGCAGCAAGCCTTAGCTGCCGGATTTGGGATGCACATCTCGAAGCCTGTCGAACCGGAAGAATTGGTGCAAGCGATCGCCCGTTTGCTAAGACGCTGAATGATTTGAGGACTAACCTAATGCTGCTTGGCATAGATGTAGGAACAGGCTCTGCTAAGGCATTGCTCCTAGCGATAGACGGAACCACTATAGGTGAGGCGTCAAGCTCTTATCCTGTTCATGCACCCCACCCTGGATGGGCTGAGTCGGAACCAGAAGATTGGTGGTTAGCTGTTGCCTCGGCTATGAGGAAGGCTGTAGGAAATCATGCCGATCGAGTACAGGCGATCGCACTTTCAGGACAAATGCATGGTGTTGTCCTAGCTTCGGAGTCGGGTCAGCCCCTGCGTCCTGCTATCCTCTGGGCAGATACTCGCTCTAGTGCCACGCTTAACACTTATCATTCGCTCGATGCCACTATTCTAGAGCGCTTGGGCAACCCGGTTACGGCTGGAATGGCCGGCCCCACTTTGTTGTGGCTACGAGAACACGAGGCTACTGTCTACACCGAAGCCCGTTGGGCACTCCAGCCAAAAGATTGGCTGCGGTTACGGATGACTGGAGAAGTCGCAACCGAACCATCTGATGCTAGCGGTACTTTGCTTTACGATGTTGTGTCGGAAAACTGGGCAGGGGATGCCATCTCAGCGCTGAATCTACGTTGCGATCAGTTACCTAAAATTATCCCGTCTAGTGCGATCGCAGGTTATCTAACAACTGTTGCTTCAGAGCATCTTGGCTTACCTGTTGGCTTACCCGTTATCGCGGGTGCTGCGGATACGGCAGCGGCAGCACTTGGTAATGGATTACTAGAGCCTGGATTAGTTCAGCTAACCATCGGCACAGCCGCTCAAATCATTACACCTCGCTCTCAACCCATTATCGATCCTCATGGTCGTACACATCTGTATCGAGCCGCTGTACCTAACCAGTGGTACACGCTTGCAGCCATGCAAAATGCGGGGCTAGCGCTTGAGTGGGTGCGGGGTATCCTCGGCTTGAGCTGGCAGCAAGTCTATACTCAAGCGTTTTCTGTTCCCCCAGGATGTGAAGAATTGACATTTTTGCCATACCTCACAGGTGAGCGAACTCCACACCTTGACCCATATATACGCGGGGCATGGGTGGGGCTTGGACTTTATCACACACAGGCGCACCTGATGCGGGCAGCTTTAGAGGGAGTTGCTTTTGCCTTGCGACAAGGTTTTGAGGCACTTGAGGCAACAGGTTTTAAAGCGACAGAACTGCGTTTAGCAGGCGGTGGAACGGCAGAAATGCCTTGGAAACAATTACTAACTGATGTATTGAGAATACCCCTCTATGCAACTACCGTTGCTGCTGCTTCCGCGCGTGGTGCTGCTCTATTGGCGGGTATCGGAATTGGTGTATACGCAGATGCTAATGACACGCTCAAACTGGCAGCCACCCCAACGCTTGCTGCAACTCCCCAATCAGTTGATTCAAACTTAGAAGAGGCTTGGATGCGATATCAATCCCTTTATCCACAACTTAAAAAAATCTGAGAGAAGTTATGCCTCAAGAAGGTTAATTTAAAATGGGTATAAACTGAAATCTGTCTCTTCAGGTAGCGCCTGACTTCATCCTGAAACCCCTAGAAAAGAAGCTGGGCGACTGCCCAGAACTTGGCTTCTGTCAATGCGTAAGTCCTACCATCGGGCAATTTTATGAAAATATACTCTGTAGCTGTTGATACTGACGAAGCCAGCAAATAATGACCAAGCGAAACTACGCCAACCGAAACTTGCAAAATTGCTCTTTCAAAGGGCAGGACTTGGCTGGCGCAGACTTCAGTGGCTCTGACTTGCGGGGGTGCAATTTCACCGAGGCGACCTTAATTGGGGCAACGTTTGAGAGGGTCAAAACGGGGCAGAGCCGCCGCCAGGTAAATATTCTAGTTGCTGCCGCTATCGTTGGTCCAGTTCTTTTACTCGTCTTTAGCGCGATCGCTGCCCAAGTGTCAATGGTATTGTTGGGCGATCGCTCTAATAAGGGACTCAACTTCTTTTTCAGTGCGCTTCCGATATTAGCTCTCGTGTTTGGAAGCTTCATCCGGGATAAGATTGCCTTCCGCTTTCCACAAATCACGAGTTTCTTGAACATTGCAGCCATTGCTGTACTGTTTGCAGTAATGGTTACGCTCACCCTTGGGCTTGCGATTGTTAGCATCCTTGGCTTTGGTGATGGCGCAATCGCTCAAGGATTTTTCCTCCTACTGCTGATGTTCGTTTCCGCGTTCTTGACTTTCCGTATTCTCAAATGGCTCACTCAAGCGATTCAAAGCAATCCCGGAACGTCCTTTAGGAAAGCGAACTTAACCGATGCCAACTTCAGCCATTGTGCGATGCAAAATACAGATTTTTCCTTTGCCGTGTTGACGGGAGCTTGTATCTTTGGTTGGGCAATTAAACGCCACACTCAGTTTACGAATATTTATTGTGAATACCTTTATCTGGAACCAGCGCACCAGAATCGGCAACCTGCTGAGGGCACTTTTCAACCGGATGAGTTGGAACGTGTACTAACTCAATTCATGGACTGAATTTTATTGAAGAATAAATTTTAACTTTTCAAGAGCCGCAGGCAAGTAGTATTACAGCTTATAACAATCTTAAATAATTCGTGAATTTCAATAAAGACAAAATATATCGCGTCTTTACGTTAGGGAAAATACCTGTTTACAACTTTAACAGGATTGCTATATTACGGCGTTCATACCTATTTTTGAGCTAATTTGCAAGAGATATAATAAATATGACGAACATCATTTTTAGACGAGCATTAGCGGCTGATTATCCTGAAATTCTCGCTTTGCATAGAAAGAATATCGTGTCTAACTTGTCTGAGCTAGAGAGGCAGAATGGCTTTCTATCAATTGACTTTAAGGATGATTTTCATCTGGCAGCGATTAACGAAAATTTAGCAATAATGGTTGCTGTGCAAGAGAACCTAGTGGTTGGATATGTTTGTGCAACAACTCAAGAATACTCTCAGGAGATTCCCTTGCTCAAATATATAATGAGCTTGTATCCAGAAATAATGTTTCATGGGCAACCTTTAAGCAATTATCGTTCCTTTTGGTATGGTCCGGTTTGTGTTGCAACTGCTTACCGTGGAAGTGGTATCTTACAAGGTTTATTTCAGGCACTTCTTGCTCAAGTCGCCACACAGTTCAATGCTGGCGTTGCTTTCGTAGTCAATGACAATTTGCGAAGTCTTCGGGCGCATACTCAAAAACTTGGTATGGAGATGCTCAGAGAGTTTGAGTTTAACGGCAAATTCTACTTCATACTTGGATTCGCAGTGCCACCTTTACCACCTTCCTAACCAATTTATTTAAGAGCGCATCTGTTTGATTAAAGCCGTAAGTTGTGTTTTAGCGCGATCGCCTCGCACACAGTAGCGGCGCGTGTCCAGTGGTTGACAGGTGGGTTAGTTGAGAGCGATCGCGTCCCATCCATAACCTCCCAACCACCCCAAGTATCTACCCGTGGAAAGCTTTATTTTTTAGGTAGAAATTTATTTTCTAGTCAACAACTTTATTTTTTGTTTACACTTGTTCTCGATCTTGATAATTAAATTTCCTAGCTATTGCATCTGCCTAATGGCTGTTTGGTTACAGCTCATTTCCTCCTTAACTAGGATTGAGACTGCATAGCTCAAGGTAAAAGGATGAAAGAAATCACGCGCCGCCAATTTATGGTTACTGCTACCCTGACAACAGGCTTTGCCCTAGCAGTGCAACCCATTTCTGCCAAAACGATTGCGACTGATGCCAAGGGATTAGTCGCGGGTGCAGTGAAAATTCCGGTTAAAGATGGCGAAATTCCAGCTTACAGGGCGATGCCCGCAAAAAGAGGAACTTTTCCCATCGTCCTAGTGATTCAGGAAATCTTTGGTGTACACGAGCATATTCAGGATGTTTGCCGTCGCTTTGCCAAATTGGGGTACCTAGCGATCGCACCCCAATTGTTTGTGCGCCAGGGCGATGTTTTAAAGTTAAGCAACGTTGATGAAATTCGCCAAGTAGTCGCCAAAGTCCCGGATGCCCAAGTGCTGTCCGATCTGGATGCTACGGTAGACTGGGCGGTAAAGTCAGCCGAGGGGAATGCCGATAAATTGGCGATTACCGGCTTTTGCTGGGGCGGACGCATTACCTGGCTGTACTCAGCACACAATCCCCAAGTAAAGGCAGGCGTGGCTTGGTACGGGCGACTGGTGGGCAATGCTACCGAACTGACACCTCAGCATCCAGTTGATATTGCCTTGGCGCTGAATGTCCCGATTCTCGGACTCTATGGTGGCAAGGATACGGGGATTACCCTGGATACAGTAGAGCAGATGCGCGATCGCCTGAAGTCCAGCAGCAGCAAATCTGACATCATTGTCTACCCCAACGCACCCCACGCCTTTTTTGCCGATTATCGCCCCTCTTACCGGGAGAAAGAAGCCAAAGATGGCTGGAAACGCCTCCAGGCATGGTTTAAGCAGCATGGCGTGTAGGATCTGGAGACATTCAGTGCATGGCAACCACAGCATTGATTATCTTTGAGTTGTCAGTTCAGCGCCGAAAGCGATCGCTAAAACCTAATCTTTGTAATATTCAGGAGACATCATCATGATCGACCTTTACTATTGGACGACGCCAAACGGACACAAAATTACTATGTTTCTAGAGGAAGTTGGGCTACTCTACACCCTCGTTCCGATCAACATTGGCACGGGCGATCAGTTTAAACCAGAGTTTCTAAAGATTTCCCCCAACAATCGCATCCCTGCAATCGTGGATCGCGAACCTGCTGAGGGTGGCGAACCGATTTCTGTTTTCGAGTCTGGTGCAATTCTGCTGTATTTAGCAGAAAAAACCGGAAAGTTGATTCCAGCAAATATTCGCGATCGCGCAGAGGTTCTGCAATGGCTATTTTGGCAGATGGGCGGACTCGGACCGATGGCAGGACAAAACCATCATTTCACTCAATACGCCCCTGAAAAAATTCCCTACGCGATTAACCGCTATGTGAATGAAACAGGACGTTTGTATGCAGTGTTGAATAAACGATTAAGCGATCGCGAATTTATTGCCGGTGATTATTCGATCGCCGATATCGCTGCTTATCCCTGGATCGTGCCCTACGAAAAGCAAAGCCAAAAGATCGAAGATTTTCCCAACTTGCAACGCTGGTTTGAAGCAATAAAAGCCCGTCCTGCAACCATTCGGGCTTATGAAAAAGCAGAAGCCTTCAAAGATCAAGTCATCAGTCCAGATCAGGCGCGGGATCTGTTGTTCAATCAGTCCGCCGATACCGTCAAGCGTTAAACTATAACGATTCTCAGAGAACCAGCCGCTTCGCTATTTGGGATCTACCAGTCTTGAGCGGTGGGTCGAATCAGAATCTCGTTGACATTCACTCGCGGCGGCTGAGTAACGGCATAAACGATCGCGGCTGCAACGTCCTCGCTTTGCAGGGGTATTATCGATTTACGCCGTTCTTCGGTGCGCTGTTTGGCGATTGGATCGGTAATGTGGCTGTCGATTTCCGTATCCACCATGCCTGGTTCGATGATGGTGACGCGAATGTTGTGCTTGCATACTTCCTGGCGCAACGATTCCGAGAAGCCATTGACTCCCCATTTTGTCGCATTGTAGCCACCGATTCCTACTCGTGCGGTTCGACCTGCAACGGATGAAATGTTAACGATATGTCCCGATCCTTGTGCTTTCAGGATAGGAAGAACCGCATGAGTTGCATACATTAATCCCAGAACGTTGAGATCGATCATGCGTCGCCAGTCAGAGGTATTTGCTCCCTCAATATTACCTGACAAAGCAATGCCCGCATTGTTGACGAGAATATCGACTCGACCAAATTGTGCGTTGGCTTTTTGCACTAGGTTCTGAACTTGAGTTTCATCCGTGATATCTGCCACGATTGGCAATGCTTTTCCACCCGTCGCTGCAATGCCATCTGCGATCGCATTCAGTTGGTCAAAACGTCGTGCTGCAATTACTACGCTAGCGCCTTCCGCTGCTAGTGCGATCGCAGTCGCCTCACCAATTCCCGCCGATGCACCAGTGACGATTGCCACTTTTCCGTCTAATTTTCCTGCCATGCATACTCCTTAATTTCTAAGCTGCGTCTGGCTCCTGCTGTGAAAACGCCAGAATATCTGCTAGCAGAAGGTTAAGCAGAAACGATTTGGCTTTACCTTTATCGATGCAGATTGATATAACTACCGACGCTACTAGGATTTAGGGCTTTTAAGCCAAGCACGCCACGTCATCCGTTGGCAAGACAAAGTTTAAACTTATTTATATAAAATGGCTCTTTATTGCTCGAATCGTTGTAACAACCCGAAGATGGGATTAAGCCGCAACTGATGGGATAAAGAGCGATTCTAAAAAGGCTGATAATGAACGCAGCGATCGCAAGGCCCACTGGGATTAATCGTACATCGAAGCAACTCAGAGCGAGCATTGTATGAGCAGGTGATATCTCCGATTACCCAGCGCCCGTCTAACAGACTACACTCTGCCGGGGTATCGAACTTTTGAACGTAAAGAGCAATTTTGTGAAGCTGATAACGACCCGATTTGAGCAGATAGCGATGCCTACGTTCTAAAACCATATATGTTTGACCCTCGACTTCTAAATAGGCTCCAGGCTCAGGATTCCAGTCTAGATATAGATGACTTAGGGTAGAACGGGGATGGCTCAGAATGACTTCTGTAGGCAAAGGATTCAGCTTCATAACAAATTAATATCGACAGACCGCCAGAAAATTTGCATCAAATCCACATCTATATACAGCAGTCCTATTCAAGTCCTAAAAAAAGTCATAAGAATACGTAGTGCGGTCATCTTGCCTGGGATTCAACGCAAGCAGGACGCTCACACTACGCAAAAATCTCACGACTGATTGAGGATTGCTATCGGTTATTGGCTCCGACAACTCGCTTCATCGGAGCCAATGCCCTAGTGTGCAGCCTGACGCTCTTTGGCTTCCTTGATCACCTCTTCTGCGATGTTACTGGGGCAAGGAGCATAGTGTGAGAACGACATTGAGAACTGTCCGCGCCCAGATGTCATGGTACGCAGATCGCCAATGTAGCCAAACATTTCGCTCAAAGGCACATCTGCCTTAATGCGTGCCCCCGTCTGATTTGTCTCCTGAGATTTCATCATCCCTCGGCGGCGGTTAAGATCGCCGATGATATCGCCCATGTAATCATCTGGTGCGAAGACATCAACATTCATGATTGGTTCGAGCAGCTGAGGCGCAGCCTTAGGAACAGACTGCCGATAAGCGGCTTTTGCAGCAATCTCAAACGCCATTGCTGACGAGTCCACCGGGTGGAAACCACCTTCAAGCAGCGTGAACTTCAAGTCCATGCAGGGGAACCCAGCCAATACACCGCGATCGACGCAGCTTTCAAAGCCTTTTTCCACTGCTGGCCAATACTCTCTCGGCACGGTACCACCTGTCACCTTTGACTCAAATTGGAAGCCGCTGCCTGGTTCACCCGGCTCAATTACATAGCCAATTTTGGCAAATTGACCAGAACCACCAGACTGCTTCTTGTGGACGTAGCTGTCTTCGAGGCGTTTCGTAATCGACTCGCGGTAGGCTACTTGAGGCTTACCCACCTCAACTTCAACCCCGTGGGTGCGCTTCAGAATGTCCACCTTGATGTCGAGATGTAGCTCACCCATCCCCTTGAGAATTGTTTCGCCGCTCTCCTCATCTGTCACCATATGGAAAGACGGGTCTTCTTGCACCATCTTAGTGAGCGCGGCGACCATCTTTTCTTCACCCCCCTTTTGCTTCGGTTTGACCGAAATGGAGATGACGGGTTCTGGAAAGACCATTGGCTCCAGCGTCGCGGGATTCTTGGGATCGCAGATGGTGTGTCCGGTTCGGATGTTCTTCATGCCGACGATCGCCACAATGTCACCCGCCTGAGCTGAGTCGATCTCTTCGCGAGAATTCGCATGCATCTCAACTAAACGGCTGACCCGCTCAGTCTTACCTGTCGCGGTGTTCAGTACGGTATCGCCTTTGGACAATGTCCCGGAGTACAAGCGCGTGAAGGTTAAAGCACCGAAGCGATCGTCCATGATCTTAAACGCGAGTGCCCGCAATGGTTTGTCTGGATCGACAAGCGCAAAGCTGCCTGTTTCATTTCCTTCCAGATCGATCTCTGGCTGCGGTTTGACCTCCATCGGGTTCGGCAGGTAGTCAACCACGGCATCCAGCACCAACTGTACGCCCTTATTCTTAAACGACGAGCCGCAGTAGGTCGGGAAAAACGCCAAGTCGCGAGTACCCTTGCGAATACAACGCTTAATATCCTCCATCGACGGCTCTTCCCCTTCGAGATACTGTTCCATCACAGCATCGTCCTGCTCAACCGCTAGCTCAATCAACTGTTCGCGGTAGGTCTCGACCTGATCGACCATGTCGGTAGGAACATCTTTGATCTTATAGTTCATCGGATCGCCAGAGTTGTCCCACACCCATGCCTTACGGGTCAGCAGATCGACCACGCCGCAAAACTGTTCTTCAATGCCAATTGGCAGCACCATCACCAGTGGCTTGGCTCCAAGCACTTGATCGACTTGCTTGACGACTCGGTAAAAATCAGCGCCGGTGCGATCGAGCTTGTTGATGTAGACGATGCGAGCGACTTTGGAGTCGTTGGCGTAGCGCCAGTTGGTTTCAGATTGTGGTTCGACTCCACCTGAACCACAGAAAACACCAATACCACCATCGAGAACCTTAAGGGAACGATAGACCTCAATTGTGAAATCAACGTGTCCTGGGGTATCAATGATGTTCAGTTGGTGATCGTTCCAGAAACAGGTAGTCGCAGCCGACTGGATCGTAATCCCGCGCTCTTGCTCCTGTTCCATGAAGTCCGTCGTCGCCGCGCCTTCGTGTACTTCACCAATTTTGTGGATTTTACCTGTCAGCTTCAGGATTCTTTCAGTTGTGGTGGTCTTGCCAGCATCGACATGAGCGAAGATGCCAATGTTTCGATAACGAGTCAGGTCTTTCATAAATTGGTCTCTAGAGTAAATACAACGAACCGTTGGCGACCACCTGCAAGCATTACAAGCCAGGAAATCAATATTGCCTTTGTAGCCAGTGCAGGCTGGATTTCAATTACGCGGAATACAAAGAAATCCTTTTGCGTTTCTCTGGCGACATTACTAATTGTAAATTGTGGAATGTCAAGGTGACAGTGGTTAGAGAGATTAGACATATTTGCATCAGCGATATCGCCGCCGCAAAAGTGCGATCGCGCCAATTTCACTGTTCTCTACCAAGCCAGAGGTTCGGAGTTCGCTTGCTGGCGGCTCTAGTATTGTGCTTGTGCGGCTCTTGTTGGAGCGGTTAGCAGCTTTGAGAAACCCGAAAGCGATCGCTTTCGCGATTGAAGGCATATTCTCAACGAAAACTGAGTGACGGGGAAGCTGGCTCTGTACAAAAAGAACGCTGCTTTTACAAGCCTATGGGTAAGGTTAGAGTGAATGCAGTCTGTCCAGATAATGTCGGAGCAAGCGTCAGATTACCACGATGCGATCGCGCGATTTCCCGCGCCAAGCTCAGTCCTAATCCAATTCCCTCTACTTTGCGGGTTCGGGCTGGATCGCCGCGATAGAAACGGTCAAAAATTCGGTTTCGCTCATCCAGAGGAATCCCTTGAGAGCAATTACTGATCGTAATCAACACAGCTGTACTCTGACGACGAGCATTAATCCGAATCCAGCCATCCGGGAGATTATATTTAATGGCATTGCTAATCAAGTTTTGCAAGACTTGAATGAGTAAGTCGCGATCGCCCTTTACGCACAAACTATCAGCAATTTCTGTTTGAATCTCCAGATGCGGTGCTAGCAGTTCGATATCTTCCAGCATCTCAGTTAATAAGCTAGACAAATCCACCTCAACTCGATGCAGGTTCATTTGTCCGGCATCCGCTAGAGAAAGCAGCAACAGTTTACGCACAATCCCCGTCAGTCGGCGCACTTCATCCAGCAAATTGCTCAAGCTTTGTTGCACCTCGGAGCCGGGATCGGCTTGTTGCAGAGTGCGTTCCAATTCCCCTTGCAATATCGCTAGCGGAGTCTTGAGTTCGTGGGCAGCATCTCCACTGAAGCGGGACGCTTGTTTGAAACTGCGTTCCAGGCGTTCCAACATTTTGTTGAAAACCTGAATTAACTCGACAAATTCAACATCCGTTGTCCCGATAGGAATCCGTTGTTCTAAACCGCTAGCGGTGACATTCCCAATACTCGTGGTTAGCCGTCGGATGGAATGCAAGCTGCTTCCAGCAATTGCCCATGCACCCCCGGCTACAAGCAGAAGTACCCCTGGAATTGAAATCAGGAAGATGTTACGGATGACGACCATCTCAGTTGCGATCGCGTTTAAACTCACTGCGATCGCAATTTGAGCAAAAGGTGTTGTAACGGCACCAATCCGCCATGTTCCGCTTGCGGTGCGCTGGGTAACGAATCGAGGCGTAGGCGGGGGTCGATCCGGCGGCGGTTGCGATCGCTCTGGAAATGGCGGGTTGGCTTCGGAAAAGGGGGCTGTTGGGCGATCGGAAGGGGGTGATGGAAACGGCAGCAATTGGGGGCGCGATGTCCAAAGGTTTTTGGTATCGAGATCGGTAGTCCATTGCTCGGAACGATACAGCACATTGTTATCTGCACCGATTATTAGTAAGGCGATCGCTGTTTTTGTATCGGTTCTAAACGACTGCCCAAGTGAGTCTTCATAAGACTGCCAGCCACGCGGTCGAGGGCGACTTACCCGCATCAATTGGCTTTCCAATTCTGCATCTAGACGGCTCACCTTTGCCTCATAAATCAGCCACCAGGAAATTAATCCAAACCCTGCTAAGGCGCTACCTGCCAGAACAGCAGACAATAGAGCAATTCGGATACGGAAGGAACGCAACTTCACTGTTGAGACTCTGATTGGCGAAATCGATAGCCAACACCGCGAATGCTTTCAACCCAACCCGCGCCACCGATGGAATCAATCTTTTTGCGAATCCGTTGAACGCACACATCGACTACGTTGGTATTAGGATTAAAGTCATAGCCCCAGATGTGTTCCAAGATTTGCGTTCGGGTGAAGACTCGTCCAGGCGATCGCATTAGATATTCCAACAGGTTAAACTCGCGGGTGGTGAGTTCAACGATATGTTGATTGCAAGTGGCTTCTCGCGTGATGCGATCCAGTTTGATGGGACCAACGCAGACTAGATTTTGGCGATCGCCCGCAGTCCGACGTATCACTGCATGAATCCGGGCAACGAGTTCTTCAACAAAAAATGGTTTCGCGATATAGTCGTCAGCACCCAAATTTAGACCTTCAAGTCGGTCATCCAATTCATTACGAGCAGTCAACAAAATGACTGGAACATTCTGTCCTTTCCGGCGCAGGCCCTTGAGGATAGACAAACCATCTTTTCCCGGCACCATGATGTCAAGCACGAGCGCGTCATACTCGTTGTCCAAGGCGCGAGTATACCCCTCGTCTCCGTTGTCACAGTAATCGACGACAAATCCCTGTTCCTTCAATCCAGCTCGGACGAAGTTGGCAATTTTCGCTTCATCTTCAACGAACAGAATATGCATGGGTTTCTCATGCGTCGGACGGCTTGGGCGTTTATTCAGTTTAACCTGTGGTTATCTGTAAGCCACCTGTTCCAATAAGTTTTCCCTGCAAATTCAGAAGTTAGCTCTATCGGCTAGGCAATAATTGAATTGACCAATTTTGGTAATTTTATGAAGCTAAATCAGTTGATCGCTGTGTTGCAATCTGTTAAAGCAAATGCCAACAAAGGCAAAGCCGAAGTATCGCAACTGGGTCAGAAGAGTACATTATTTCAAGGATTGAGCAGAACTTACCAGCCTAGAGAAGAGGATGGATTTGTATATCCTCCTGAATCGCAAAAACTGACGCTGAAGGCTGAGGAGTTGGTCGAAAAGTTTGTGCAATCCTGCTCTGAATTTTTAGACCTAGCAGCTACTCAGGACTATGCTAATACTGAGGCTAAAGCATCTGTCACAGTAGATGGACAAACTATTATTGCAGATGTTCCTGTTTCCTATCTATTATTTCTTGAAAAGCAGCTTCAGGATGTGAAGACGTTCATTGCTTCACTGCCAGTGCTTTCGATTGACAAAGACTGGCAGCATGACCCCAATCGAGGATGCTACGTCACCAGTCCTAAAGAAACTGTGAAAACCAAGAAAATTACTGATTTTGTAGTTGCCTATGAAGCAACGGAACATCACCCTGCCCAAATCAAGGAGGTATCCAAAGATATTGTAGAAGGAACCTGGAGTTTGATTGAGTTCTCAGGTGCACTTCCTCAAGACCGCGTGAATCGAATGCTGCGTAGAGTAGATATATTACAAAAAGCCGTGATTCAAGCTAGAGAAGAAGCCAATAGCAAGGAAGTACAGCAGCGGCAAGTTGCTAATGCGATTTTTGGCTACTTATTTGCAGATTGAACTACACTGGATTTGGAGTACAAGTTCATTTTTAGCGAGTGGGGTATTTGCAGGTTCGATTCCTGCCCTCCAGTCTATCTGGGGGTAGGCAAATGGTAAAGCCACCCTAGCGCATTAAGCTCAGAATAAAGCTCAAGCTATTGCTCCAATCTCATTTTAAAAATCGCTCCCTGTATCATTCTCTGTAGAACAAGGCTAGCGAGACGCGGGTTCAAATCCCGTCCCCTGCTCTAATTATGCAGGGGTAGTTTAGTGGAAAAACCTCACAGCATCAGATTGATTCTACGGAACCGGGAAATCTCTCATATAGGCTCAGCGACTTAAATCTTTCCCGGCATTCAGGATACGAGTGCCGGGATTTTAAATTGGGAACACTTTTGAGGTCATATCAAATTCGTTTAGATAGTCATAGTTTCGGAAAGGAGTTGGACGACCTTGCCCTTATGAGGGTTGTAATATGCAAATGGAACTTTAACTTGTTTAGTGGCATGGCTAACAACTGCGTGTACCGGATTGACTAATGCTTCTTGTGCTGAGTTCAAGCTGATCTGCAATCGATAACGCTAGCCGTTAGACCTTAAAACAAATGTACAATTATCGCGCTAAATACGGAGAAGACTACAAGTATCATCTCACAGCCATACACTGGTCAAATGGGAATCTGAGAGCTAGCCTCACCGCATTCAACGAACAGGAGATAAAGCCTGTTCAAGTAGAATGGGAGCAGTAAGCAGGGCTAATCACATAGCAGGGACAGGAACAGCAGTTTGTGTATTTGAGGTGCTTGACCAGTGTTTGAGCAGCAATTGGACTAGAGACAATGCTTTAAGATTAATCTGTAGGGTAATGGCGATTATCTGAAGCAATTAAGGCTCAAGGGAAAGCAGTATGAACTTAATAACTCTCGCTGCTCAGAACGTTAGCATTCATATCCTTGAAGCCGCTGCACCTGTCACCACTATGGAATGCAAGCTACTGCCAGTAGTGTTTGTGCATGGTATGGCGTGTTCCGCAGACCTCTGGGATGAACAACTTGCTTATGCCGCCCGGACTCGACGTGCGATCGCGATCGATTTGCGGGGACACGGTGCTTCCTCACCGCCTGTGGATGATGACTACTCTCCTGCCTCGTGTGCAGCCGATCTCTTGGCTCTATTAGAAGCCCTTAGACTTGAGCAGATCGCGCTCGTTGGGCACAGCTTCGGCGCTTGCGTCGCACTCGCTGCGGCGGCGGCTAAACCTAACGCGATCGCGCAGTTGGTGCTGGTAGATCCACCAATCGATTGCACTCAGTTCCCCACAGAGGTATATGAGGCACAAATCGCTCCGATGCAAGCGGCACTCGCAACCGACGGCTGGCGATCGGTACTGGAAGACTCTTTCCGCAACGCACTGGCAGGGGGCACCTCGGCAACGCAAGATCAAATACTCGCCCGCCTTGCTGCCACCCCAAAGGATCGGCTGCTTGGAACGTCTCGCGGTTTGTTCGCCTTTAAAGCACTAGAAGCTCTTGATGAGTACCTCGCTTCGCCGGGAGCACGCGCTCACGCTATTCTTGCTCCGTCGAATAACTCGCCGTTCAGCCTTCACGTCCTCCGTCCAGCACTAACCACAATCACTTTACCCGCTACAGGACACTGGCTCATGCTTGATGCGCCTGAGCCGTTTGCTACGGCACTCGATACCTGCCTAGCAGCCGTCTAACCAAGAACTCCGTTGTCATCTATGCTTGCTTCATCACCCGCGTTGAGGGCAAATATAGTAAGGATAAAAATTCTGCCAGTTCAACAAGTCCTTCTGCTTCTTGTTGTTCTGCTGGAGACGGCGTATGACCCTTATCCTGACGAGCCAACAAAGATTGCAAGTTTGTTTGAACCGCCTGGGGAAGTTGGAATCGAGTTAGTTTGATAGAAATCTCAACGATTTAGGGTACAAAGCTGTTGGCTGAATTAGGAACCTTGGGATAGCCTCGTTGTATTCCACATCTAACGCACATAGTTGAACTGGTCAAGGAAGGAAGTGAAGATCAATCTCAATGGAAACTGGGTGAATGGGGCATTTTCAGATGGGTGAAGGTAGATTGCGTTGCTGATTTCAGCGCTCCTCACCGTATTCCCCTCGATAAAGATGTCATGAGAGCAGATTGGGGGTGGCAAGATACTAAAGCAAAATCGTTAGCCAGTCCCAGCCTAATGTCTCGGTGGAACAATATTGAAAGTTTGAGAACACATTTAAAGGAAGTGTTTAGCTAATAGCTGGACTTGAGTGTTTAGTTATTGTACACGGCGGTCTAACAATCTCAATGCAGCTTTCTGTCGTTCGGCGCGATCGCTGTAGGTGATAAAAAACGTGCCTATCGTGCCAGTCAGGGTTGGCTGCACCACAACATACTGCTTTTGTGCAGCAGCTAGGGAAGGAATGAGGAGCGATCGCTCTTAAGTAGTAAAGCTATAAGGCTCCAGTAGTACCAAACTTGGTGCAGTTATCTTAGAAGTAGGCTCTCTAAAGAAAAGATTGTGTCAGCCGATTCCAGCAACTCAATCTCACGAGGGTTGCAGGCAAATTATGAAAAAGTCTAAAACAGCACTACAGGAGATTTTATGTACGGCTTAGTCAACAAAGCAATTCACGATATGCTGTGTAGTCGCTTCGGTGAAGAAACCTGGAAAGAGATTCACCATAAGTCTGAGGTCGAGGTGGATGCATTCATCAGCATGGAGTCTTACCCGGATGATGTGACCCACAGACTTGTAAAAGCTGCAAGTCTTGTTTTAGGTTTATCTGCTTCAGAAATCATGCAAGCTTTTGGAGAGTTCTGGGTTCAATACACCGCTGAAGAAGGGTATGGGGAACTAATGGCAATGAGCGGTGATACGCTTCCCGAATTTTTAGAGAATTTGGACGATCTTCATACCCGCATTGGAGTCAGTTTTCCGAAACTACAGCCTCCATCCTTCACCTGTAACGAAGTTGAAGAACAAACATTGCACCTCCACTATCATTCACACCGAGAGGGATTAGCTCCAATGGTAGTGGGATTAGTGCAGGGATTAGGAACACGTTTAGATACGGTTGTTGAAGTTACGCAGATCCAAAGTAAGTCTGAGGGTGCAGACCATGATGAGTTCTCAATTCAGTACAAGCCTCACTGAGCCTTTCTATGCACCCTCCCGATCTGACTTTGCCTCCTCAATTGTTTGCTCAAGCTTTTCCTTTTCATTTTGTGTTTAAGAGCGATCGCACAATCGTACAATCGGGAGAGGTTTTGCAGAGGCTTATTCCTCAAATCATCGGGTCACAACTTGACCAGTGCTTCCAAATTAAGCGTCCCATTATTCAAAATGCTAATTTTGCTGCTATTAGTAAGCAATCTCATAGTATCTTTACGCTGAAATCGCTTGATAGTGAAATGATTCTAAAAGGGCAGATGATGCCTATTACTGACAGCGAGGTTATTTTTTTTCTGGGTTCCCCGGTCGTTACGGAAATTAGCCAGTTAAACCAACTAGGAATTAAATTAAAAGACTTTGCAATTCACGACTCTGTTACCGACTTTCTCTTTCTTTTACAAGCAAAGGGTAAGTTGATGGACGAACTGACAGAGCAGCAGACCAAATTAAAAGATGCTTTGAGAGAAAAAGAGGCGATCGCTTCCCTGGCAGAGGCGAGAGCTAAAACCGTAGAACAAGCGATCGAAAACTTACAGAAAACTCAATCGCAACTGATTCAAGCTGAAAAAATGTCTGGACTGGGGCAAATGATGGCAGGAATTGCCCATGAGGTCAACAACCCGCTTAACTTTATCAACGGTAATCTTAGCCACATAAACAACTATGTTAAGGATTTAATAAGCCTGCTCAACCTCTATCAAAAACACTTTCCTCAAGCCTCTCCTGAAATCATTAATTACATGAAGGAAATCGACTTGGAGTTTTTGCTGGAGGATTTACCCAGTCTCGTCTCATCTGTAGAAATGGGAGGTCATCGCATTAGAGATATTATTTTGTCATTACGAAACTTTTCTAGATTAGATGAAGCAGAACAAAAAAATGTGGACTTACATGAAGGAATTGAGAGTACATTATTAATTCTAAATCACAAGCTGAAACATGATGTTGAGGTTGTTAGGAACTATGGATGTCTGCCAAAAGTTTTGTGTTATCCAGCCCAGCTAAACCAAGTTTTCATGAATATTCTTTCTAATGCTGCTGATGAATTATTAGAGACAGATATAAAATCCAAGCAGATTGCGATCCAAACCAGTGTAAATGAATTGAATTACGCCTGTATTCGCATTCAAGATAATGGGAAAGGCATTCCTCTGGAAATTCAAGAGAAAATTTTTACTCCATTCTTTACGACCAAACCTATCGGCAAAGGTACAGGATTAGGACTATCAATCAGCCATCAAATTATTGAAAAACATCATGGTTCAATCGAGGTAATCTCTGAAGTAGGAAAGGGGACCGAATTTACTATTAAAATTCCACTTTCCTAATTGCAGTATGTTTCTCTAGGTCAAGGGATAAAGTTACTGAGCGATCGCACACGATTCCATTTTGCGATCGCGTTGTTATGTCTTGCACTCATAGCAAAACTCGTGAGGAAGCAATTCGTAATGGTAAAAACGTAATCGAAATGTAAGAGGATGCATAGCTTGCAAAAGGTGAATTACTCCCTGAACCTAGTATGCTGCAAATTGCTTTATTCTTATTAATCTTCTGACGCAGATTGGGCACAAAATCTGTTTTGACTTGACCTCAAACATCAAAGCAGGGACTAACTGAGCATGGTCTCCTGTTGCTTGCCGCGATCGCTTTCCTTGGACTCAAAGCCTAATCGCTTCGATTCAGCTAGATACAGACTATTCAACAGAATTCCATGTAGATAACTCTATATAGAAAATATAGTTGAAGCGGGTGGTGTTTGATAGCGAATGCGGTACAACTAATAGTTGTGCAGCTTATGTTATGAGTGAGGGTGTTATTTGAAGCTTGTCCGATAGCATCTAATGTGAAATGGGTTTGAATTGGTGGTAAAAATGGAGTCAATATGAATCAGCAGTTGCCTCAGTTCATCCACCGTGTTGTTGAACGTTTACAGTCAATTCAGGGAATTGCAGCGATCGCTCTAGGGGGTTCAAGGGCACGAGGCAACCATACACAGAAGTCAGATGTGGATCTGGGAATCTATTACAATCCAGAGAATCCGCTTGATGTGACTGCTCTAAATCACCTCGCCTCTGAACTTGACGACAATCATCGCGCAAATCTAATCACCCCAATTGGTGGATGGGGGAAATGGATTAATGGCGGTGGTTGGCTAAAGGTAGAAGGAGTATCTGTAGATTTTCTCTATCGTGATGTGGCTCAGGTTAATCGTGTCATTAATGATTGTCATACTGGGCAAATTACTATTGATTACCAACCAGGGCATCCACACGGCTTTGTGTCCTCTATTTATATGGGTGAAGTTGCCATTTGTCTGCCACTTCACGATCCGTATAACGTTTTAGACGCTTTAAAGGCAAAGACAACCCCTTATCCTATTCAGCTTAAACAAGCAACTATTGATACTTTTGCCTGGGAAATTAGTTTTTCACTGTTCATTGCACAAAAGGCAATTGCACGCGGAGATGTTGCCTATGCAGCAGGTTGCTGTTTCCGTAGCGTAGCTTGTATGAATCAGGTATTATTTGCACTCAATGAAGAATACCTATTGAATGAGAAAGGTGCGGTGGCAGTTGCCAACAGCTTTGCGCTCTGTCCACAGAATTATCAACAACGGATTGAGTCAGTGTTTGCTTCGTTAGCGGCTGATGCAAAATCAATGATGGATGCGATCGCAATCCTTGAAGGAATTGAGCATGATTTGAGTCAATGGTATGGCAATCGTCGGTTAGTTATGTAAAGTCTAAGAGGCTAGTATTGAGCATAGTCTCCTGTTGCTTGCCGCGATCGCCTTAGCTCTGGTTCCTGAATCAATCTGACTGACGCAGAGTTCAGGAATGATGAATTTTCAAGTTCTGAGTGTCGCTGGACTGGTCGGTGAAGGCTTTGAACTCGATCGCATCGTGACTGCAAAAGAGGCGCACGTCGTTACTGCGATCGCGTGATCATGCACGTAGCCGATCTTGATCATGGAGCCTCGGCTCGCGATCCACTACTACCAACACCAATGTCCCAAGCATCGGTTAGGTTAATAAAGAAACACTACTAGCTAGATAAATTATGCAATACGTGTTAATTATCCATGAAGTTGAAGACTACGAGTCGTGGAAGAAGGTTTTTGACAATGCATCCGACATAAGAAGGGAAGCTGGAGAGAGGTCGTATCAGGTCTTAAAGTATGAAAGCGATCCCAACAAAGTGGTGCATTTCTCATTGTGGACATCGATAGACGATGCCAAGCGTTTTTTTGAATCTCCTAAACTCATTAGAATCAGAGCTGAAGCCGGAGTAAAGGCTCCTGATTTCATATACTTGGAGCAACTAGAGTCAGGCACTTTGTAGGATCGGGTAGTAAAAATTCCCTACAAGTCTGTCTGCGTGTCTATGACACAAATCCAACTCGCCTCTCCTAAAATTCCCCTAAGGAAGAAAGAGGATTTATGAGTCGATACAGCACGATCGTTCAATGGTAGTAATTGGACATTGCTGACCTCTATTTTTACGCACTGACTACCGTAGCTTGTCCTTTTGCTACTGTAGCTAAAATAGCCAAGACTTCTGGTGCTAAGGCTTCAAATCTGCCAAACGATTGGATGGTGCTGTGAAGACGCGATCGCAACTGTACGAGGATGTAAGTCTTGCGTCTATGTCAATCTATTCCTGAACCCAGTACGCTGCAAAAGCGTACTTTATCCTAGTATTAACATTTAATTAAGCGATTACTTAAAATGTCGAAACTACTTGAACGAATCATAGTAAATCCTAGACTGTATGGCGGTCGTCTCTGTATTTATGATTAAGCATATGAAATCTGGAGAAGTAAGAATATGTCTTTAACAGGCCATGTGTATTCAAGCGGTTTTCAGCTTCAGTATATTGTTGAGGGTGACGGTACTCCTACCATCGTGGTTGGAAGTTCACTGTATTACTCTAGAACGTTTTCTAACAATCTTCGTAGCAGTCTAAAGTTGGTCTTTATCGATCATCGAGGTTTCTCACCTCCTTATAATTGTAAAGACACCTCTTTGTTCCAGTTAGACTCACTGGTTGATGATATTGAACTGGTTAGGAAAGAGCTAGGGTTTGGCAAGATTATTGTTATTGGTCATTCAGGTCATGGATTTATGGCGCTGGAGTATGCCAAGAAATATCCTGCCAATGTGTCTCATGTGGTAATGATGTGCTTAGGACCAAATTACTCCCATGAAGGGCATTTGGCTGCGGAACGTTATCTGAATGATTCTGTTTGTCCTGAGCGTAAAGCGGCTCTTGCTAAAAACCTGACCAGGTTGCCTGAAGAAATATCTGCTGCACCTGAGAAAGCTTTTATTACTTATTGCCTTCTCATGGGACCCAAAAGTTGGTTTGACTACAACTATGACGCGACAAAACTTTGGGAAGGTATAGAAGTCAATATGGCTATGTTTGATTATGTCTGGGGCGAGGTTTTTCGGGATATAGATATTACTGAGAACTTAGATAAGTTGCAAGTACCTGTATTGCTTGCACTTGGTCGCTACGATTACCTCGTTCCACCACCCTATATGTGGGAAGGAGTAAGAGACAAGTTTAGTAATCTTACTATCCGCATATTTGAGAAGAGCAGCCATGCGCCTCACTTTGAAGAGCCAGAGCTATTCGACAAAGAGTTACTCGATTGGCTTTTTAATGGCTAACCCTTTTTTGATAGGAAGCCTAACATTTTCTTATCTTCATATAAACTAATCGCAAGTCAACTAAAACCCTAACCTGTGTTCATAGAGCTAAAAATTCCTGAGTCTTCTGACGCAACTTAAATAAGAAGTCAGTTTTGGACTTGACCTCAAACATCAGATCGGGGACTAACTGAGCATAGCCTCCTGCTGTTCAGCGCGATCGCTCTTAATTCCTGCTTCTTCAATCAATCTGATTGACGCAGACTTCATGAATGATGAATTTTCAAGTTCTGAGGGTCGCTGGACTGGTCGGCGAACGCTTTGAACTCGATCGCATCGTGGCTACAGAAGAGGCGCACGTCGTTATTGCGATCGCGCGATAATGCACGTAGCCGATCTTGATTGTGGAGCCTCGCCTCGCGATCCACCTCCATCATCCATTGGTAGAAACGCATTCCCGGCGTGCAACGTGGTTCGGAAGAGTCCATCTCGTTTCGGTAAAAGTAGGCATCGCCTGCATTCAGGAGCCAACTCTCTCCTGTCTGGATGGCAACGCCAGCATGACCCCGTGTGTGACCAGCAAGCGGGATGAGGAGAATCTCTGGCGGTAGTCCCTCAAGATCGCGCACAGCCTGGAAGCCGAACCAGGGTTCGCCCCCCGGCGAATAGAACTTCCAGCGTTTAACCTCGTCCCACTGGTCTGGACGATAGCGCTGGCTGGTAATGAAGCCGTGCCGATCCTGCGCTGCATCAATTTCAGTCTGCATTACGTGTACGGTTGCTTCAGGGAAATCCTCCAGTCCGCCAGCATGATCGAAATCGAGGTGGGTAAGTACGATATGGCGCACGTCCCGTGCGGAAAATCCTAGTTGCTCGACCTGAGCGATCGCCGTGTACTTGCGATCGAACTGGATACCGTTGAAATGAATAAAAAACGGGCTGAGTCGCTCGTAAGGTGACTTAACATCGCGCAGACCAAAGCCAGTATCGATTAGAACGAGTCCCTGGTTCGTCTCCACGAGCAGACAGTGACAGACGAGGCGAGCCGTTAGACCGCGACTGAAGCCATCGAAGAGCGCCCCACCGACCGGACACATACAGCCACAATTGAGATGATGAATGTGCATAAGTGTTCTGCTTTAAACTACTTTTTGCCTACGGGTATTGATGTCTGCACCTCATTCGACGCTTGCATTTGCTCCGGTCGGTATGAGAATGCCTGCCAAAACGCCTTTATATACAACAGATGATCGGGAAGGCACTGTGTGCGTTACTTGTTAGCCGACTCAGACTCAGTCATCTGACGATGCAGTTCAGCCTTGAGGGTATCAGGCAAAACCTTGCTCACATTGCCCTGAATCTTCGTCAGGAGCGAACCAGCGATGATGTGATCCTTGCCTGCCATTAAGGCATCGAAACCTTGTTTGGCGACTTCAGCCGGGTCATCGTTCTGTTTTGTACCCACCGTGGTGTCGTCCATTCCCGCACGATGGAAGAAGTTGGTATCGGTTGGCCCAGGCATGAGTGAGGTAACAGTGACGCCTGTGTCCTTTAACTCGTTGCGTAGCGCTTCCGAGAAGGAGTGTACAAATGCTTTGGAAGCCGCGTAGACTGCTTCAAATGGCCCTGGCATGATGGCAGCAATTGACGAACTGAAGAGGATTCGACCCTTGCCGCGCTCGACCATATCTTTCACTACCCGTTTGGCGAGATGCACAGATGAAACGACGTTCAGGTTGATGAGATTCAGCTCGTCCTTTAGGTCAGTCTCGCGGGCGAAATCACCACCGACACCAACCCCGGCGTTGATTGCGATCGCATCTACCGATCTGCCAGTCGCCTTAATTTGGTTGTAGAGTGTCTCAACACCGTCATAAGTAGCAAGATCGGCCTGTACCGTCTCGACCTTGGCACCCAGTCCCTCAAAGGTTTGAGCGGCTTCATCGATACTCGATCCGGTGGCTGTGACAAGGAGATCAAAGCCGTTTTGGGCGAACTGTTTGGCAAGCTCGTAACCGATGCCCTTGGAGGCACCTGTCACGACAGCCAGAGGTCGGTTCGACGAACTGTTCATAACCATTTAAACTCCTGTAGGGCTTCTCCACGCTAGGAAGCTGTGGATTGTGCTTCTTTTTCGCTATCAGTAAAGTCTGCGCGAATGCGATCGCAACTCTTACTAATCCTAGGAAGACATCTGTGCGATCGCGTCTTTCCAAGGAAGTATGGCTGTTGTCTGTTTGAGGTTACTTTTGTGGAGTTCACGCGATAGCGCTAGCGCGCTCGCAGAGCTTCGCCTGCGGTTCAGATCCCCGACTTTTCTAAAAAGTCGGGGATCTCGCCTTCACTAGCTCACATTACAAAACTGTAATTTTGACAAGGGGCAAGCTGTAATTTTGGTTGAGCTTAATTGAATCTATAGACACATTTCTAGATTCAACCGAAGGAGAAAGCTTGTGATGAATACCCGCCGACTGTTAGCAGCGATCGCGATTCCTGTTCTAGTTGGGACGTTTGGATGTGTGACTCTTAATCAGGCGATCGCTCAATCGCCTAACCGACAAGCCCAAAACTCATCCCAGCCCAATCAACAACAGCAGGGACAGGGACGCAGACGAGGACCAGATTTTGCCGCAGCGGCTCAGAAATTGGGCATTTCAGAAGCTAAGTTGAAAGAAGCACTGGGAGTGCCAGCGAATCCTACACCAGGACAACGCCCACCTCGTCCCGACTTTAAGGCAGCGGCGGCAAAACTCGGCATTACCGAACAACAATTGGTAAATGCGTTGGGAGTTCCGCCCCGTCCGCCCCGTCCCGATTTTGCAGCCGCAGCGCAGAAGCTGGGTGTGTCAGAAGCCAATTTGAAGGCAGCACTGGGAGTACCTGCAAACCCACCAACTACACCGCCCAAACCGGGACAACGCCCACCCCGACCCGATTTTAAGGCGGCGGCGGCAAAACTCGGCGTGACGGAAGAGCAACTGGTAAATGCGCTGGGAGTTCCGCCCCGTCCACCTCAAGATGGCAACCAATCAGACGTACCTCCTCCTCAGCAATAAGCTTGAATCAATTTAGCGACCCTTTCGTGGATACGACCAAATTTTCAATAAGCCCTGGCGATTAGAAATCGCGGCTAAACAAACTAAGTCCGCCTGCGCGGACTTAAGACAAATCAAAGATTTTGAAACCCGCGCAGGCGGGTTTTGTCTGTGTAGACGCGGTTTCAACCGCCCAGGTAGATTGCGATAATTCTATTTGGAGCAGATGAAATGAAAAAAGACCGTGTGAAAAGAATCCCAGTTGTCTCCATGCTGAAGCGGCGAGAGGTGCTTGGCTTTCTAGGGGGAACAGCGGCAGTATCGCTTGTGGGATGGTGGCGCGGAGAGTCGATCTCAGCAAAACCGATAAATACATCAACTCAGATACCGACTCCGGTAGCGATCGCGCAGACTCCGACTTGCGTGGTAAAACCCCAACAAACGGAAGGGCCATATTTCGTGGATGAGAAGCTTAACCGTTCTGATATCCGCTCAGATCCCTCGAACGGTGCGGTAAAGCCGGGAGTACCGTTGCGTTTGGTGTTTCGTGTCTCTGGGATTGATAGTAGATCCTGTACGCCTTTGAGGGGTGCAACTGTAGACATTTGGCATTGCGACGCGCTGGGGGTGTATTCCGATGTTCGGGACTTCAACGGGGATACGCAAGGGCAAAAATTCCTGCGCGGCTATCAGGTGACGGATGCAAATGGGACTGCGGAGTTTGTGACGATTTATCCTGGCTGGTATCCAGGCAGAACGGTTCACATTCACTTTAAGATTCGCACCGATTCTGCGTCTGGGCGTGGTTCTGAGTTTACCTCGCAGCTTTACTTCGACGATGCTCTCACGGATCAAATTTACGCGCAGTCTCCCTATGCTGCTAAGGGACAGCGCACCCAGAGGAACGATGGAGACGGCATTTTTCAAGATGGTGGTGAAGAACTGATGCTTCAGCTAACCCAAGATGCACAAGGCTACGTGGGTACGTTCGATATTGGGCTTCAGATGACTTGAACTATTGCATATGACTCAAGAGCGATCGCATTCTTCATAATTCCTGAGTTGATAGAACGCGATCGCTCAAAACGCCCAACTCACTCACGACGAAATACAAACAGATTGCCTGTTGCACCGCGTCCTACCCTAATTTCTTCGTCTAAATAAGAGGTTGTCCACTCTGCCTGATTGCGGAAGAATTCCAATACTGGTATTTTCAGCTCAGGAAAACTCCAGCTTTCCATGCCAAAAAGCTTTGTTGCTTGCATCGAAAAACTGTCAAAAGTCACTTTAGCCGTTTGTTCATCTGCGCCCCAAGTCCAAACGCCGTCAGCCTGTAACCGCCATTCTCCCAACAGGGGTAAGTCAAGAAAAGCACCGTTACAGGTAGAAATTTTCCTCGTACCGCCTGCAACCAACCTTTGCCACACCCGTTTGATGTTTATTGTTCCCCCAAAATCTGGAATTGATGCGATTTGGCGGGTAACAACCGTTCCTTTTGAGGCGTACACCAATTGCCAATTACCGAGTAGAGTAGGCAGATGGTTGGGGTGGAGTGGCTGTGGGATGGGATTGATGCTTTCTAGCTGCTGCACAATTTCATCGATTGGCTCTCCATCAGACGGAAATAGCGCTTGCTGTAGTCCTAATGCTTCTACTCGCTGCAAGAGTTCAGTTTTTAAGGCAAATCTCGTTGCGTCATCCCCTACCATGTCTTGATGTTCCACATCCTTATTAAGTTTTAGACTACAACTTGGTATCGGCTTTCTGCCATTCCATCAACATTCCATCTGTAATATTGATGTACGAATCGTCTAAAAACTCTTTGAGTGCTTCCTTCCCACCTGCTTGAAAAGCGCTCACGAACCGCTTCCTCTCAGTTAGAGGAAAGGCAGCAGTGACAAAAGCTTTTTGGTGTGCCTGACTAGCAGTAGGGTTGGTCTGTTCTAGTTGCTTCAGTAAATTCTGGATCTTGGCAGCAGCCTCAGCTAGAGTTTGCCTTTGCTCAGGAGTGTAGTTATCTTGGCTTAATTTAGCTGATTGACCCTTACCCTTAGTCTTCTTCCTCTTAATACCTGTAACTGCTTCTCGGATAACCTCTAAGTCTTCCGGTCTTGCCCACTTAGTTACAAGAGTTACCCTGTACTCATCTGTGCGTCCTGCACGTTTTTCTTGGGTAAGGAAACCAGCCTCACATAGGAACTTTAATGAATACTGGACGCGGCGAACACTCATCTGACAGATTTCCGCTGTCTTGCCAAGACTAGCAAAATACTTACCATTAGGCTTTCCTCCTGTCCTACGAACAGCATGTGCATAAACCCGAAACTCGTAGGGGTCTAATCCATACTCATCAAGTTTGTTGTGAACAAACATTACTGAGTTAGGGCTAGATAGGCTGTTTGCGTTTGGAGCTTCTTGTTCCGTTTCTAAAAGGGCTTTTTCGGTCGGCATACACTTGTTTTAGCTATGTTTTTACTACTGAAAACTGACCTTACTCTGACTTTCCGGCTTATTCCGAAGTAAAGGTGTTATGTACTTCATGCCACTAGCTTTAACACATTATACATATACCCATGCATCAAATACCAAGCACCAAAGTTTTTAATGCCGTAGCCCTGGTATTAGTTCAGGGCTGTTACTCAATAGGGCTAACTTAACCGATTTATCCCTTACGGCAAACACAGAAAACGCGAAGGAATCTCAGCAGCCGGAATTTTGGCATTAACACTCAAACAGTAGAGCCGCACAGATATTGCCAAAACTGAGTTGTATGGTCCATACTGAAAACAGTGAAGGCTACCGACGTAGATATCGATAGCCTTCACTGTACAGAATATATTGGGGACGGGTTTGCTTGCCCGCGATCCGTCCTTCATTCAATTGAAATCCACCAAAAACTTCCAAACAGGAGGAATGTTTCCACATGGCAGACTCATATAGTAACCATGATAACTCAGAATTGCCAGAAAACAAGCCCTGGGATGCTTTACTGACACTTATTCATGAGTTCATTCGTGCCCAAGTCAAAGCATCGGGACTCACGCTAGACACCAATTTAGAGAGGTTGATCCGTCAATCTCGCATAGAAGATGTTCGCTATGCTCTCAAAGTTGTTGAGGAGACGCGCAAACGAGAAGTGGTAAGAAACCCAGAAGGGTTGTTCTACCGCATACTTGTAAATCGGCGGCAGGTTTATAGCAATTAAAGTCAATTTGGCCCCACCTAGATTGACCTAGTTTCAATACATTGAGGGAGACACACGAGAGAGGAATTCCTCCTCTCGTGTATTTCCAATACCAATCATCTGTTTAAAAATGGCTATATCAAAGTCATTGATGGGTAGCTGACAGTCATCGCCAAAGAGCGATCGCCAAACCGTATTTCATACGCGATCGGGGTAAATCTTTCCTGATATTAACCCAGTTGTATTTTCAGTTCGCGCAGCATCCGACTGGTTCCCTCATCAATGGCTTTTTGTAACAGTTGGGGAATCATTTTGGTGATGGGAAGATCGGGAAAGATAGAATTGACAGATGATTCCGCGTAGTCACCGTTTTGGAGAATGTAAATCTTAAGTTGGCGACTCCGATAGATCCACACTTCCGGAACGCGCAGCGCTTCGTAGGCGTTCAAGGTAGTCTTTGAAGTTACATCAGACTCAATGGCGAGATCGGGAGGTGGGTAAACCGCTAAATCCATATTGGTGCAACCCCAGACACGACTGGCATTCTGGATGTAAAAGCAGGTATCGGGTTCGACTCCGGCAATTTCTGGTTGCTTCAGAGTAGTTGAGCCAAAATCTTCCCAGTCCCGCCCTTGAGCATCTAAGATAGCTTTGACAATATCAGCAATAATGCGATGGGGGCGCTCGTGCAGTGCCAAAGGGGACATGATTTCCAGCGTTCCTTGGTAGTATGCAATGCGGGTGCTGCGCTTTTCTCCCAATTCGGTAAGAATCTGTTCAAAGTCCTGCCAAGACAAGTTATGAATGCTAATCGTGCTACCGGGAGTGAGTTCAATGGCACGAATGGGAATGGTAACGGTCATTGGTGTTCCTCCATCGATTGCTTAAGCAGCTTTTTCAACCGTAACTCGCCATTCACCCATAATTATCATTGATGACTAACTGACAGCGATTGCCAAATAGCGATCGCAAACCTGTATTTCGCACCGCACCCCTTACCAACCGCATTGTCAGTCCTTAAAAAGATACCCGACTTTTTTAGAAAGCCGGGTATCTCGCCTTAACTAAGCGGTAATCGCTAGAGGCTTAAGCAGTGTGCAGCCTTTTTTGAGCGCGACCTGGTGCGGTGGGCTTTTTGCTGCGGGTGGGTGCAGATGGTGCCTGGGACTTTGCTCGGTTACTGCGCCCTTGATTTGCGCGCTGACCCTTCGCTTGGTCTACCACTTTCTGGACTGGGGCAGTTGGCTCGTAGCCTGGAATCACATCTTTCACAAGGGTTTTATTGAGCAATCGTTCGATGTCTTTGAGGAATGAGTATTCATCTTCGCTGACGAGGGAAACCGCTCTTCCTTCATTACCAGCGCGACCTGTGCGACCAATGCGATGCACGTAGTCTTCTGGTACGTTAGGGAGTTCAAAGTTGACTACGTGGGGCAGCTGATCGATATCTAGACCCCGTGATGCTACATCGGTAGCAACTAATACTCGCACTTTTCCTTGCTTAAAGTCTTGCAAAGCACGGGTACGGGCTGCCTGACTTTTGTTGCCATGAATTGCAGTGCTTTTCAGCCCATCTTGAGCAAGTTGCTCAGCTAGACGGTTGGCTCCGTGTTTCGTCCGGGTGAAGACTAGCACTTGTTGCCAATTGTGGAACCCGATCATATGAGAAAGCAGTTCTCGCTTGCGATTGCGATCGACCGGATGAACCACCTGCTCTACCTGCTGTGCGGCGGTATTCCGGGGAGCTACTTCGATCTGGGTCGGAGACTTTAGTAGGGTGCTGGCAAGCTGCTGAATCGGTTTAGAGAAGGTGGCAGAAAACATCAGCGTTTGCCTCGATGCAGGTAGCACTGCCAAAATTTTGCGGATGTCGCGGATGAAGCCCATATCTAACATGCGATCGCATTCATCCAGCACCAGTATCTCTATCTTCGAGAGATCGACCGTCTTTTGCCCAACGTGGTCGAGCAAGCGACCGGGTGTAGCGACTACAATATCAACTCCCCGATGCAGCGTTTGAACTTGCGGCTTAATTCCCACGCCGCCATAGATGGCTGCTGCTCGCAGCGACAGGTATTTTCCATAAGTTTTGACGCTATCTTTGACCTGATCTGCCAGTTCGCGCGTAGGGGTGAGGATGAGGGCACGAGGTCTGCGATGCACCTGGTTGGCGTTGGCAGTACCTAGGAGTTGCAGTAAAGGCAGGGTAAAGCCAGCAGTCTTGCCCGTTCCAGTTTGGGCGCTGGCGAAAATGTCTTGCCCTTTCAGGATGGCGGGAATTGCTTGCTGCTGAATGGGGGTTGGCTCAGTATAGCCAGAGTCAGCCACAGCACGAAGCAGGTCCGTTGAAAGACCGAGGTTACGAAATGTCATGGATGCGATCGCTCCTAGTAATGCCCCTATCCCAAATCAAGTGCCTGGGGCCAGTCTAAGAGCAGGAAATTTGTGGTTCAGTTGGATGGCTTAAATGAGCTTTTTTCCAATGCGCCAGAAACAGACCGGAATGTACTGGCAGAAACTCATCCTAACAGACATTCGGACAAAATATCTGAAGAAGGATGGGGTAAGCTAAGCTCTTCACAATGCTCTCCCGCTTCTTGGGAGTTTGTTCAATTTTGACAATTTTACTCAAGTCGCCGTACAGTGCGGTCAACAGGGTTAAAGCAGAAACTCTTATTCATCCGTGGCTTTCCCCCGCATTGTCTTCATCTGCTACTTCTTAATCTGCTACTTTTGCTATCAAAACGCTTACTTTGAGAGCTACGTGTGGGTTTGTTGAGTTTGCATCATTTGGGTACCACGATTGCACTTCTAATGAGTCAGGGCTTGCAATCGGCTCAACACTTCCTCCGTTCAGTTCTTAGCGGCGGTGTTCTTGAGCCTTAATTCAGAACTAGCCCCTCCTTAGTAATGCGCTGGTCGCTCATCAAAAGAAGCCGCTTTTTCTAACGATTGAGTAGCCAGGAAGATCCAATATCAAAGTGGAGGTCAGTCAAGGTCGCCACTTTATTCACCATCTACCTACGGATACGAGCGATCGCCTCGCCGATTCCTCCAGCTACAGCAATGTGATTATCCTTAATCATTACAGCATCATCTAGTTCCATCCGGTGGTTCATCGCTCCTCCCATCTGCATCGCGTACTTTGACTCGAGCGATCGCCGCGACCGACATCTTCCAACAACCAGGAGTGCAGGAGCGGGTCTAATACGATCAAGGGAGGTAGAACAGCCCTGGGACTCACCACGTCAGTTTTCCCCTAATTTTTCTAAAAGCTTGTCCAACCAACTTAGCCCAAAAGCTGCGCCCTTGGGGATTTTGAGAGTTTTCCAAAAAAGTTTTTCAAAACAGTTGACAGAAGCGGTTCGTGGTTGCTACATTAATAAAGCGGTCGGGAGAGCAAGCGAAAGTGAAGCGACACCGAAGCGC
>NZ_JAMPKC010000037.1:0-39435 GCF_039961975.1 Trichocoleus sp. DQ-A3 | reverse complement strand
GTTCGACAATGAATATGATTTAGCCCTTGCTGTAATGGACGGCATGGAATCACGGAGTGAACAAGGGGGATATACGTTGGAGCGTTTTAGGTTTAAATCATCCTAGCTACTTAGCTGCTTGGTTAGTGACAGGATTTCGGTTACGGTGGGGTTTTTGGAGTGCTTTGCTTGGCTCATTGGCACTGAGTATTGTTAATTCTTTACTTTTCCATCTGCTAGCATCGCTCAGATTGTAAGCGCAGGTTTGTTCTGAGCGGGGAAATAGAACCGGAAGTAGAGGGTTCAGAGAGTTCGGATTGAGTGAGAGTAACTGTCTATAAGGAGCGGTTTTTCAATTGGTAACGCACTAGCGTCCTAACATTTTCAACAGACAGTCCTAACTCTTGCGCGATCGCAGCTTCCACCTGACTGAATTCTGTTACTGGAAACTCAAATTCTAACTTTTTGAGTGTCGAATCTGTCGTTTTGACCTGTACTTTGGTAAATCCCTGCTCTTTGTCAATTTCTGCTTTGATGACTAGCAAGGTGACTGAAAGTTGCACTTCCAACTGTGTATCAGCTTGAAGCTTATCAACCGTATCGTAGGAGCGACTTAATGCTTGGTCTGTTATCAGTCCACCCCCAACCCAAAAAATAATTCCTAGCAGGGGTAGAGGTAGCCAAAATTCTAGCCCTAAAAAATGTAATCTTTGTAACCAACGGGGAGAGGACATAGGGAGAGGTGAGGAATTTTAGCTTCACAGCTAATTGAGTTTAAGGGAAAAAAACAATCAAATTCGACATCAAAAGTCAAAATTTAAAAGATATAAAAAGAGAAGATTCACTTTTGACTCTTGATTTTCTTCTGTACTCGATAAAAATCTGACTGGTGGAAGACGTGCGATCGCTTTAGGCTTCTCTACTATGAGCAGCGCGATCGACGATTCTCCGGAAAAGAGGTTTCACTAAAGCGTCTTATGAGAATTTTACTGGTAGAAGACGACCCCGAACAATTAGAGCCACTAAACGCAGCTTTGTTGCAAGCCGGACATATTGTCGATGGCATTGAGGATGGGGAAACTGCCCAATGGCTGATCTCTCAAAAAGACTATGACTTGTTAATTTTAGACTGGATGTTGCCGACAGTCAGCGGGTTGAGCCTTTGTCGCCAGTATCGACAAGCAGGGAAAACCTCGCCGGTGTTGATGCTGACTGCCAAAGACACGACTGTGGATAAAGTTACGAGTTTGGATGCCGGTGCTGATGATTATCTGGTTAAACCGACTGATATTATCGAACTTTTGGCACGGGTGCGGGCATTGGGAAGGCGATCGCCTCTATGGCAGGGAGATATCCTCCGCATAGAAGATTTACAACTGCACTTGAATAGCTTGACTGTTGAACGGGGACAGACAACTATCCAATTGTCCGCCCGCGAGTTTCAGCTATTAGAATACTTCCTGCGCCACCCTCATCAGGTCTTAACCCGCGATCAAATTGAACAAGCCTTGTGGGAGTGGGGTGCAGAACCAGAGAGCAATGCCGTAACTACCCTTGTCCGGAGGCTGCGGCAGCGTTTGCAGTTAGTCGGTGCGGCAGATTGGATTGAAACAGTCTATGGCATGGGATATCGCCTCAATCCTTCGGGAAGTCAAAAGTAAAAAGAGAAGAAATTCAAAATATAAATGAATCAAAATGACAGAATAAATGTTTCTTTTGCTTTTTGCCTGCCTTGCCCCAAATTCGGGTGTAACTTTGCTTCCCTAAATCTTCAGGCGCTTTTTAACTTTGCTTTTTTCCATGTTTGGTCGTAGCCGTCGCAATCTGGCTCGCTGGTTCACCCTATCAATGGGAAGTATTTTGGTGATTTTTGCAGGAGTCGTCTACTACGTAGAAGTTGCAGACGCGCTCTTAGCATTGGATCGATTACTCTACCAACAAACCAAGGTAATGGCAGCGAGCGTAAATTATGAGCGTCGCAATGGTCAATGGCAGGTAGAGCTGGACAATGTGCCACTTTTGGGAAATAACCCACAGCCGTTGGATAGTGGGCTGGCGTATGGGCGTTGGTACGATGCCAAAGGGCAATTGGTGCAATTTTTTGGTACGCTTCCTCCAGAGAAGCTGACGGTGACAGATGGATTTCAAACCATCAAAACTGCCAATGGCTCTGCACGTTGGCTGCGTCAGGTAACGCTGCCTGTCTACGAGAAGAGTGTATTAATTGGTTATCTCCAGGTTGCGACTTCCCTGACATCCACTCAAGAGGCTTTGTCTGAATTGCGGCTGGTTCTGACGCTCTTGGTGCCAGTCACCTTGGGGGTAATTAGCCTGACTGGGTGGTTTTTGGGGGGGCTAGCGATGCAACCGATTCGTCATGCTTACGAGCAACTGCATCGCTTCACCGCAGATGCTTCCCATGAATTGCGGACACCATTGGCGGCGATTCTTAGCAATGCACAAGTCGGGTTGCTGTCTGACGATCATTCACAGCAACGGCTTCGGCTAGACAAGATTGTGAATGTTGCTAAGTCCATGAATTCGCTGGTGAGTAATCTGCTGTTTTTGGCTCGTAATGATGGGTCATTATCTCCTGAATCTTTGAGAAAGATTAATCTAACTCTTTTGCTACAGGAGCTAGCAGAGAATTATGCAACGCAAGCAGCCACCAAAAATCTAAATTTTGTTAGTAATCTGCCGACTGAGAGCTTGGAGGTGAAGGCCGATCCAGAGTTGCTCCGTCTGGCGGTGATGAACCTGCTGAGTAATGCTTGCAAATATACCCTGGAGGGCGGTGAAGTTCAACTGCGATTGTTTACGCGATCGCATTTGGCTATTATTCAAGTTTCAGACACTGGGATGGGGATTGCGGCGACTGATTTGCCCCATATTTTTGAACGGTTTTATCGGGTGAATCGCGATCGCTCTCGCACTACAGGGGGTTTTGGTTTGGGATTAGCGATCGCTGAGCAAATCGTCAAAGCTCATGGAGGTGGGATCGACGTCACCAGTGTAGTCGGTCAAGGATCAACTTTTCAAATTGAGCTGCCACTCCAGTAGCAAAAATAACCTGGCGATTGGAAATCGCGGCTACGCCAACCCCCCTTACCCCCCTTCAAGAAGAAGAGGGGACATAAGTTGCTTCGCTTCTATTCAACCAAGTCCGCCTGCGCGGAATCAATTCAGCCTGCGGAGGCAGGCTTTGTTTGTGTAGCCCCAGACTTCCAGTCTGTGGGGGATTTGCAAATACGGGATGCTCCCACTGTCACTTTCTAGTCACATTTGTTGCCAACACTGAAGATAGCAGGAGCAGAAGGTTATCACTCCTAAATCATTTTTCTTTAGTTAGTTTTCAACACTTTTTTTCATGGAGTTAGTGTAAATCCGATGTTGTTCAGAGGTACTTCTCTACTCTGCCTTGCCGCTCTGGCTGTTGTTTGTAGTGGTTTATCAGCTCAAGCTGAAACTGACGACTTCACCCCTAAGACAGATGCGTTTGCCAGAGTACCTAATCATAATTCTGAATCAAATAAGACTCCAATTCAATCTGACCAAGTTACAACTTTCTTTGTACAAGAACAAGTGAATGTAGCGAATTCAGGTTCACCTGATTCTGTTGTAAAGGTACTGACAGAATCAACAATTCAAGAGCAAGATTTTTCAGAAATAAAATTGCCAACTGCCACTGCATCAGCCGGGGCGAATCAATCTCCATCTAACCTTTCTAGCGAGACAAAGCAGGAAATTCCTGAGAAAACAGCGATCGCAACCTCCGATGCGGTAAACCCAGAGCAGATTGTAGACAAAAGGGTGAAAACGTCTGCGTCGGCTTTGACTGTTGAACCTTCAACACCTCAACTCCCAGAAGCAGCGACGACTGAAACCACAGCGCCGGAAATCGCTCAAGTGGATGTAATACCTGGTAGAGCCACTCGCTCTGGCCCAAGTTATATCGGGGTTGCAGGCAACATTGGATTAGGTGGCGATACGACTTTAAGTGAAGGTGCCTTTGCAGTCATTAGCAAAATTGGACTCACCAGAAATTTATCTGTGCGACCCGCTGCTTTATTTGGCGATAATACAGTTTTTCTGGTTCCACTTACTTACGATTTCCCCTCTCAAGGAGTGGAACAAATCAGATACCGTGTAGCCCCTTATATTGGAGGCGGAGTGGCGATTTCAACGGGTGACGATAGCACTATTGGCGCACTGATTACGGGCGGGGTCGATGTTCCATTATCATCCCAATTCACCGCAACCGCTGGCGTGAATGTCGGTTTTGTTGATGAAACAGAGGTGGGATTATTAATCGGAGTTGGTTACACTTTCTCAGGACTTTAAACCGACTTTGCTTTAATCTTTTCACATCGCAACTCAAAGAAATTACGATCGCAACGGTGAAGGTGCCAGAATGAGCAGACGGGTAAACGACAGTCTCCCAAATCAAGTCTTCGCGGTAAGCAAAACAGCAGCACCCAAGCCAGCGCTGGCTTTCGTAGACGCGATCGCTCTAATTGTCGGTATCGTGATTGGTGCCGGAATTTTCGAGACACCATCCCTAGTCGCCGCTGCTTCTGGGAGTGAAGCGGTTGCACTTTCCCTGTGGATTCTGGGTGGCGGGATGTCCTTAGTCGGCGCATTGTGCTACGCAGAATTGGCAACGGCATATCCTCACGCTGGGGGCAATTACTATTACTTGATGCGTGCCTTCGGCAAAAACATCGCCTTCTTTTTTGCTTGGGCACGAATGACGGTGATTCAAACAGGTTCGATTGCCCTGTTGGCGTTCGTATTCGGAGACTATGCCTCGCAATTACTGCGCCTTGGGAATTATTCATCCTCACTTTACGCTGGGATTGCGATCGCCCTGTTGACAGGTTTAAATATCATCGGCGTCCAGCAAGGAAAGTGGGCGCAGAATTGGCTAACAGTCGCCAAAGTGGGTGGCTTGCTGTTGGTGGTAATTGGGGGTTTAGCCTTTGCCGTTCCCAGTCTCCCGGAGGTGCCTGCTGCACCAGCAACATCCCAAACAAACTTTGGGATGGCAATGCTTTTCGTGCTGTTGTCCTATGGCGGCTGGAATGAAGCGGCTTATATCTCAGCCGAGTTACGCAACGTCAACCGAAACATGGTGCGATCGCTGCTAGTGAGTATCGGCATCATCACGACAATTTACTTAGCGATAAACTTCGCGTACATCCACGGTTTAGGATTGGCGAACATGGCAGCCTCAGAAGCCGTAGCAGCGGATTTGATGCGTCGTGCAGTTGGCGAACCCGGTGCTTGGTTTATCAGCTTCCTGATTGCCATTTCTACCTTGGGTGCGATCAACGCCACGATTTTCACCGGCGCACGTACCAATTACGCCCTCGGACAAGATTTTTCCTTGTTCAGCTTCCTCGGACGCTGGCACCATCGCGCCAGTACGCCAGCCAATGCCTTGCTAGTGCAGGGTGCGATCGCGTTAGCCCTCGTGTTTCTGGGAACTCTGACTCGCGAAGGCTTTAAAACGATGGTGGACTACACCGCGCCAGTGTTCTGGTTTTTCTTCCTGCTAACGGGTGTCTCGCTGTTAGTGTTACGAGTTCGAGAACCGCAAGTAGTGCGACCCTTCCGCGTCCCTCTCTATCCTCTGACGCCCCTACTTTTTTGTGCAATCTGTGCTTATTTACTCTACTCCAGCGTTGCCTATACAGGGGTTGGGGCGCTTGTCGGAGTAGCTGTTGCGATCGCTGGCGCACCGCTGTTGCTGTTATCTCGTCGTCGGCAAATTTGAGCAAAACGTTAACAACTCAAAAGGAGAAGATGCAATGCAATTACAACAAATTAAGCTGTTGCTGGTTGCAAGTTTGAGTGCGGGTAGCTTCTTGTTCGCAGGCTGCACCCAACAACGCCAGTTTGATGCACAAGCTCAATCTGATGCTCAAACCCAAGCGCCCGCCGCACCGAATATTCAAGCCGAAGCACCCGCAACCGACGTTCAAACCCAACAACAGCCAGCGGATGTGCCCTTTGTGCCAACCCCCGAAGTCGTCGTCGCCGAAATGCTCAAACAGGGGCAGGTAAAAGGGAACGATGTACTCTACGACCTCGGCAGTGGCGATGGACGAATCGTGATTACCGCTGCAAAACAATTCGGCACTCGCGGAACTGGTGTAGATATCAATCCGCAACTGGTTCAAGAAAGTCGAGAAAATGCCCAAAAAGCGGGTGTAAGCGATCGCGTGCGGTTTTTACAACAAGATTTATTCGCCACTGACCTCAGCGATGCCACGGTGGTAACGCTGTACCTGCTTCCTGAGGTGAACTTGCGGCTGCGACCGAAGCTCCTCAAGGAACTTAAACCAGGCACTCGCATTGTTTCGCACAACTACGACATGGGTGAATGGAAACCTGAGAAAGTAGTGCAGGTAGAAAGTAGCCCCGGTCGCCAGCATACTATTTACTCCTGGGTTGTGCCTGAAACTGTCCCGGATAATTTGAAATAACCGGGATATCCTGTTGCAAGTTCCATCCAGCCGAACTAATCTTGCTGATACTATTTCACCAATAATCTGCAACAGCTCCCTTAACGGCATCTTAAAAGGGAGAAGTTAGCCTCCCTTTTAAGATGCTGTTGGCGAATTCCAAAAAATTAATCTTAGGGGCGCTTATTTAGGGGCGCACCGATAAGCGCCCCTAAGCGATTAAACACTTTCTAGAACAGAATAGGAGTGCTGTTATTCTCACCATTTCCAGCGTTCACGAAATTATCCTTAAGCCAGAATAGGTTGGTTTTACTGCCAGAAAGGTGGCATAGAAAATTTTATGCGATCGCGCCGAAATACTAAAGGTATTGGGGTCAATGCTACGGGGCTGGGTGCCACAGTTACGCGCATCTACATGACTTAGAAGCAAAGGCTGAGGTAGAAAGTTTATATCCCAAGGTTTCGGGCAAGTCCGCCGGAATAAATGGCAGCATCGGTGGCATTTTTGGCATCTGACGAAGCTACTTACATCACAAGCCAAACTCGGTTTTTTGACGGTGGGTTGACGCATTATCCCGCCTTTGGCGAGTCTTAGTCATAAGAAAATAGGAGTTATTCACGATGAATTTCAAAAACATTGTACAGCTATATACAGCCGGAAAAAGGAACTTTAGAAAAGCAGATTTATATAAGGCAAAATTAGCTTTTGTCTGCTTAAATGAAGCAAATTTTAGCAAAGCGAATCTATGTTTGGCGAACTTGAGAGGGTCAGATTTGCGCGGAGTCAATTTCAGCGAAGCAGACTTAACAGGGGCAAATTTACGTCAAGCAGACCTCACTGAAGCTAACTTAGGGGCAGCGAATTTAAGTAAGGTAAATCTTCGGGGAGCAAATCTAACCAGAGCAAATTTGAAAGGGGCAAATTTGGAAGAAGCCGTGTTAGGTGAGGCAAACCTGAACCAAACAAACCTGAGATACGCCAACTTATCTAAAGCCAAGCTAATGGGTGCCATCCTTACTGGGGCAATTTTACTAGGAACAAACCTAAGTAAAGCTATTTTACTCAGGGCAAATTTAACGCAAGCAAGTTTAATTGAAACCAACCTCAGTGAAGCTGTCTTAACTGAAGCCAGAATGCCTGACGGAAAAGTTCACGACTACGCTTAAGTACGCAAGGAAAACCTATATTTCTTGCAAAATCATCAACATACAGCGGTTAGTTGGATCTAGAATTATTTTCAACTGTGGTTGTTTCTAGCTGTTTGGGTGTAAAACTGGCGAAGCAATCAAACAGTAACTCCCGTTTCAGCGAGTTGTACTTGGTTTGACCTTCTTTTCGGATCTGGATTAACCCCGCTTCCGCCAGTGTCTTGGAGTGGTGACAGAAGAGAGCTAAACTAATCCCTAAATAATTGGCTATTTCGCTGCCACTCATTTCCTCGCAAGAAGCTAACATCTCCACAATCCTCAAACGTGTTGGATCGGAGAGAGCTGCAAAGATTTTAGCCCGAAGTTCTATGTCTTGAACGGCAGCTTGAGACGCAGAGGGCAGTTGAACGCTATGGTTGTTATCGATCATGGGAAGTAGGGGTTACTAAAAGAAGCCACGAGAAAGCCCCAACAAGACTCTGCATTACTCCTGATGTCAACACTAAAAGAAGGTTGAACGACGGTATAGGCGTGTCTGACGTAGATGTATGCCGTTGGCGAAAACTCACCGTCTTACTTCTATTTTACGTCTTGGCGTTCAGTATTGAAATAGTTAAACAACCACTTGACTATTGGGGAAAGATTGTTCTAGTATTTAGTCAAATGGTTGTTTAACTACTAAACCCTTTAGGGGATTGAAACCAGATTGGTAACTTTTAGCAGCGAGTTGAGTGGATGCGATCGCATGAAATGATGCAATGCGCTTTCTGCAACAGCTGCTGATACTCTCCTCACCTTGATCTACAGCCTGAAGGAGGCTGGAAACCATGTCAGACAACGCGAAATATGTCACCTTGACCGAAGACAACTTTGAAACCGAAGTCCTCGCAAGTTCAGTTCCAGTTGTGGTAGATTTCTGGGCGGCTTGGTGTGGTCCTTGCCGGATGCTCAACCCATTAGTTGCAGAATTAGCTGCCAATTTTGAAGGAATTGCTAAGGTTGGCAAGCTGAATATTGACGCCTATGGACACATCGCTACACAATACAACATCCAAGCCGTGCCAACGCTGCTGTTCTTCAAAGATGGTGTGGTGGTGGATCGAACCACTGGCGTAGCTCCTTTGGAAGTGCTGTCTGACAAGCTTCAAGCTTTACTTCCACAGAACAACTTAACCACAAAGCCAGTAGCGATTAACTAACTATCTAGTTTGTTGGCGGTGCGGGTAACTCTTATCCGCACTGCTCATACACTAGCTAGCTAGAGTTCCTGATGTCTGCGTTGTGCAATCAAAACTGTAATGTCATTCCAATGGAGATTAAGTCAATGAGCGAGAATATCAATCTTTTCTCAACTGTTCAGCTGGGTTCTTTAGAACTTCCCAATCGAATCGTGATGGCTCCCTTAACCCGGATGCGTGCGGGAGCGGGAAATGTTCCTAGAGCGATGAATGCGACTTATTATGCACAACGGGCATCGGCGGGGTTAATTATCGCAGAAGCCACTCAAGTATCGCCTCAAGGACAGGGATATGCGAATACCCCAGGCATTCACTCAGCAGAACAGGTGGCAGGATGGCAACTGGTGACAGATGCAGTTCATGCTCGTGGGGGGCGGATTTTCTTACAGTTGTGGCACGTTGGGCGGATTTCTCACCCATTACTGCAACCAGGAGGAGAACTGCCAGTAGCGCCCAGCGCGATCGCACCAGAAGGTGAAGCAATCACTCTTGAAGGGCCAAAACCCTTCGTCACGCCTCGTGCCCTAGAAACTGAAGAGATTCCAGGAATCGTCGAACAATACCGCAAAGGGGCAGAAAATGCCTTAGCTGCTGGATTTGACGGGGTTGAAATTCATAGTGCCAACGGTTATCTCCTTGACCAGTTTCTTGAGGATGGGACGAACAAACGAACCGACCAATATGGCGGTTCAATTGAGAACCGCGCCCGACTTTTGATGGAAGTGACTGAAGCAGTCGTCAGTGTTTGGGGTGGACAACGGGTAGGAATTCGCCTCTCCCCAAGCGGTACTTTCAACAGTATGTCTGACTCCAATCCATCTGCTTTGTTCAGTTATGTAGCCGATTCACTCAACCGTTTCAACCTCGCTTATCTCCACATCGTTGAGCCAAGAACCGATGGCAATACTAGCCTCGATAACTCTACAGGAGGCTTGTTTACCGAATACTTCCGTCCTATCTTCAAAGGGACTTTAATCGCCGCAGGAGGATATGACCGCGACTTAGGGAATGCTGTTTTGGCTTCTGGCAATGCAGATTTGGTGGCTTATGGAAGACTGTATATTGCTAATCCAGATTTACCAGAACGTTTTGCACTCAATACTTCCCTAAATAAGCCAGATCGCTCCACCTTTTATGGTGGCGATGAGAAGGGATATATCGACTATCCAAGCCTTGAATTACAGACGGCTTGAGTTGATTTGTTTCCTCACAGAGAACCTCCTCCCCACCCCCTTTCCTTTAAAGAGCTACGGTCTACACACAAGTGACTTGTTTTGCTCATCAAAGCGCTCCCAGACCTGACAAGAACAGCCCCTTCCCTATAAAGGAAGGGGAGCCATATTCAAAGCCCCGCTCCGTTCACGGAGAGGGGTTTGGGGTGAGGTTCCGAGTGTATATTGCACTCACGTGAGAACCCATATAGTACAAAGAGAAGTAAAGTTTATTTCTGTCTTTAATTCTCGTTCATAGATTAACCGCATAGGAAGGTTATGAAGGAACTGTCAGCGGCACACCATTGTCTTTTGGTGCCATTTGCAATAAAAATGGCACCGCTTTTTTAACCCAATCTTTCACCGCTGTGTAAGCAGCCGCTTCTTCTCCAAAACAAGTCTCTAACATATCGGTATGAATAATGCCTGGGTTGAGGGGAATCGCCGCCATTCCCGAAGGTAATTCTTGAGCCAACGACTGAGTTAATCCTTCAATTGCCCACTTGGAAGCACAGTAAGGTGCAAATTCAGGCGAGGTGGAGCGACCCCAAGTTGAACTCAAGTTGACAATGATGCCATTGTTCTTTTTAATCATAGCTGGAACAAAGGAGCGGATTACATTCACGACTCCTTTAATATTGACATCAATGAGTCGAGAAAATTCCGTGCTATCAACTTTCCAAAGCGGGGCGGGTTGATTGATTAATGCGGCATTATTAATTAATAAATCAGGGGATGAGTATTTATTTTAAAAGTTGCTCAGCCCAGGCTTTCACTTGATGTTCATCCGCAACATCTACGCTGGTAAAATGATGGGGCGTTCCAATTTTTCGCTCAAGTTTCTGTGTTGCTTCTGTGGAACGGGCGCACCCACAAACTGTATGACCTTGCTCAATAAATTTTTCAGTCATAGCAAGACCGAGACCCCGACTTACCCCTGTAATTACAATCAGTTTTTTCATGAGTTAGACTAATTTAGGATTTTAGATTTGGGATTTTTGAAGGGTCTGGCGGGAAGAAGCCATGAATCGCATTTCTACAACCCAAAATTTAATTGCCAGCTAAGGGTGAATTGTGCCATCAGGCATGATTGCTTTTTGGAGTATCGTCCGCGTCAGGTTAACGCCGGTGAGGTTAGCGCCGGTAAGATTCGCCGCAGTGAGGTTAGCGCCGGTGAGATTAGCACCCCTCAAGTTCGCTTTGTTCAAATTAGCGCCGGAGAGGTTCGATTTGCTGAGGTTAGTCCATCTGAAATCAGCCTGAGTCAGGTTCGCTTCGCTCAAGTTAGACCTAAAGAGATAAGCACCATTGAAGTGAGCCTCGATTAAGTTTGCTTTGTGTAGGTCAGCTTTGTAAAGGTAAGCTCCTAGTAGTTCAGCGTCGTAAAGATTAGCATTACTGAGATCGACGGCTATTAGGTTCGCTGCCATCAAGTTAGCTTCGCTGAGGTTCGTTCTAGCCAGCTTTGCTGCACCGAGATCGGCTTTGTGAAGATTAGCGCTTCTGAGATCGGTGCCGATCAGGTTCGCGTTAGTTAGATTCGCTCTTCTTAGGTTAGCTCCTCTGAGGTCAGCCCCGATCAGGTTCGCATCGCCCAGATCGGCATCGCTGAGGTTGGCTTTGCTGAGGTTCGCAATGCTGAGGTTCGCTTCACTCAGGTTTGCCTCCATTAGGGAAGCGGAGTGGAGATTTGCATCGCTGAGGGTAGCATGGCTGAGGTTAGCGGCGATGAGTAAACTATTGCCCAGATCCGCCCTTCTCAGGTTAGCGCCTGTGAGGATTGCGCCTCTGAGGTTGACCCCTCTGAGGTTGGCTTCGCTCAAATCAGGTTCTATTTGTCGGTTTTTTCTTCTCCACTCAATCCATTTCACTGCACCGTTCTGAAGTAGTGCAAGATGCTCTAGATTTGCCATTTGGATTTCCTTTGCTTAACCCACCAGTGCTAACGCATTGACTTTAATCTGAAGTGGCTTTCTTTGAAAGCAAGCGATCGCCCATTTGTAAAGAGCGATCGCATTCCCCTTCTCTCCCTCGTCATCCCCATCCTTTCGCTATTCTTGACGCCAACTAGCAGGATTTTCACGACCAGGCACGCCTTCTAGCGCCACCAACGCCGCCGCAGAACCCGCCAGAATATCCTGTTCTGCTCCGCCCAAATAGAGGCGTCCGAAGCTTCCCACAGCTTGCACTTCCAAGATGTTAATTGCCGCCGCTTTCTCCGCCGCATTCGCCGCCAGTGCTGCATAAGCGGCAGGTTGAACTTCTAATACATAAAGCGTTTGTCCTGCCAGAAGTAGCTGTCCTCGCCGCGTGCGATTGATCAACTGCGTTTGGTGAGCATCAATGTTGCGGATAATCTGGCTAGAAACGACGTGCGGCTTGAGACATTCATTTCGATGCACTCCCAGCGCCTCCAAAATGGCTTTACCCGCCGCCCGCGTCTCCCCTTGGCGGCTGGAATGCACTTCTAGTAGCCCGTATAGTCGTTCGACCACCTGCACCCCTGGACGTACAGAGGCAGCTTTGAGGGCAACATCAGTAATCCGGTTAATTTCAATGCCCGGTGAGATTTCAATCCACAGCGACGTATCTCCTGGCAATGGCAAGAACCCTAGTGCTACCGTCCCCATGTAAGCTGCGTGCTGAGGCTGCAAGCTGTCTAGAAATACGTAACTGCGTAGTTCTATGCCCAAGGTAATTAACTCCGGAAGTTAGAAAAAAGGAATCGGGTGCAACATCTGAGTTTACCGCGATCTCAGATCGCCAGAAGCTGCATCTGGTCAGCCAATAAGAGAAGCGATCGCTTCCCGCCGAAGGACTCTCCCATTTAGGGATTTGAAGACTCACGCAACCAGGGTTCTACCTATTTATAGACAATCGGGTTCTACCCCTTTATAGACACAACCACCCAGACAGGCGCGTTAGCTTAATTCACATAAGTTAACAATAAAAGAATACACCTTTAAGTTATGATGCCTAACCTGTTTGAAGCAACCAAAGAATATTGGCGCAAATTAGATCAGTTAGAAGCTGCCTATGAAAAGGGCGAAGTCTCGATTGAAGAGGTAGATGCTAAAGTTCAATTGCTGATGGCTGAACTCGGACGAGAACGCCGTGCAGCATTTACCTATGTTTTTTATGGCTTGCGCCGTCTTTGGGATGAGCAACGGGAAACCATTGTTGGGGTGGCAATTCTCGGAGTTCTCGCGGTTTTCCTTCAAATTGAATACACCTAAAATTCCTAAATCGGGTCTGATACTCAGGGATGGCGTGGGTTGTTCTGGATGAATCCCGATCGGGGATTGTAAAGATGACCGACGCTTCGGAAACCTGGAATGTGTTGGGTGTGTCACGTTACAAAAGAGCGATCGCCCAGAGACCAGCTTAATATTGTAGCCGCCGAGCGATTTTCCCCCGTCTGGGCGCTCATCACCCATAATGTAAAGATTTTTATCAAGCGCGTGTCAGTTGATCAAGTGTCACGTACTAGAGTATTAGCTCGATTGAACAAGCGATATTCTTTAGTTGTGTGAGGAGCAAGTTTAGAAGAAAAAGCGTCTGGGGTCGAAACACGGCAAGACTCCCAGGCGCTTTTTCATATCCGTCAAAATCCTTCAACAACGAACTACAGCCCAGATTCATGGCTTATCTTGTCTCCAGAAACGACACATTTGGACTGATAAGCAGGTAGCCAATACTTTGAGATAGGGAATGGATGGGGCTTTTGACCCAACCCCTAACTCCTCTGCAATGCCCAGAGGAACTGTAAAGATGGCTCCGGCTCGCGTTCCTGTGCAGGGAACGGGTTGGGGGTTAGGTTTGCCTGAGCCAAAAAATATTGGATTAGATGATTTATTACATTTTGTTTATTCCGAGATGCAGATACGCTGCTGAGTGATGAGCGTCTAGAGTAACCAGTATCAGCACACTTCTTGAGATTAAGCACTATGACAGACGAGCCACGCCTAGAGGAGCAGGCCCTCTCCCAGGCTGTCGAAATGGGGTTATCTAGCCAGATGGATAGCGTAGAGAACATCAATGTAGATGTCCGAACCGATTTGCTGAAGATGGCTCAAGGAAAGGCTAATTCAGTTTCGGTTGAAGGTCGGGGTCTGGCGATTCAGAAAGATATTCGCGTGCAGGAAATGGAATTGCACGCCGATAATATTGCGATCAATCTCTTTGACGCGATATTCGGTCAGATTAAGCTGAACCATCCGCTAGACGCGACTGCCCGTGTTGTCCTCACCGAACAAGATATCAACCGCGCTTTAAACTCAGACTACATCCGCAGCAAGTTTCAAAGCATGGAGTTGAATGCAGATGGTCAACTCGTGACCTTGGAACCGCAAGAACTGGAAATGCATCTGCCGGGTGAGGGCAAGATGGAATTCAGTGGAAAAATGCTACTGCATGACGTGGATAAGGCTCGACAAGTCGGTTTCGCCGCCGTAGTGCGTCCGCGCACTTCTTCAACGCCAATCTTGTTGGAGGGGTTTAGCTGTAATCCTGGACAAGGCATTTCACTGGAACTCACAATCGCCTTGATGGAGAAGTTAGGAGAACTGGCAAACTTGCCCTATTTTGACCTCCAAGGGATGGCGATCCGCATTAAGGAGATGGATGTACAACAGGGTAGTTTAACCCTTTATACCGAAGCCTACATCAAGCAAATTCCCGATCAATGATCGAGGATGAAGGGCACGATAGCGAAGCGCTGCTGCTTTCAGCAGATCGCATCCATCAAGCGGTTCTCCCTTCAACCCATTAGCGTACCGTAGGCTTAGCCCCGACAAAACCGCGATAACCCCAGCTTCTAGGAGGAAACCATGACAGAGTTTCAAGATTTTTTAAAGCACAAATTTGCCTATGTTGCGATTGGAGAATTCAAACCTGGCAAATTTGATGAGGCTGAGCAACTCTATGAAAAAGCTGTGTCAACCTACACGCACGGCTTTAAGGGGTCGTACTTACTGCAAGAACCGGGGACTGACCGAGGAATCGCTATTATTCTTTGGGAGAGTGTCGAAGATATGCAAGCCAATCAAAGCGAGGCATACCAAGCCATCTTAAATCAGATGAATCCTTTGTTTGAGGAAGCGCCGACCACTGCTTTCTATGAAATCGTCAGTGAAATTCAGCCTACAAATGCAAGTGGTGAATCCCCATCCATATAATCAACCCGAAAAAGCGATCGCTCTATCCGGTCGGAGACATTTGAGTCATTTGATGTCAAAGGCTTTCTCGCGGGCACTCCTGACTCCAACTTGATGGCGAGATCGATGAGGAATTGCACATGACCAATGGTTGAAGCAAGGCCAGCTTCGTTTACAGGACACCCAAACCGGGGGAAGGATTCTTGGGGATGTTGCCAACGCAACCATAGCTTTCCATCAATCACTTTTGTGCTAATTGACCAGCCTTTATATTGGCTGGGAACTTCTTTAACGTCAGTATCAAGGACGTTGGATGTTACTGAGGGTTGGGGTTGACTCGGTGGGATCATCATTAGGGCACGGGAACTTAATGCCCTAAATATCGGTGAAAATACTATGGCGAATCGTGATTCAACCCGCAAGCAAAAGTGATTGTTTAAAAAGATTTAGGTGACAGAACTTTGGAACCCCTCGTGATGCACCTCGGATGGTGAGTGTGAGGTGCATCACATTCGCAAGCAGGAGAGCGGTTTGGTAGAATTCAGCGGGTGGCGTCGCCATGTCAAAATCTACGGCTAGCGATCGCTTGAAACGTGCAAGTATTGAAAAGCGTATCCACGCAACCGGCTCAACACCCCCCGATTTGTTGACGCACCTTACTCAACCCGTACCAGGTTTTTTCGCCCACAATTCCGTCTGCTAATAGACCACTACGCAGTTGAAAGGATCTCACAGCAGCTTCAGTGTGGGGTCCGAAGATTCCATTCACTTGTTCATCAAAATCACCAGATAAAGACAGTACACTCTGAAGCGTGATGACTATCTCACCTTTAGCGCCTCGTTTCAGCACTGGCATATTTACGGGAGCGCCGATGTAGAGAGCCTGCCAGGTCATTTGACCCACGACGCCATCTTCTTTGAGAAACATCCAATTTTGAAAAACAAGAACGGCTAATTCGACTTCTTCATTAAAGTTTCCGTTGATAGCTCCGTTATAAGCAAACCTTTTAGTTAATAGTTGTTGTAATTCTTTTACTGCGGCTCCAGAGTTCCCTATTTGCAGTACGGGCTTATTGAGTTGAGCTGGTTTGACTGATGTTTGAGTTGATTCTTTAGCAAGCATGGCTTAAGTCTCTTTGAATTCCTGTGTTTGACTATTCCAAACTAACCAAAGCGTTCTCCCTTCCACCTCGCACGCTCAGTTCATGCAACTGGATATTGCAATATCCCGCTTGTTGATCACCCATTAGCAGGAGGCGATAAAAACTACTGAGTGGCTTCTTGATTCGCTCCCAGGAACCAGAGACAGCTTGGTCGAGAAGGTTTGTCCCAACTTAAGTTGGCAGTCTTATGATGGGTTTATGGCGCGTCAAGACATCGACTTGCGTCGAGTTGGGAAGTGGGATTTTTGCTTTTTATGATTCGTGGCAGCAGTTTTGGTTATTCTTGTCAGGCGTGACCTATGACAGTAGCAAGAGCAAATCTGCTCTTGAGGTGCGATCGCATCCACAGCTAAACCGATGAAGGTAATTCAGCAAACTTTTACATTACTCACCCTGCGAGAACGCCCAGTTGGCATTTGGATGCTGAGTAGTTTTACCGCTGTTTTAGGGCTTCTCGTGTTTATTTCTTCCAATTGGCCGATTGATTTTTTTGGATTGTTCTGCATTTTTTGCGCTAACTTGATGATGTTTGGAAGTCCGGTGAAGACTTGCCGATTTGATAAACATCTCAATCGAGTAATTCTCAAACAAAAAGGCTGGCTGGGAACTCAAGTAACGGGTTATTCAATTGACAAGATTACGGACGTTCAAGTAGAAGAATCTAACTTAGGAGGAATTCGCTTTTACCGGCTTACTCTGACGCTTTTATCAGGACAGCGATTTTATTTAACTCCGATTCCTAGCACTGACTGGCAATTACAACAAAGTTTGGCTAGCTACATCCAGCAATTTCTCAGCCATTAAAGTGGCGGTAAAAACGCTATGAGCGACTCTTTTGGGTAGACGCGATCGCGTGTCTTCAAAGCGAGGCGTTCGCCTACCCCTGACAAGTCTGTGCTATTTACCAATCCACCTCATCCGCATCAATCCGTTGGAGCTGGGAATGATGAGGAAAATCATACCAGCCATCATCGGTTGTGTAGCCTATGCGATCGCCCGCCTCGTATTTCACCACGACTCCTTCCGTACAAAAGTCCAAGCGCCTGACTCGACACCCAACCGGAAACTGCTCAACCAGTTTGGGTGAGATGCAGGGTTTGAGAGCGACCGCGCTAGTGTTCACCATTTTCAGACCTCGGCGCGAAGAGTGCAGCCACGAGCAATGCTAGTTTGAGTGTAGCCCCTTCACTCCACTACTGCTAGTGTTGCTAATTCTAGTAAAGTGTGTTTAACCCTACCAGTGGGGCTGGGATCAACTAAAGGAAAGGTAGAGGATCGTTGCGGGACGCTGATTTCACAAGCTTTTCCGGGGAAAAACGGTATCAAATTAAACAATCTGCGGGGTAGGTAATTGGCGAGCGCAGCATTGCTATGTAGTTGTCACCCTGATGTCACATTTGCATGAGTAAACTTTATGTAGGCATAGGGTAATTGCTTCTGACATATCCATCAGTTAAAGAACGATGTCCTCTCAGCAGAAGGAATGAGAGGGCATTTTTTTATGGATAGCGATCGCGACTGGGATTGGCAACGATACCCGGGTTGGGAAAGCTAGTCCTCGGCTACCAAACAAGCAAAGCGCTAGACCAGTTGCTCTTTGGCATTCCTGCCCAGTCTCGACTAATTTGGTCGAAGAGTATCATCTGCACCTCTGATAATGGAGGAACTGGTAGTCATAGCCCGAACCGCAAGGAGAGCTAAACATCCAGGGTTCGCTGGTCAAGAAGTGCTGCATTCTGGCAACAAAAACAGGTTGGGACTGGTGTGTATGTTTTACAAAATTCTCGTGGCAATGGATAGCTCTGAAATTGGCAAGCAAGTCTTTGATGAAGCCGTATCCTTAGCGAAAGCGTTCCATGCCAGTCTGATGCTATTGCACGTCCTATCTGCGAATGAAGAGGGCAGTCCGGGGATTCCTGGGATGCCGGGTCTGGATTACTATCCTTGGCGACGCGATGATGTCCCAAGCGACTATCGACAGCAGTGGGATGCATTTGAAAGTCAATACTTGGCGCTACTGCGATCGCGTGCAGATGAAGCAACGAAGGCAGGAATTAGTACCGAATTCACCCAAAACCTTGGCAGCAGGGGTGAAAACATCTGTGACTTAGCTGAAACTTGGAGCGCCGATCTCATCGTAATGGGACGTCGGGGTCGTTCTGGGATTGGTGAGTTAGTTCTCGGTAGTGTCAGCAATTACGTCCTCCATCATGCCCCCTGCTCGGTTCTGGTTGTCCATCGTTGAGTTTGTAAATAGCACGGTTCGGTTGTTTTAGAGGAACGAGGGCAAGACGAGCAACAGCGATCGCAGCATTGCTATTCACTTGTCATACTCCTGTCACATTACCGACTTATGCTTGTTTTTAAGAAGTATGGTGAAAACCCTTCTCACACCCATCAGTTAGACGATGCCCTTTCAGCGGAAGAGATGAGAGGGCATTTTTTTTACTGAGCGATCGCGTAAGTGAATGTCACTCATTTGAGCTAGCTCAAATAAGGTTCGCTCAAAAAAGCGACTGGAAACTCACCTTGAACAATCGCTATACATAAATCTATCTACCACTCAAGAACTGCTTACTCATCAGTGAGATTCTGCCTTCTTTATAGAAGGCTTTTTTGTGAAATTGCGATTCATCCCAATGAGCGTAGGACACGGCATTGCCATTGGGACATGGCAATGCATCTGGATTCATCTTGGCATCTCGTAGCGGCGAGGCATTGGGTAATAATTCCTCCCCGACTAAAAAATTGGCTGAGTTTGTCAGTTCATCTGAAAATGCCCCGGAAACAGCTCAATTTGTAAAGCATAGTGGTAAGAAATCACTGAAATACTTATCTTTTTCGCACAATGATGAGTAAGACACACTGCCGTAGGAATCGGTAAAACCAGAAGCCGGGAAGCGATCGCTGTAAAACCATGCCAAATCAAGGAGGCGGACATGGCATCCCGTTATGGATTGGTTGATAGGAGTCAATTAAACTGGCTCATTCTTTATCGTCTAGGGATGATTGCCTGTGCGCCACTCGCTGCCGAGTTGATTGGCAGTGCATTTAATATCTGGTACAACCTGACCCAGATTCAATCGCTGCTGACTCCCGCGCAGAATAGAGTCTTTGTCAATACTCTGTTGGTTTACAACGTTGTCGTCTACCCAGTCGCTCTGTCCCTCTGGGTGCAGCTCGTGCTGTCGCTACAACGACCTTTACAGCAGATCCTGCACCAGCAAACCTTAAGAGCCGAGCATCTGATTAAAGCCAGACAACTCGCGATTAATCTGCCGTGGTGGGGAATGCTTCTGGCGGGAATCGGTTGGCTGTTGTGCATTCCCGTATTTCTACTCGCCCTGCATTATGCTCCGGGAACGCTCGACCGGCGCGTATTCTTGCACCTGTCGATTTCGGTGATCGTTGCAGCGCTGATTGCCATCCCTCAAGGTTTTTTTATCGTTGAGCTGTTTACCCAGCGACTGTTGTACCCGTTGCTGTTTCAAGAAGCTCACCCGGCGGAAACACCGGGGGCTTTCCCCCTCTCGCTGCGGCAACGAGGACTCGTGTGGGCAATATCTGCTGGGGTATGTCCGATTGCTTCGCTATTACTTTTAAGCTTGACCGCTAGTTCATCCGCAACGCCCGATCCCTGGTTTACCATCGCCGTCGGGGTGTTGGGTATGGTCTTCGGGTTTAGCAGTGCTTTGATGGTCGGTCAATTAGTCGTTGAACCCGTAGAGGAGCTACAACAGGCGGCTCGGATGGTAGCATCTGGGAACCTTAATATCCACATTAAATTGCTGCGAGCCGATGAATTTGGCCCTTTAATTGATGATTTTAACGACATGATTGAGGAGTTGCGAGACAAACAACGCTTGCAAGAAACCTTTGGTCGTCATGTCGGTCAAACCGCTGCCCAACAGATTCTCCAGCGCGATCCCAGCTTGGGCGGCGTCGAGCAGGAATTAACAATTATGTTTGCCGATATCCGCAACTTTACAGCCCGGAGTGCGGTTTCCTCTCCCCAGCAAGTCGTGGCGATGCTGAACTTGTTCCTGACTGAAATGGTAAAAATTGTTGAGCAGGAACATGGGGGAATGGTAAACAAATTCTTAGGGGATGGATTTATGGCGCTGTTTGGCGTCGGAGATGATCCCCACAATCATGCTACCAAGGCTGTTGCAGCGGCTCAAAAAATGCTCGCCAGCCTGCAATCGATTAATAGCGACTTAGCAAAACAGGGACAAGCTCCTTTAGCAATGGGAATTGGCATTCATACGGGATCTGTGGTGTTAGGCAGTATCGGCTCACCCCAGCGATTGGAGTACACTGCGATCGGAGATCCGGTGAACGTCGCCTCGCGGATCGAATCTTTGACCAAAGAACTTGGAACACCGTTGCTGCTGAGTGCGGCGACTCATCAGCAATTACCCTCGACGATTTCGACTCAAGAATTGCCTCCCCAGCAGGTAAAGGGGCAACCCCACCCGATTATTGTGTATTGCCTAAAGGAATAGTCGGTATTCATGGCGGCAATTCTCATTTGGGTGCAGTACGGTTGAACCCCACCCCTGCCCCTCCCCGTAAACGAGGAGGGGTTGAATATTCTCCCCTCTCCGTGGAGGTCGAGGGGTTGGGGTGAGGTTCCGAAATTTATTGCGCTGGTGCGCTCTGTTGGGTAACGGCACCGGAAAAAACTACGATTTTACAAGGGTTTCAGGAGTTGGGTCTGTGAATTAGACATCCACGCTTTAGCTGTTTAATCGGCTGGTTCGTGGTACGGTTTTAGATCCGTTGATGTCTCAAGAGTTTTATACTCCTCCAAATGCATCCACCCAGCCTAAACCCCAAACACTTTCAGGAATTAGCCTTAGACAGCGGTATTGACCGCGATCTGGCTTTGCTCAACTTCATCTCATTGGAAGGAGACGCCTTTTATGAGTATTTGTTGATCTCCAATCGCATTCCCCGGACGAATACTGGGATGGTGAGCAGTTGGTGGCTGCATCGCTATGCTCATGGGGCGAAAGGAGGCTGGTGGTGTTCGGGACTCGATCCCCTTAACGATTGGCGGTTGATGGAGTGGGGGTGTTATAAGCCGAACCATCCCAGACCAGATAAAAAGGGTAAACTCATCAAGTACGAGCATCCGCCCTGCACGCCGACACGGATTTTTTGTCTGAGAGTGCCGCTTCATATCTGGCAGCAGACGGCATCGCGCTACGGCGTCCCCATGCCAGAGAAGATTGCGATCGCTCAAAACGGAGAAGCGCTGGGATTTTGGCAGTGGGTGCTAGAGATGAAAATCCCGACGATCCTTTGCGAGGGAGCCAAAAAAGCAGCGGCTTTGTTAACCCAAGGATATGCTGCGATCGCTTTACCGGGCATTACTAGCGGCTACCGCGTCACCAAAGACTTTCAAGGCAATGTTCTTAGCCGACAATTAATTCCAGACCTTCTGGCGTTCACGCGACTCAAACGCACTTTTTTTATCTGCTTTGACTACGAAACTCAACCCAAGACCATCAAAGCAGTCAATCAAGCGCAAACTCAACTGGGCGAACTGTTAGAGGAACAAAAGTGCCCGGTCAAAATTATCCGGCTTCCCGGATTACAAAAAGGCGTTGATGATTTTATAGTCGCCCAAGGCGCTGCCGCCTTCCAGACAGTCTATGAAGCCAGCCTCAACTTAGAAACTGACCTGGCCAAAAGCAAACCCCACACCGAGTTAACCTATTCCCCCGCACTCACCCTCAACCGGCGCTACCTGGAAAAATTGCCTTTTCCCACCTCTGGATTAGTCGGAATCAAGTCTGCGAAAGGAACCGGGAAAACCACTGCGCTGGTATCGCTGATTCAACAAGCGAAAAATAGAGGCGATCGCGTCCTGCTACTCACCCATAGAATCCAACTAGGGCAGTTCTTGTGCGAAAAAATTGGAGTGAACTGGATTAATCACCGCACACTCGAAAAACGGGATAAAAACCCGGATAACTTATTACCCATTGCCCCATCTTTAGGACTCTGTATTGATTCCATTTGGAAGCTGAACCCAGAACATTGGCAAGGCGCGATCGTGATTCTGGATGAAGTTGAGCAATCCTTATGGCATCTCCTCAACAGCGACACTTGTAAAGACAAGCGAATCAAGATACTAAGAGTCTTCCAGCAGCTAATTTCCACCGTCCTGCAAACTGGTGGTTTGGTTATCGCCCAAGATGCTGACTTATCAGACCTTTCCTTAGACTACCTGAAGGGACTCGCAGGAATTAAAATTGAGCCGTGGGTTGTATTGAATGAGTGGAAGCCTGATGGCTGGGATGTCACCTTCCACAACACCCCAAACCCTACTCTGCTAATTCAACAGTTGGAACTCGATCTGATAGCCGGACGGAAGTGTTATGTCACAACCGATAGTCGTTCCGGTCGTTACAGTTCAGAAACCATCGATCGCTACATCAAACAACGCCTAGAACAGTTCCTTCGACAATACCCCAAGACCTTAGTCGTCAGTTCTCAAACAACCAGCACTCCTGGTCATGAGGCGGTCAATTTTGTTGAAAGCATCAACCAAAAAGCCTTAGACTATGACGCAGTTTTTGTGACTCCTAGCCTTGGTACGGGAGTCAGCATTGACGTGGAACATTTCGACCGGGTTTATGGAATTTTTCAAGGCGTAATCCCAGACTCGGAAGCACGACAAGCATTAGCCAGAGTTCGTCAGAGCGTGCCGCGAATTGTTTGGTGTGCCAAACGAGGCATTGGCATGATTGGCAGTGGTAGTAAGAATTATCGGGTACTGTCTCACTGGTACCAGGAAAATCAGAAAGAAAACCTAGCTTTGATGAGTCCGCTTCATCCAGTTGATGTTGATTTGCCTTTAGTTTATGACTTAATTCACCTCAGAAGTTGGGCAAAATTTGCAGCCAGAGTAAATGCTTCGATTACTCTGTACCGTCAATCGATGTTAGAAGGATTAATCGCTGAAGGACATCAGGTAAATGTCATGAGCGATGCTCCCCCTCACGAGCGTCTCAGAGAGCTACGGATGGCGCTTTTAGCAGCAGCTCCTCGCGATTGGGAAACTTCTAAGAAGCTGGTTCGAGAAATTGTTAAAATTCAACAAGAATTTGAAGTGCGCCGCAAAAAGACTAAATCTATCAAGCATCAAATTGTCAAAATTCGGAATCAAATTGAATTACAAGCAGCGAGTGCAGTTGCGAATTCTCCAGACATTGAGCGCAGAGAATATGAGCGTCTGTTAACCAAGCGTTCTTTGACAGATGAGGAGCGAAATCAAGTGCAGAAATACATCTTGAAACAGCGCTATGGGGTAGAAGTGACTCCTCAATTAAAGTTACGGGACGATCGGGGATATTATTCACAGTTGTTGGTTCACTACTATTTGACTCACGAAAGCGAGTATTTTCAACTACAAGATCAACAAGAATGGCATCAGCAGTTGGAAAGAGGCGAGGGTAAAGTTTTCCTGCCAGATTTGAATACTTACACTTTGAAAATAGAGGCACTTAGAGCATTAGGAGTGCTGCAATTTATCCATCCGGAGCGTGAATTTAAAGAAACTGATTTAGACTTAGTTGAACTCAAAGCGACCGCACTCCGGTGTAGCAAACACATTAAACGTGCTATCGGAATCAGCATTCCGATGGAAACTGAAAAAGAGCGCCTAAGTTGCATAAAAGTGCTTAGCAAGGTTTTGAATTTACTCGGATTAAAGCTAAGGTCATTTAAAAGAAAAGAAAATGGATATAAAAATCAAATAAAAGTTTATAGAATTGACTCAAAAACTCTTGATGATGGCAGGAACGAAATCTTTGAAGCGTGGCGTTACAGGGAAGGCTTGATAGGGGAGAGTGTTTCCAACCAGAGAGTTTTCACCTTGAAGTCTGAAAGATGTACTACCCCATGCAAACCAGCGCTATTTCATTCCCAGCGATAAACGGATGAACGGGGAGCAACACCGATGCAACAACCAGCAATTTTAAGAGTTTTTGTATTTAAAGTTACAAATTTAGTTCATACAGAATTCAGCCTTAAGTGCAAGTAAGACATTCTATAGGGATGAAGCTGTAAGTTAAAGGCTGCCCTTAAATGTAAAACAGGGAACAAACGACAGGGAATATTACCTGTAGGGAATTCCAACCACTAGACACAGCGATCGCAATCGGGTCAATAGCCAAACCCGGCTTTAGCTGAGCAAGCTCCCTAAGCAGTCTTTCTTTACGCTGCTAGGTGCTTAGGCTTACTTAGGCTAACGCAGGGATGAGTGCGATTGTTTCACAAAGCCGTTTGCGCGATCGCATTTACATACATCTAACCAGAATTTAGAAATAGGCACGTATGACAATAAGCATAATTGTTCATGGTGGAGCAAAAACCATTACAGAGGGCAAGGTTGAAGCCAATCATGCAGGCTGCTTGGCAGCAGTAGAAGCAGGTTGGACAGTGCTTCGCAGTGGAGGCAGTGCTGGAGAAGCCGTTGAGGCAGCCATCCGTGTTCTCGAAACTGACCAGACGTTTAACGCCGGATTTGGTGCAACTCTCAACAGTGAAGGAGAGGTAGAGCTAGACGCGGCGATGATGGAGGGCGATCGATTGGGTTGGGGAGCGGTAGCAGCAGTTCAAGGAGTGCGTCATCCAATCTCGGTGGCACACAAGATTATGGATGAAAAAGCCCGGTTCCTAGTAGCGCGGAGCGGCGAACGCTTCGCTGCTGAACACGAGATGGAGATGTGTGCAAAAGAAGACCTGATCAGTGAGGAGCAGCGACAGGAGTGGGAAGAGGAGCAAGAAGTTATCGATCGCCCCAACACCGTCGGTTGTGTGGCTCTAGATGCTAACGGCACCATAGTTGCCGGAACCTCCACTGGGGGCACTACAGGTCAACCACAAGGTCGCGTTGGCGACACAGCCCTGGTTGGTTGCGGCTTATACGCTGATAACCACTTGGGCGGTTGCTCAACGACGGGTGATGGCGAGTCAATTATCCCAGTGGTTCTTGCCAAGACAGCGATTGATTTTTTGGCTGGAGACACCCATCCAGAGGAAGCAGCACAGAAGGCGATTGACACTCTTGTCTCTAAGGTTGAAGGAGAGGCTGGCTGCATCCTGATAGACCGTCAGGGACGTATTGGGTGGTCGTACAACTCGTCTGACATGGCGGTAGCTTATATGACCGCAGAAATGGACAAACCAGTGGCGTTTATCAAGAAAGAAGAAGAAAACAACTCAAAAGTAGCATCCTTTGAGCCACATACAGAACAGATGCAGACGACTCACTCACCAGCCGCATAATCGAGTTGGCTACCCATTTAAGACGGGATGGAACCCCACCCCAACCTTTGTGAGATGCTAGCAGTTCAGATACCCGACTTCTTGGAGAAGTCGGGTATCTCGTATTCAGTTCAGCTCAGATTGAGGCGGTGATGCAAGTAGCTAGAAAAGCTCAAATTGCTGAATGATAACAATTCATTCATTCTCTAAGCAAAAGTTGTGTGGGCATTTTATCAGCTTTGCTTATCTTCCCATTTCTCCTGAAGTGAATACTCCCTAGGAAGATGATAGAAAAATTGGTTTATTGAGAGAATACTGATTGTTTGCTGTGCAGCCTGCTTTTGCTTCATAGGGGTAATTTTTTATGAACTCAACATACGACTTTCAATACTTTCAGGGGAATTCTCTTTCCGATCTGTTTGCTCAAGACATCACAGATGGGCGGTATGCATTTATCCTAAATTACCCGGCGACTGCGACTTGGGCTGCTTACCCTAACAATAAAAAATACTATATTCAAGACGGTAGTAGTGAAGCCACCAAAACTTCCTTCGATAAAATTTGCCAGAAGGAACCTTGGAAAAATCTAGCGGTGTTAGGCGATCTCCTTCCAGGAGTTATCATCAGTTCGCCAGAAGACGCGCTGATTGACTATTGGCGGGAACATTTTGGTTTCAGCTACAAAAACATAGAGAGGATAGACTGCTCAACTTATCTGGATGAACTCAGCCAGATAGATACTCCGGAAGAATCTCAAAGCGATCGCTTTGACAAACTCATCACTCTATTTCCCTTCGATCATCTCAAACCAGAAAAACACGCTGTTCATCCGGATACTCACTACCGCTTGCTTAGCAAAGTAGCGCTAGCCGATCTGGGAATACAATGTCCAAAATATAAAACCTACAATCTGCACCAAATTAGCCTGGAAGACATTCAGCTACCACAATTCCCATACTTGATCAAAACCTCCCACGGACTCTCAGGCGAAGGTACTTATATTATCAAAAGCGCCAGCGAGTTAAACTACTGCTTGCACGAATTAAGGAAATACCTAGAGATTAAGTTCGTGGATACGATTATTGTTTCGGAATTTGTCAAGAATGAAGTGCAGAACTACTGCGTGCAGTTCTATGTCAGCAAGACAGGAGAGATTACGCTGATTGGCACTACAACCCAACTTGTCACTCCAGAAGGCAATTATTTAGGAGGACTCATTCACTACCGAGAAACCGACATGAGCAAGTTCTTTGAGATGATTGCTGCGGTTGGTAAGTATGCTCATCAACAGGGGTATTTCGGCGTGATTGGCTTTGATGTATTGGAAGATAAAGACGGACAACTCTATGCAATCGATGCCAATTTTCGAGTGAATGGATCGACTCCACTCTGCTTACAGCGTCATACTTTGCTGGGACTGGGAAAAGAAGTCGCTAAGTATTCTAGCGATTATCGGATGGATGGGACATTAGAGTCCATTATTGCCACGTTGAAACCAGAATTGGAGCGTAAGGATTTTACGATATTGTCGGCTTTGGAGAAGGTTAAATACGGGAAAATCTACACCGAAATTTATGGGATAGTTGCTGGAGAAACGACCGAAGAAATGCAACAGATCGAGCAGAGTTTACAACATAAAGGATTACACATACTCAGTTAGAGGTTACTGGAGAGCTGGTTTAAATATCGGATATTAACTGTTGAATTTTTGTCAATAGTTATACTCTATCTATTCATATCCCCAACTTCTTAGGGAAGTTGGGGATATGACGTTTACGAATCAGTTAAGACTGCTTTATAGAAAGGTCTGTCTAGTAAGCAATAATGACTGTTCTCAATACTGACTCGCTCAAGCTTCTACGTTTCAGCTTCATTTTTATTCGATTTTGCTGATTGCAATACTATCCAACCAGCACTAGCGATTAAGGAACTAATCACTAAAAAGCCAATATCATAAGCTAACGTATGCGAACCCGGTCTGACATGATGAATGCCTAAAATCTGATGATCGATAACTCCTTCAATAAGATTGAACGCTCCAAATCCTAGTAATAGTGAACCAATAAAGGTTGGTGCTGACAAAGAATGACTTTGTTTTGCGGCTCGCCAAAACAGAAAAAGCCCAATTAATGTTAATAGCCAATCAAACAGATGAAACAACCCATCGCCAAGAGTATTTAGTTCCAAACCGGCAACGGTAGCATCAGTTTTAACACTGGAAAACATATGATGCCATTGTAATAATTGATGAATGACAATCCCATCAAAAAATCCAGCCTGACTCATTCCTAACACAATACCAGCCCCAATCAGAGGGCGGCGATCGCGCTGATGGATGGAAGAATTTTCTTGGCTACTCGCCTGGGATGTAGTTTGGTTTGAAGTCATGGCAATACCTTTGTAACAACCTCAGCGCGTACATCACTCGCAACGAAAACGAATTCTTAAGTGCGGTTCGTTATTGACGATGGGGAGAAGAATTTGACTCCCAGAAAATAAACGGAAGCGGAAACAGACCTATCTTCGGGATTAGGCTGCTTCAATTGTTTCGCTTCCTCTCGGAAATTACATCTAACTCCTAGAGGATTGACGATTGTTTTTTGGTATACAAGCTGGGCTAATTTCCTGGCGTTGAGCAGCGATCGCATTTTAGGCTATTGGCAAAATCCACACTAGAAAGTATTCGGTTGCGTCCTCCGCTGCTGAAGTCAGCTTGTTAGCCTAGAGAAGCGACAAATCGCCAACATCTTTACTGAAAATTAGAACCACCAATAATTGTTGAAGTTGGTTTTAATCAGGTAAAAATAGCACTCTTCGGATCTTTCAAGAAAGAACCAAGAAAGAACGGAATTTTATCAGCAGGACTTGAGACCTGATTTTTGTCATGGCTGTACTCACAACATCTATTCAGAACACTCATCCGATTACAGAACTCTATGTGTTTGGCGACAGTCTCTCGGATGCGGGGACGGTGTTCCGAGCGACAGGAGGAATGTATCCACCCAACCCACCTTACTTTCAGGGGCGTTACTCAAATGGTCGGGTTTGGGTTGAGTATCTTGCCCTTTGCCTGCATCTCGACTCGAATCAAACCAAAAATTTTGCTTACGGAGGAGCAACTTCAGGAAACGATCGCAACAGTTTTGTCCCTGGTTTGCTAGCCCAAGTGCAATCGTTTATCCAAACACATCAACCGCTGAATTCAGAGGCACTGTATGTGCTATGGGCGGGGGGAAATGATTATTTACAGGGAGTCGAGCTAGCCACAATTCCTGTTGAAAATATCACTAAAGCGATCGCTTCTCTGGCTGATAAGGGTGCTAAAAAGCTCCTAGTGGTAAACTTGCCCGATTTGGGACATCTGCCGACTACCCGAACCAGTGCAAATGCTGCCAGACTCAGTGCATTAACCCAAGCCCATAATCAAGGTTTGAGGCGATCGCTTAAGGTAGCTCAGCAGCATTCTGACCTTCAGATTGCGACTCTAGATGCCAATCGGCTGTATCGAGAAGCGATCGCGAATCCGGCAGCGTTTGGCTTTACTAATGTCCTCAATGCCTGTTTGGCTGGCGCTGGGACTTCTGGCAGTCCAGACCAGTTTTTGTTCTGGGATGGCATTCATCCAACAACAGCGACTCATCGCATTTTAGGGGAAACTGCCTTTGCCGCGATTCAAGAAGCAGGGATGCTCAATTCTCCTTCGGTGCTGTTTGGGTAAACCACTCCATTGAAGCTTGAGCGATCGCACTCGGAACCGTGTGGGGTCCGTTGAACTCGTGATACTGCACGTCATAGCTTGCCCGTTGTAACTGCGGCACAATCCGGCGGCTGCATCGCTCAATCGGCAACACCGTGTCCCCCTTCCCGTGAGAAATGAATACCTGCGGCTTCCCTTCCTGTGCCGCAGGAGCCATGAATCCCGGTGAGAAGGCAATGATGTGGCTAAACAAGTCGCCATTGGTAATGCCCACTGAGAGGGCGTAGGAAGCCCCATCCGAGAAACCCGCGATCGCTACCTGATTTGGCGCGATCGCGTAACGGCTGAAGGTTTGTGCCAGCGCCCGGTCAATAAAAGTAATATCGGCACCGTACCCACTCCGAATCACGTCCCAAGTTTGTCGGCGCGAGTCTACTGCCAACAAAATTGTCTGGAAGGGATCTGCCAGATGGCGAACGATGTTCAGCGCCCCTTCTGAATCGCCTCCGGCCCCATGCAACATCAACACCAGTGGCGCGGGGCGGTCTGCCCGATAGCTTTTGGGTACATAGATGAAACCATCCCGCTGTCCGTCCAGCCCTAGCGGGTGCAATCCAGTAGTTGCGGTTGCTGTCGGGCGAGTTGGGCGGGATAATAATCGTCCTTCTGTAGCGGATGAATCAGCCTGCTTTGAACTTTCCATTGTCAATAAATTCTGTTGCAAACAACTAGAGAGTTGAGAGACCGCGAACGGTAAGATCGTGCCTGCTACCCCAAGCCGGAGTAGTTGTCGCCGTGTCCAATAAGCAGGAAAGCTTTTGTATTGCCTCATAGCGATCGCGCAGCGTCCCCGGCTCGTTAGTCATCAGAGAGAGCCATACCTTCACGCTAGGATTTTTAACGGTTTCCTGCCTTACTCTTTGGGAAGATTCAGACTGATTTAGTTACTGGGTTTTATCAGCCTATTAGCTCTTGAAAAGGATAAAACCGTTATTAATTGGAACGTCGATCCCATCAGAGGGATATAGAGCGTTAAATTCTGTAAAACATCAAGATACAGATGTATTCAGAGAAGCTACGTGCTTTTGGGAGCGATCGTCTGGTGAGCAAAAATATAGTTTCGCTACTGGCTGTGTTGGTGGGGCTTTCCTATGCATGGCTCGGCATCTTCACGTCTCTGAACTCTTATTTTTTCAACTATCGGGCAATGACCATTCCTGGGTGGTTTAGGTTAGGGGCAACTATCGCTCTTGGGCTATATCTTCTTGGTGTCTATACGACGGCTCTAGCATTTCAGCAGATTTCAACCCGAAAATCTGCAATTGAGCCATCGTTTTTGGTGTTGGGTTGCATCATCGGTTTACTGGTTGGCAGTTTACCCTTTTTCCTGAATTTCCTAACCCCAATCCCGTACCTGCTTTATTCTCCATATATTATTTTGCCTATTTTACTTTTGCTATCTTTTTTAGGAATTCGGATTGCTTGTAGATATGAACGAAGTAAATCTAATTCCACGCTAAGAGTTTTATTGTTTAGAGCCTTTATTCCGTGCGCGATCGCTTTAACCTTAATCTGGCTTCACAACGGCAGTTTCCCCAGTGTCAAGGCTCCTGCTGAAGTTCGGCAGCAATGGGCGTACATACAATTTGGGGATTACAAGGAAGTGGTGAACTCAATCAAAACCTGTCAGCCCATTCTAGAACGAGTAGGCAGCGTGACAGTTGTGGCACCGACCCAAGGTAGAAACTATATTATTTCCGATCCAGGGAGTTCCGGTCATCAGGGGGAATTGACTTTAGAAGTAATCGGAGACAAAGGTGTAGGTGTCGCTAACTTTAACTTCCATATCGTTACTTCAGTTTCACAGGTTCGATTTACCAATCGGGGGAAAACAGAAACAATCGTCTGTCGAAGGTAGGGGAAAATCTGATTCTTTCTGCCCCAACTCGATCGTCCCTGCAAAAGCGATCGCCTCTGCAAAATTGCTTCACCGACGGCTCCCAAGCGAGCGGCATAACGATTTATTTAACTGTTACTTAGCTGTAGAAAACCGCCTATGGCGTAGTTATATCGCACCCAACCAAACACGCGATAGCGAAGGCCCTGACTTGTCAGTTCGCGCTTGCAAAGAGGATTAAAAATTAGAGCGACGTTTAGACTGATTTAGAAAATCCTTTAAGGTAAACCAGAGAGATAAACTTCCTAACATTATCAAACTAGCTCCGAGCGGATAGACGTACCAACGATTATCCTGCTCAACTTTTAGAGACTTAGCTTTTGAATCTTGGACAAATGTATTGATATGGGAGGTTTTGTTCTCTGTAAAACTAAAACCGTTATTCATTGGAAAGTAGAGTTTCCCGTTAGATGTTTGCAAGACAAGCTGAGTTGATTTTCCATGTTTCTGAACGTTTGCTTTCTCTAATCGATCGAGTGGGAAGGGAGTCACGGTTTCCCCTCGCAAACTCGACACCACGAGTTTACACATACCTAACGATTGGCGACGTTCGCATTCTAAGGTTGCCAGTTGAGGATTCAGCAAAAACATTCCACCCCGGATAACCATAAAAACGCCTAGAACCGTTATCCAGAAGGTTTCTTTCAGATGTACGGAAACGCCCTGAAGTTCAAATGAGGTATATCGCCGCCCTGCTTTTTTGGAATCTTTGTCAGTTCCCATGCTTGTCCTCTCCTGTCGGGCATTGAACAAGATAAGTGCCACTTAGATGAGATACAAGCCCATGTATCCTGACTCCGGTTAGCTCGATAAAACCGCCTATGCCGTAGTTATCTGGCACCCGACCAAAAACGCGATCGCAATAACTTCCGGTTGATGAAGATAGTTAACCCAACGGAGCAAGTAAACTCAAGAGGCAGTTAAGGTTAAGCGCATACAGTTACAGACTGTTCGCGCATTTGCTTGATTTGATGTCATCACTGAAGGAGACTACGATGACTTCGACCACCCTAAAGCCTAATTTAACCGTTCCCGGCCCCCGTCCAGTCCCCATTCTCGGACGTGCTACCCATATTTATCGCTTCGCATCCGACTCGATCGGCTATACCCGCGACCTTTTCCAAACCTATGGCTCAGTTGTCTCCCTGACTTATGGTGGGGGCACAAATCTTTATTCACCGCTCCCCAATTGTCCTGGTACTGTATTTGTCTATGGCCCGGAACTCGTGCGCCAAGTGACGACCCAGCACGAGATTTATTATAAGCATCCCTTATCCGGAAAATTGTACCGCAGGCGGGAAGCCTCGGCGCGGACAGAACCCCTGAAGCACTTTGCTGTGGGACTCTTTGGCATCAATAGCGATCGCCATCGGCAAGCTCGTCAACTTCTCATGCCAGCCTTTCACAAACAGCGCATCGAGTCCTACCGCAACGATATCGTTACCATCACCCAATCGGTACTCGATCAAATCCGGGTTGGGGAAAAAAGTGACATTGACCAGATTATGCGGCTGCTGACAATGCGAGTGGCGACAAAGACACTGTTTGGTGCTGATGTTGGCGAGATGGGCGGCATTACCGGGAAACTTTTTCAGGATGCTGTAGGTTTGCTGGGAACGCCCATGATGGCACTATTCCCTGTGGACTTACCAGGATTGCCCTACCATCGCTTTCTGAATCTAATCGCCCAACTTGACGACGAGATGCGATCGCTGATTGCAACTAAAAGGGCAAAGGGCACTGACGATGGAGATGTGCTGTCGATGCTGATCCAAGCTCGTGACGCCGAAACTGGCCTCGCTCTGAGCGATGATGAATTGCTGGGACATACTGGGGTCTTCTTTTTAGCCGGACACGAAACCAGTTCCAATGCACTTACCTGGACGCTGTTCCTCCTCTCGCAGCATCCGCAAATTTTTGCCGATCTCCTCGACGAACTCGAAAGCGTGCTGCATGGTGAAGCGCCGACAGTCGAGCAATTGCAACAATTACCGTTATTAGAGCGAGTTATCAAAGAGAGTATGCGTGTATTGCCGCCAGTCCCCTGGAATGGGCGCGTCACCGCGCAACCGACTGAACTCGGTGGTTATGCCTTGCCTTCGGGAACGGAGGTATTTGTCAGTATTTACCAGACTCACCAGATGCCCGAACTCTATCCAGAACCGGCGGTTTTTAATCCGCACCGTTGGGAAGGATTTGAACCCACTATTTTTGAATACAATCCCTTCAGTGCTGGCCCCCGGATGTGCATCGGTGCAGCCTTTGCCATGATGGAAATCAAAATAGTGCTGGCAATGCTTTTACAACGCTACCGCCTGCAATGCATTCCCCATCTGAAGGTAGACCGTTTTGGGGTGATTGTCATGGCACCGAAATATGGGATGCCAACGATCGTCCATCAGCAAGATCGTCAGTTTAGCCAGGGAGTGGGTGGCGTGCGCGGTAACGTGCGAGAGATGGTGAAATTGCCTGAATAATCCGGTGCGAGTAGGGGCGACGCATTCGGACAAAAAATCTTGGGCGATAGACACTCGGAACCCCACCCCTGCCCCTCCCCGTTCACGGGGAGGGGTTCAATATTTCCCCTCTCCGTTCACGGAGAGGGGTTAGGGGTGAGGTTCCGGACTGCATCCAATAAAGAATTGCGGCTATTTGAGATGGCACGGGTCATTTGCTCTCTCGGTGCTGTTTCCACTGAAGTTCCCCGGAAGTGGGAAAATGAGACAAATGGCGCTTAGTGACAAAATTGCAAGGAAAGAGGTAAATGCTAAAACGGATTGCCGCACTACTACTGGTGGTATTAAGCGTAAGCTTGCAAAGTTGCACTGTCGCCAGTGCTACCAGTGGCTTAAAAAGCTATGTAGATAGCACCGACGGTTATCAGTTCCTATATCCCAACGGCTGGCTTCCAGTCGAGGTGAAAGGTGGAGCCGATGTGGTGTTCCACGATATCATTGAGCCTTCGGAAAATGTGTCAGTCGTCATTAATCCGGTTGGGACAGGGAAAACCCTCGCTGAGTTGGGGACACCGACGGAAGTGGGATACAAATTATCAAAAAGCGCGATCGCACCCCCAGGATCGGGACGCGAGGCAGAATTAGTGAACGCTGAAAAGCTGGAATCTAACTCTAAGACTTATTACATACTGGAATACACCGTCAAACTCCCCAATCAGCAACGCCATAATCTTGCCTCTATCGCCGTCAGTCGCGGTAAACTTGTCACCTTCAACGCTTCTACCACAGAAAAACGCTGGGAAAAGTTGAAGCCATTGTTAGAGCAAGTCGTTAGTTCATTTTCTGTCTATTAATAGCGATCGGCTGATGGCTAATGGCTCATAAAAGTGATGAGAGTGATAAGAGTTGAGGCGAAAAGAGAATTATTTAATTCAAAACTCAACACTTAAAACTTTTGACAATTAGCAACTCGCCACTGACAACAGAACGATGACCCTTCCCACTTTAGTCTTAGCCTCCGCTTCTCCAGCCCGCCGTCGCCTGTTGCAAAGTGCCGGAATCGAGCCGGTAGTTTGCCCTAGTGATTTTGATGAGTCCCAAGTCTCAACTAGCGTTGCATCCGAATTGGTGCAAACTCTGGCGTTGCGGAAAGCGGAAACGGTTGCGAATCAATTTCCAGATGCTTTGATATTGGGATGCGATTCGGTGTTGCTGGTTAACGGTGAGATTCATGGGAAACCAGCAGATGCAGCACAAGCGATCGCCCGTTGGCAAAAAATGCGCTCCCAAATCGCCGAACTCTATACGGGTCATGCTTTAATTGACCAGCAGCAAGACAAAACCGTGGTACGCTGCGGCATCACAAAAGTTTATTTTGCCGATGCTAGCGATCGCCAGATTGAAGCCTACGTCGCCACTGGCGAACCCCTTAAATGTGCTGGCTGCTTTGCCCTGGAAGGGAGAGGGGGACTATTTGTAGACAAACTGGAAGGTTGCCATACGAATGTCATTGGTCTGAGCTTGCCACTACTTCGCCAGATGTTCGGTGAACTGGGATATGATGTCACCGACTTTTGGCAGGATAAAAAATGAAAGAAGTTTGTTGTCCATTGCTACTAGCAAATAACAACTGATAATTGATTTGTGCCTTTTTCTTAAATTGATCCGGAATTTGTTAAGGTTCCTAGATTTTTGATTGAGGCAAAGGATCTGCGTGTCTAATATTGGCTAAGGCAAAGCTTTTGGAGGGCTTTTGTTCATGGGAGTAAGTAACGAGTTTAAAGCACAACTCAAGGCTGGCAAAATTTTTGAGGCGCTCACCTTGGCACTCAGCGAAGCCATCGAGTTAGAAATCACCACCTGGGTTTCATCGACTGACTCAGATGCCTCGCCTGGGGTGAGGACAGACCAACCTTTAGCCGGTCACTGTATGCGAACCCGCATCAACATTGTGGATGGTGATATAGAAAATGAAGTCGGCAGCGAATTTCTGAATAGCGGCCCCTACAACGAACTGCGGGAATTTCACCTCCAGCAAGTTCACGAAGGTCGGGAAATTATTCAGGAAAACCTGGCAAACTTGCAACAGCTGTTTACAGTTTTAACGAACACGCTGTCTGAGATACCAGGATCGCGATCGCGTTCAAATCCACAGCAAGTTTTACCTCCTATCGATTCAGATAATCCTTAAGAGTCAGAACACTTGAGAGCCAAAATAAATGCAAGTCAAAGGTTAAGCTTCTCTTCAGGACTGAGTTTTGAGTGTTGAGTATACCCCAGACTTAAAAATAGGGGCTTGAAATCAGGACGCTTTATTCCTTGGGGCTACATCAACTTGAAACAAACTGCGCCTCTAATTTCCGTTTTGAAAAGGCTTGTACCCTAGTTACTTTAAACCTCAGTCCTCAAACCTCAGTCCTCAGTCCTCAGTCCTCTTTCTATTGACAACTCACAATTGGCTGGAAATTTGGTTATGGCGGCAAGCGATAAATTCAAACAACAACTCAAAGCTGGCAAAATTGTTGAGGCACTTTCTACGGCACTCAGTGAGACGATTGAGTTAGAAATCACCACCTGGGTTAGCTCTGCCGACGTAGATGACAGGACAAGCGAAGAACAGCCTCAACCAGGTTCTCGGATGCAGACTCGGATTAATATCGTTGAGGGCGACATCACCAACGAGATTGGCGATCGCTTTCTCAACAGTGGTCCCTATAGCGAACTGCGACAATTCCATCTAGAGCAAGTTCAGCAAAGCCGCGCGATTATCAACGACAACCTCAAGAGTTTGCAAAAGTTATTTGGGATGTTGGTAAGAGTCGGGTACCAGAATCCTAAAGCTGCCCCGATTCCTCCAGACAAGTCTAGAGTTGATCCTCGCCTACCGCCAGACGAAACCGCAGCTTCTATCGTGACAATTGAGCCTGAAGTTTTGCTTGTTGAGGGGTCGCCAACAGATGCGATCGCATTTGACCCCCGCGTGGAGATTGACACCGTTCCTGCCATTGCACCCACACCATCCGTCACACCCGATTTCCTGCCCCCAGCGACCCCAGAAACCCCTGTAGAGCCAGCCGTGAGTGCCCAGGAATGGGAAGAAGCCGTCATCCAGGAACCACCGTTTCAGCCAGGGTGGACGCCGGAATTCGGCTCGGCGCTTCCCCCGGATTTCCTGCCCCCAGCGACCCCAGAAACCCCTGTAGAGCCAGCCGTGAGTGCCCAGGAGCGGGAAGAAGCCGTCATCCAGGAACCACCGTTTCAGCCAGGGTGGACGCCTGAATTCGGCTCGGCGCTTCCCCCGGATTTCCTGCCCCCAGCGACCCCAGCGACCCCTGTAGAGCCAGCCGTGAGTGCCCAAAAGCGGGAAGAAGCCGTCATCCAGGAACCACCGTTTGAGCCAGGGTGGACGCCGGAATTCGGCTCGGCGGTAAACTGGGGAACCGAGGAGGAGTGGGAAGAAGTGGAAGTGGAGGAGGAACCGACACACCCCTTCTCAGCGAGGTTTGCGCCTGTTGAAGATGAGGACTGGAATGACAATGACGATGGCTGGGAAGAAGATGAGGAGCCGTCAACGACGCCCGATATCAGCAGCAATCCTAGCGGCATTTCAGATCCCATAGCGGTTTTGTTTGGAGACACTCCCGTGGAGCCTTCCCAGCCTTCTCCACCGATGTCAGATACGCGATCGCCCGTCAACATTGAAGAGGCTTTATTTTCACAAACACCGCCTTCACAAACACCGCCAAAGCCGTTTGATGAGTTTGATGAATTTGAAGAAGATGAAAACGAATTTGACAATCCATCGCCTCCACCACCCTCCAAATAATCATTAAAACCAAACTGGATTCATACAACGATGGTCAACACACCAGATACCAACAGCAACGAGATTAATCCCAACCTGCGGAAAAATTTTAACAACTTTTTGCAGTCTCTGACCGATGTGCTAATCGACATCACGGCTCTCGAAGTAAATACAATGGTCGTGGATCATATTAGCGGGACTAAGTTTATTCCTTGGGAAGCGTATCGAGATATTTACCCAATTTCCACAACCTATTTGGAAAGAACAGGAATCCATCCATCTCTATGGTCTCGGTATCTGAGTCTGCGTAAACAAATCGAGACAGAGTATTGCCTATATTGCCTTGAGGAGAAACTTTTAGAACAGGATGCTTCACAGCTCAGGGAATATGTCCGAGTTCTCAGCGATCCCACAGCAGAACTGGATATTCAAAAAACAAAATTGCCTAATCCACTGAGTCCTTCTGCGAATCCGGCTGTTGAGATTAACAAGATTCAAAACTTACTCGACGACAGTAGATTTTTACGGAGCTTGCGGAAGGTTGATGAGCTGAAAGCAGCCCTGGATAATCGGAATAAGTCTTTGCAAAAAAGCGAAGCATCGCAAGCATTAGACCCGGTTGAAGAAGTAACAACCGATATGATTTATGCCCAATCAATCATTCAGTTAGATGGAGATATTATCAACCGCTATCATCAGAGACTTTTTGAACACGAGCATAAAGATATCATTTTAGATATCCATAGACAGGGTGTTACTGCGGGTGAAAAACAGTGGCATGGGTTATTAGAATTTATGGTGAATTTAGTAGAATCGTTGGTCAATCAAGGCAGTTCCTCAATGAAAAATTTATTCAAAAACCGCAATTAATCCTGAAAAAACCGATCCAAAAAAATAGGCCAAAAAAATAGGCCAAAAAAATAGGAAAGATGAGCTGAGAAGGAGTGGGAAATTATCTATCAGGTTCCTTTAGGCAACCTCTTAATTTAGATTCATGCATTCAAATCGAGGAAGTCAAAGACGCAAAGGGACAGTTAGTGTCTCATTTCATCAGATTCAACTTAGATGAAAACATCCTCGATCAAATTTTGCAAGCGAGAACCAATGGACAAAACTTATCCATTTCCCGGCGTTTGCTAGCAGAGTTGCGTTCTTATGCGCTAGTAGATGCGGGAAGCTGCTTGCAGTCTGGGCTGATTTTCTGCACTCACTACGATCGAGCGGAGAGTAGAGAGTCAGTAGCGGAAAACTTTGTCATGCAGAGTACGATCGCTCTCGATGGAGATATCATTCACCAAATTCGCCACGATTGTCTTAAAGATTCTATTTGGTGTTTAGCGATCGCAACTGCTCACCACTGGCTAATCGATCAACTGCTCAATCAGCTACAGCTCAAGATTGCCTTATGGTTGAATGGCCTATCTTGGATGCTCTCTTTGCTAACTACGGCGGCGACAGTTATCTCTAACTTACAGCGCCTGAATTTCTGGACGCTGTTAGCATCGGCGGCGATGGCATGGTTCTTGCAAGTAGGCTTTAAGCGTCTGTCGCTGTTATTTTTGCCGTTGCTGAGGCGTTGGGTTTTTCGTCAATTGTTGTTGCGCTTGCTTTCTTCCAATCCAAGGGATAGAAAGATTGCGAAAGGCATTTTAGGGCGGTTCGTGCCTTAACAAGAGGAGTTGGAGGTGATGCGATCGCTTATCGAGTTGCGTTGCATAAAGCGTAGCGATCGCTCTACTCGCATCCTTCTAACGAACTCTAATAGACCTCCTGCATGAATGAGAAAATAGTGTGCCAGTTGGCGATCGTCGAATTGCAAAATTAAGGAGAGACAAGGAGCAACTTAAGGAGGGGGCGATGCCATACACACAGTTA
>NZ_JAMPKC010000036.1:0-45909 GCF_039961975.1 Trichocoleus sp. DQ-A3 | reverse complement strand
TGAGACAGGTTTTTTCGTTCACTTTCCCCCAATAATCCGCTTATATAGTTCCTAAACTCCCGTTTTTGGGCTTGATGCGTCAATATATCATCAAAGCGTTTGCACCATCTATTGAAGCAAGGGGGCATGGCGGCGGGAGTTGTCTCTTTCATTTATCACACCATAACGTGAAATGGTTGCCATGCCTGTATTATACCTTTTTAGAGTCTTGTTTTTCGTTTAAGCACCGTTAAGGAATATTTCGCTTAAACTGGTCAAACTTACCCGCAATAAAATATCCATGCTGACGCACAACGGGTTTATGAACTTCCTAAACTAAGCAAGATTTACCGATGCCTGAATAACCAGAAACTAGCATCATCTCGGTAGTTCCAGCACTGACTCGGTCAAAGGCATCCATTAGGGTGGTTACTTCAGTTTCACGACCGTACAGTTTTTGGGGGATGAACAATTGCCCAGATTTATCTCGCTGACCTGGAAGGAAGTATTCACTTTTGCCATGTCTTTGCAATTGAACGAGACATTCTTCTAAATCCACCTTTAATCCTTGGGCGCTTTGATATCGAGCTTCAGCGTTTTTAGCTAATCATTTCATTACAATCGCTGAAATTGATGCTGGAATTTTTGGATTGAGCTGGTCGGGAGAAGCAGGTTGTTTAGCAATGTGAAAATGAACGAGTTCCAGCGGGTCAGTAGAAGAGAAAGGTAAATTTCCCGTCAGCATTTGATAAAAGGTGACACCTAAGGAGTAAAAGTCGGTACGGTAGTCAATCGACCGATTCATTCTCCCTGTTTGTTCGAGCGACATATAGGCAAGGGTGCCTTCTAGTAAAGTGGGATGACCTTGTGTCTGAGTTTCTCTAGAAAGACGCGATGAAATACTAAAATCTATAATTTTAACTTGACCAGTTTTAGAATTTATCAGGATATTGTGGGGTTTAATATCTTTATGAATAATCTGTTTTGATGCAGGGCAGCCAGGGTATCTGCTAGCTGAATGGCAATTATAAGAAAATGGTTTAAATCATTTTTTAGGGAAGAATTGATAACTTTTTCAAGAGATTCTCCGTCAAAATATTCTAATACCAGTGCTAGACCGTTGTTATAGTTTTCCAATGCCAGTGATTTGATAACTCCTTCTATATCCAAAGGCAGTAAAATTTTATATTCATGTCTCAATCGAGAAATTTATTCAAGAGTAGGATATTCTGCTTTAAGGGCTTTTATACTCACAGAGGTTAGTTCAGCCTCTCTATTACCCTGATAAATAACCGTTTTGGCTCCTTCATGAAGGGGCAAAGGAGAAAGCTGATAACCCGTTACGTTGATACTCATTTTTGGAAGTTAGATAAGTATAGTATTGATGTGTGATATTGATAGATTCTAGGAGAGGAGACTTCTTTCGAGAAATTCCTCCGGCATAAGTTGTCGCGAAATTGACACAAATTGAATTTATACCTTTTTTTCTATAAACTCCGAATTCAATTTTTAAATCTTATAGAGCGTATGAGAGGTGTTGGGTTTTGGTTATTGCGTTTTATAAGTTACTCACGATTAGAAAATGAATTTGGACGAAGTGCAAACCTACGCTGGATATGTAAAATGGAGCGATCGCTACCCCATTGCCGCAGCGCGATCGCTCCAATCCTAAGTTGTCTCCTGATTACCGTTGCTAGGGCTATCTGTATGCTGGTTGGCATAGGAGAAGGCACGGACACATCATCTCATCTGTATTGAGAATGCCCTTACTTTTAAGAAATTTTTTGATTCTAAATAAATCTCTATATTACAAACACAAATCTTTATTAAGGCGGCGATCGCGCTAAGCGCCGCCTCCAGCTTTATAAAACTTCCCAATCGAGGAAGTGGTAGGAGCATCAGATAATTAAAAAAAGCTTTTGGAAAGCAGGACATTACTTCGGAGTCAGCCTCAACGATGCAAAGGACTCGTCTCAACAATCTCTTTGATGTTGTCAGCCAACAGCTGAGGCGATGGTTTCGCAATCCCTGGCGACGGATATCGCTGGTGGTGATGAGCCTATTAGTGGGCGTGTTTCTAGGAACCGCTATTCCCACAACAGCGGGACAAACCGCTAACTGGGATGTGATTGCCGCTGGATTTTTAATTTTTTTCACCGAAACCGTGAATCGGTTCGTTTACGGCAGAAACCGGCGAGTTGTGCCAACAGGTGAAGGCGTTCCCAACCGCTTATTAGTGACAGAAATGTTGAATGCGCTGAAAATTGGTCTGACTTACAGTTTATTTATTGAAGCCTTTAAACTTGGTTCGTGATGGACTCTCTTCGCCAAATTTTTAACGATTGGATCGCTAGAAAAACGCCGACTTCAGCACAGTTGGAACATTTGGCAGCACAGGCGCTAGCAGATGACTTCCGGGCGAAAGCTTTTGGGATCGCACCCGCCAATGTGGAGGAAGTCATCCGCAAGCGATCGCATTTGTTCCTCTTAATCTATCCCCATCTTTCCTCAGTCCTTAGCCCGCAGTTCCTATCCCTCAGTTTAGAAACGCTGTGGAACCTCTGGCTTCCCCTAGCCACAAAACTAGCGCAGGATCGGCAACAGTTAGGATGCCCCCTCATCCAGGGAATTTTAGGGGGACAGGGAACTGGCAAAACGACTCTGGGAGCCGTCCTTACCTTAATTCTCAAACACCTAGGGAACTCGACACTCAGCCTGTCTCTAGATGACCTCTACAAAACCTATCGCGATCGCCTTGCCTTAAGAAAGCAAGATCCCCGCTTGCTCTGGCGCGGGCCACCTGGAACCCACGATATTCAATTGGGTTTAGACGTTTTGGACTGTCTGCGTCAGCCATCCGGACAACCGATTCCAGTCCCCCGCTTTGATAAATCTGCCTGGGAAGGTGCCGGTGATAGGACGCAGCCAGAAATTGTCCAAGACATCGATATCATCCTGTTTGAAGGGTGGTTTGTCGGCGTCCGTCCCATAGACCCCGCTGCCTTTGACAACGCGCCACCGCCGATTCTAACCGCCGCTGAGCGAACGTTTGCCCGTGACATGAATGCCCGATTGCAGGACTATGTACCTTTGTGGGAACGGTTAGGTCGGCTGATGATGCTGTATCCCGTTGATTATCGTCTGTCTGTGCAGTGGCGACGGCAGGCAGAACACGACATGATTGCTGCTGGTAAATCTGGCATGACAGATTCGGAAATTGATGAATTTGTCAAGTATTTCTGGAAATCGCTCCACCCAGAGTTATTTATCAAACCGCTGACGAGAAATCCTAGGACGGTAGACTTGGTGGTTGAGATTAATCCCGACCACTCTCCCGGTGACGTTTATCGACCGAGCGATCGCACTGATTAAAACCAATAGCAGCCTAACAAGTAAACTCGCGGCTACTTCTGAAAAAATCTAGAACAAGTGCTGGAACTGGAGATTCACATGAATAATGGATTCGAGCGGATAGAAGCGGACAATGTTTTGTGTGTTAATACAAATACTCAGAGACTTTTAATTAATCACTCCACTTTCCAAGTGGGTGAATTCATTAACCGGATGCAGGCTCAGGTAGGAGCAACTGGTGAGCAAATAAAGTGGTTTAGTGAGGGTATAGATTGCAAGGTTCTAAGACCCGGTGCTAACTGGAAACAAGGAAAGGTTAGAGTAACTCTAGAATTTTGCCCGGATGAGCCAGAATCACCACTAGAGGATATTCGTCAGCAACTCAAAGAAGATGATAGCTAATGCCTAATCTTCCGCCTTGGACGCCTCTCCATGCCCAATTGCATCGAATTTTACGCGAGCGCCATCTCTTACCGCGAAACCAGCCCCTATTAGTTGCAGTCTCCGGGGGACAAGATTCTCTCTGCTTAATCAAATTACTGCTAGATTTGCAGCCAAAGTGGGGATGGCATCTAGGAATTGCTCACTGCGATCACCGCTGGCGTCCGGATTCCCAAGCAAATGCTAACCATGTGGAACAGTTGGCGAGAACCTGGCAAGTCTCCTATTACTTGGAAACCGCCCCAGAAACGCCATCTATCACCTCAGAGGCAGCGGCGCGGCAGTGGCGTTATCAAGCCTTGAGTGCGATCGCCCAAACCAACAACTTCCCATACATTGTCACAGGTCATACAGCGAGCGATCGCGCTGAAACCCTCCTCTATAACCTGATGCGCGGCAGTGGTGCCGATGGATTACAAGCCCTAACCTGGCAGCGTCCGCTGACTTCAACACTGCATCCAACACTGCAACTGGTGCGCCCTCTTCTAGAAGTCACTAGGGCACAAACCGCTCAATTTTGCCAAGAATTTCAGATTCCCGTTTGGGAAGATTCCACCAATCAAGACTTTAAGTATGCTCGTAACCGTATCCGCCAAGAGTTACTGCCATACTTACAAACTCACTTCAACCCCCAAGTTGAGCAAACACTGGCGAAGACAGCGGAACTTTTACGGGCAGATGTGCAATATCTTGAAGAAGCCGCTCAGAAGCTGCTGCAACAAGCCCTAGAAAACGAAGACTCGCCACTCAGCCCTGAGCATAAGCAGGAAAACCCCGCCCCTACAGCACTCAGCACTGACTACAGACGTGACCCAAGACTCAATCGCCTCGTATTGCGTCAAGCCCCCCTAGCCCTGCAACGTCGCGTCATGCGACACTTTCTCGCCTCAGTTCTAACCATCACTCCCAGCTTCGAGCAAATCGAAAAACTGACTGCCTTAATTACAGCCCCCAACCGCTCTCAAACCGATCCCTTTCCTGGGGGCGCGATCGCACAAGTAGATGGAGTTTGGATTTCAATTAAAAATTAACAATCCAAAATTAAAAATTCAGAACGACTCATTTTTAATTTTGGATTTTTAATTTTTAATTCTCATGCCGCATTCAACTAACCACCGATCAAGGTGAGGAGAACTTGCCGCATCTCAGTAATTGATTGCAGCTGATAGTCACCCGTTTCCTGTACCTGAGCCAACGTCCCCACGATTGCCTCCAACTTCTGCCGCATCTCATTCAGGCGATCCTGCATTGGCTGTAGCGTTTCCTGATAGGTATTTACCTTGCCCACGAGTTCCGCCGCCGCCGCCCTCATTTCCTGCAATTTCTGCTCTAGCTGCTTAATCTGCTGGCGCTCTTGCTCCTGTTCGCCAGCTTGATGGTCAATCATGCCTTGAGCTTGCTGAATACTCATCCGCACCTGCTCAATCTGGCTTTCCAGCTTTTGTAGTTCCTCTGCCTGTTGTTGTCGTTGTCCCTCCAACTGACTCAGAACCGGACCCAAGTCAATCTTTTGATTGTCCTGCCCTTCATTGTCCACAATCCCTTGCCGTCGCCGCAGCACCCGCAAGTGTTGATTTAAAACTTCTTCTCGCTCCCGCAGGTAGATGCGTTGACCCACCAGCGTCTCATCCAGCATTTGGTAGCAATCCTGCTCCTCTGCTAGCTCATTTTCCAAACTGAGGCGGTCATACTCGCTGGCTTGCTCGATCTTCGTCTGCAATTCCTCAACCGTTTGACGCTGCAAGGTCAACTCTTCTTCTTGGTCATTGACAAAGCGCATCACTTTTTCCAAATCTTGCTGAAGATTTTGCACGGTTTCTTGCAGCTCGCCTAGGGGCATTTTCTCCAGCGCTTCCAGATCCACCTTTTGGCTAATCTTGACACCCGTTGAAGTTGTTGCCAGACGGTGAAGTTGCTCGTACAGCTCCTCCTGATTTCGCAACTGGAGACTCTGCATCTGAGCGTACTCCTGCTTGATCTCCAGGGAATTTTGAAGCACCATCCGCTCTAAACGCACTTTTTCCAGAGCCTCTTGAGCCTGCTTTAACTCCTCCGTGCGCCTTTGCAGTTCCTGAGTTTGCTGGTCTACTTCCGCTTGCTTCTGTTGGGCATTGTTGCGTTGTTGCTCCAGATTTTGCCAGTGCTGGTCTAGGGTTCCCTGCTGCCCGTTGACAATTTCAAAAGCCAGATTCAGTTGTTCTCGCACTGCTTCCGTAGGAGGGATCGCCGAAGCTAAACGATCTAGTAATTCCCGAATCTTTTGACCTTGCTCCTCATCTAATACCGTTCCCTGTTGGAACTCCGCCTGTCGTTCCTCCAAGCGTCGCTGCTCGCCCCGCAAGTGTTCCCACGCTCCCTCCATCTCGATGCGGTTGCGATCGCACTCTTCCCGCAGTCGCTCAATTTCCTCCCGCGAACTGTCAATTTCTTGACGTTGCGCCTCCAACCGTTCAAAGTCTTCCTCCAACTGTTGCAGCTGTTCCACCCGCGCTTCCATTTCCATTTCGCGCCGGTTTAACTCCTGACTCTGATAAGTCAGCGACTGCTTCCACTGTTCAATTTCTTCTTCCTGAGTTTTCGACTTTTCCAGTTGGCGAGAGAAATTCTGCAAAATATTCACCAACTGACGCCCCGCCTCTGTCGGCGGACGCTGCACTTGCCGATTCCCGCTTAGCTCAACCAGCACCAAGACGCCACCATTAAAATTATTGGCTTCTTCAGGAGCGGGAATCACTTCATCAGACGCAGCACGCCAACTCTGGTCATTCTGCTGACAAGCCAGCAGTTTTAGTTCGGCCTTGCCACCACCAAAAACACCGCCACTCTTTTTTTGTACTTCTGCTAGATACAGCACGCTGATGGTCCTCTTGATGTATCTTGTGCCCGCTTGTTGACCGATCTCTGGTCCCACCAGAGCCATGCCGCCATAATTCTCGCCCAGGCTTCATAACCAGAACGATCCTAACCTTTTCAGACCTTGTTGTGGAAGTGCCGACCCACGAGGCGCTTCCACCTTTGAATTCACACCCCGATCTAAAACGCGATCGCCTTTTGGTCAGTTTCTCCCTGAAGACTCCGTAATTTAGCCCGTGTTGGCAGCCACGTCAAGTCTTAAATTAAACTAAATATGTTTCGATTTCTTTCTTATTTACTTATTTAATATTTAACTTGAATCCTAGGCAATCCTGCCACAGACACTTCTCGGCTAGTTCCATTTCTAATTGAACCCAGGCAAAAGCAACCAGACAAATCACTTGCATGGGTTTGACTTCTGCCAGTAAAGATTGTGCCTTCGCCAGAATCTCTTTCCCTGGTACTGTATTATCTGGCTCCATCCTTTACTCAAAGAAAAACTACCTAATTGTAAAGATTTTTATAGCAGGCACCGCGTAAAACTTGACAAATGCAACATTAACTCAGATTCAAACGGTTATTAGGAGCGCATTTTCATTACATGCAGGGAACGTTAAATGAAATTGATATACGCAGCATCCTGCAACTGATCGAATTAGGTCAGCGAACAGGTGAATTATTCGTGGAGGCATACAGCTCACCTGTTCAAGGAACGGGTGAGCATGTAGGGGCGCGACGTACCAGCATCCCCTACCGAGACGCAAAACTCAAAGAACCAGGGCCGTTCTGGTTTGTCTTCTTCCTCAACGGACAAATCGCCTATGCTAGCGATGGAACCGGCAGTTTGTTGCGTTTGCGCGACTACCTACGCCGTTATCGAGCCGAAACCTCCCTCAAAACTCTGGAAGTCCCCTTAATTGATGCGATTAATGCGCCCGAATACGGCTACTTGTGGGCACTGTTGGAAAATCATATTTTGACCCCCGCTCAAGGGCGCAGCATCATCCGCAGTATGGTGCATGAAACCTTATTCGACCTCCTCAGCCTTCATCAAGGCTCCTTCATCTTCGACATTGGCCCAGCGCTAGCACCACAACTTACCACCCTAGAAATTGCCCCCCTCGTCGCCAAGATCATGAAGCAGGTGCAGGAGTGGAAACAATTTCATCCCCACATTCAATCTCCCAATCACTGCCCAGTCATTGCCGATGCAGTTTCTTTACGCGCTGCCCTGCCAGAAAATGCTTTTAAAACCCTAGATCGCCAGCTAGATGGAAAAACCTCCCTACGGCAGCTAGCCCGATATCTAAATCGTGAAATTTTAACTGTGGCAAGAGCCATTTATCCCTATGTACAACAAGGTTGGGTACAACTGCAAAGTTGTACCAGCGACGAAACAGCAGCCAGTCGCCGAGTCGGAATTAGCATAGAATCCGATTCGACCCCAGCCAACAAAATTCCTCGCGTTGTCTGTATCGATGATGACGTTGCCATCGGTAAAACCGTCGAATATATCCTAAAACCACAAGGTTATGAGGCAACCGCGATTAGCAATCCTCTTAAAGCACTCAGTCTCGTCTTCCAACTCAAACCCGACTTGATTCTTTGTGATATTGCAATGCCCGACCTCGAAGGCTATGAAATTTGTGCCATGCTCCGGAAATCAACCGCTTTTCGGCAGACCCCCATCATCATGCTGACTGGCAAAGATGGATTTATCGATCGGGTCAGAGCCAGGATGGTAGGCGCAACCGACTACCTAACCAAGCCTTTTGGAGAAAGTGAGTTATTAATGCTACTAGAGAGATATATTGGCCCTGGTGAAAAAGAATCAACGATATCAGAACCTTTAGACCCTACAGAGTTAAATCGAGAGATAGAAGAAACAGATGTACGAGTCGGGTAAAATTGCCCCACCGATGAGGCGGGGCTTCATTCAATGATGAAATTAGGAATAGACTATGGACTAGGGACTATCAACGACGGGCTACCGACTACAGATACTAAGCAAGTCGTGGGGGCAATCGTTTACCAGCGACTCTCCAAAGCAGGGGAGATATTTCGTAAACAGCGCCCGTACAGGAGTCTAAAGTTAGATGGGATACTTAAGTCATGACATGGTTGAGGGGTGAACCAATCGTGGCTTACGAGCGTTCATGTTTGAACCGGCAGACAGGTAGGTAGGGAGTTATGAGTGTAGTTCTGGTTGTAGAAGACAGTCCCGCACAACGGGCAATGATCTCAGACCTCCTCAAGGGAAGTGGGTTAACCGTAACGATTGCCACTGATGGTGTCGAAGCCTTGGAACAAATTCTCAAGTCTTGCCCCGACTTAGTGGTATTGGATATTGTCATGCCCCGAATGAACGGTTATGAGGTATGTCGTCGGCTCAAAGCCGACCCAAAAACCCAGAATGTTCCTGTGGTAATGTGTTCGTCGAAAGGAGAAGAATTTGACCGCTACTGGGGAATGAAACAAGGTGCAGACGCTTACATAGCCAAACCCTTTCAGCCAACCGAGCTAATAGGGACGGTCAAACAGCTGCTACGAGGCTAACAAGCCATTAGCCATTAGCCCAAAACTACTGACCTCCAAAGTTCTAGTAGCTTTTAGGTTTCGAGAAGTAACAAAAGCTAACAGCTAACAGTTAACAGCTAAGGAGATAGAATGGTCGGCAATCCGGACTTTTTAACAGGCAGCGGTCAAGATCACTCACCCGGATTTCAGGAACTGGAGAGTCCTGAAGGTGAATTACACCTGCGGTTTTACGTTCCATCCGGTAACGAATTTGCCCTAGGAGCTAGTGGAATCCGTGAAGTGGTTTCTCCATCACCAGACAGGATTACTCCAATTCCCAACGCTTCTCCCCTCCTGTTAGGAACCCTGAACTGGCGCGGGCAAGTGATTTGGGTCGCAGACCTCGGGCAGTTTTTAGGGGATTCATCTGCCCTGAACACAGACAAACCTGAGATTCCAGTGATTGCCGTTGAAGACCAGGACACCATGTTAGGCTTAGCCGTTGAGCGCATTGTCGGCATGGACTGGCTTGATATCGATCAGGTACAGATGCTTACTAACGTTCCAGACAGTATGGCACCTTTTCTTAAAGGTGAGTGGTTATTAGACAAAGAGAAAAATCAGTTTCTCCGACTATTAGACCAAGTCGCAATTGTTCGCTCAGCGCGATGGGCAGCATGAAATCAATTAAAAATTAAAAAGTAAAAAGGCAAAATGAATTTTTTAATTTTTAATTTTTAATTTTTACTTGTTTTGGGGGAAGCAAATGAAATCAAGTACAGATTACACACAAGAATATCAACACGCATTTTCGGCTTACACGCTGGGCAACTACGAAGAGGCAGCTGCCATCATCGATCGGTTAGTCGAAAATTTTCCCAATGACCCAAATGCTCGGATTCTACGGGGTCATATTTACTGTTATGGATTACAGCAGTATGCGATCGCGCGAGAACAATACGAGTTGGTGCCTCAGCTCACCGACGACCAAGAGTTTATCGATTATGCCAATCAGGGAATAGAATACGCCCTCTCTTGCGAAAATTACTCCGAATCGGTTGGTGCAACTTCCGATCCCGTTGGGGGCGAGTTGGAACCTGACGAATTTGCACTCAACCATGATGATTATGCGATTCCAGAAGCCAACGCAGCATGGCCATCCCTAGAAGAACCAGAGATGGCAACTCAGGACATCTCTTCTCTAGATGATTTCGACTCCGGAGATTTTCAGGATATAGAGTCTTACTCAGCGGCAAATCCGTTTGTCAGCTCAGACTATACAGATAGTGCAACAGCACAAACACCAGAAGCCTATCACGACCCCTTTGCACAATCATGGTCGCCCAGCTCTCTGGATGACGAAACTGGATCGCCCGCAACCAATACAGATTTTGATGCAGAGGCATTTCCGCTGGACGCCTTTACTGACTTCGATCAGACGGGGACTCCTGAATTTCAAATGCCATCGGGCAGCTTCGAGAATGACAATTCGACATTTGAAATTCCCAATTCTTCCGACACCTTAGAAGAACCCAATTTCAATTACTTTCCTCTGGAAGACGAAACACTGTTAATGAGATCCGGAGAGCTGGAATCCAGAAGAACAGAGGAGGAAAGTTTCGGATATGACAGTCAGGACGCCTTAGGCGATACCGAACCTTATACCAGTAGCAACGATCCGAGCAGATCTCGTCACCGCCCGTTTGAGACTCATTCCTACGAAGACGATGCTACTTATGTCGCCCATTCCGATCAAAACGGGAATACCCGAAATGACCAGTTTGACTTTGAAGCCTTTGACGATGCCATTGGCTATGACTCGTTTTCCTCAGAAAATCAACAGCGCAACCGGCTCAATGAAAGTAGCAGCGACTTCTTAGACGAATTTGGTGATTTTGGAGACGATTTAGGGAGCATTCCGGATTTCGATCTGTCCCATTCAGAAGGCAATAGCCAAGGATTCTCCGCAGGAATTTCCGACTTGGGAACCTCTTCAAGACGGGCATCTGGAGATTCCAAGCGGAAAGTAGAGACGCGAACTTTTACCGAATCCTCCGGAAGTTCAAGCTTGGGCGTTCACGATGATGAATTCAGCATCACCGGAACCTCCGAACAAAGCCCCGGAACGATTTCCTTTACTCCAGAAGGCTCCAAAGCAGAGCCAAATGTCACCATTGAACAAGGCCCTTTGGCTGCCTTTGAAAACGCCCCTCTGAGTAAAAAGCCGCTGATCTCTGCCGCTGCTGCCGGAATTGTCTCCGCCGTTGTCGTTGCACTTGTCAGCTTCATCTCCGCGAGTGCTGCTCCCCAAGACAGCAAAAACACTACAATCTCCCACCTCCGTAACACCAGCTGGGTGATGAGTCTGGCAGCCGGTGCCGCCACCTTTGGGACTACCCTGGCTTTAGGACGAATCACGACTCGGCAAATCAAAAAAACCACCGAAGACCTCCAAGCTCAATTTGAGTCTGTCTCTGGTGGCAACTTTAATGCCCAGGCAACCGTTTACTCAGAAGACGAATTCGGTTCTCTTGCCGCTGGGTTCAACCAAATGGCTCGTGTCATCCTGACCACTACATCCGAAGCTCAACGCAAAGCGGAAGAGCAAGAACAAGCAAAAGAAGACTTGCAACGTCAAGTGATTCGACTGCTGGATGATGTAGAAGGTGCTGCCCGTGGGGATCTGACCGTGCAGGCAGAAGTCACCGCAGACGTTTTGGGAGCTGTTGCCGACTCCTTTAACCTGACCATTCAAAACCTGCGGGAAATCGTTCAACAGGTGAAGATGGCGGCTCGACAAGTCAGTAAAGGGGCAACGGATAGTGAAGTCTTCGCTCGCGGTTTGTCTTCCGATGCGCTGCGACAGGCAGAAGAGCTAGCGGTGACTCTCAACTCGGTTCAGGTAATGACTGGCTCGATTCAGCGGGTTGCTGAGAATGCGAGAGAAGCCGAAGAAGTCGCCCGCGCCGCCTCTGCCACAGCCTTGAAGGGTGGTGAATCTGTAGAACGAACGGTGGCAGGGATTCTGCAAATTCGGGAAACCGTTGCAGAAACGACTCGAAAAGTTAAACGCCTTGCTGAATCTTCCCAGGAAATTTCTAAGATTGTCGCGTTAATTTCAGGGATCGCTTCCCGAACCAACCTTCTAGCACTTAATGCCAGTATTGAAGCAGCACGGGCCGGTGAGGCGGGTCGGGGCTTTGCTGTGGTAGCTGATGAAGTGCGACAACTTGCAGACCGAGCCGCGAAAGCTTTGAAGGAAATTGAACAGATTGTGCTGCAAATCCAGAGCGAAACAGGTTCGGTGATGATGGCAATGGAGGAAGGCACCCAACAGGTAATTGATGGAACGAAACGGGCAGAACAGGCAAAGCGGAGTTTGGAAGACATCATTCAGGTGTCAAATCGAATCGACGCCCTGGTTCGCTCGATTACTGCTGACACGGTGGAACAGACAGAAACTTCTTCTGCTGTTGCCCAGGTGATGCAATCGGTGGAACTGACCGCGCAAGAAACTTCCCAGGAAGCGCAACGGGTATCCACTGCGCTGCAAAACTTGGTTGGAGTGGCACGAGACCTGCTAACTTCCGTCGAACGCTTCCGCATCGAAGCTACTGAGGGGAAATAAATTGAGAAATCAGCAATTGTGGGGCAAAAACGACTGAGAATTGCCCTAAAAACTCGATTAATCGGGTTTCTACAAATCGGGCAAAAATCAATGATGTCGATTCTGTATAGATTGGGTACATTAAAAGCAATCTAGTGGAGAAAAAAACTTCTTTCTCCTACTCAGCACTCCCTACGGGAAGCCGCCGTATGGGCGTCAATAGCACTCAGCACTCTCGAAGGATACTGCTATGCAGCCGGAGCAACAACAGCGAATCATGGGCTACTTCATTGAGGAGGCGAAAGACCACCTCAATACCATTGAACAGGGATTGGTGAATCTGCAAAGCACCATTGAAGATTCTGAGATGGTGAATGAAGTTTTCCGCGCCGCCCATTCGGTCAAAGGCGGGGCGGCAATGCTGGGAATCAACAGTATTCAGAGAACCTCCCACCGCTTAGAAGACTGCTTCAAAGTCCTCAAAGAGTGTCCGGTGAAGATTGACCAAAAACTAGAGTCCCTCTTTTTGAAGGTTTCCGATACCCTCAAGGAATTGATAGAGCAACTCAGCGGCCCATTTGGTCTGACTGAGGAAATTGCTAACGGTATCATGTCAGGCGTCGAGCCGGTATTTGAGGAACTGAACCAGCATATGGCATTCCTAGTGAATGGGGCTGGCGGGAATGTCTCCTTAGAGGCGGCTAGCGGCGCTCAAGAGGCAGGGGTGGCAACAGCGGCAGGCGGCTACCTTCGAGATGGGCAAGCCCAAAAACGCTTTCAAAGCGACGTACTCAACCAGCTGCGCGAAATGTTGCAGCTATTTAAACAAACCGACCAACCCAGGTGCAGACAACAGCTTCAGGAAATCTGCGGTTCTTTGGAACGGATGGGCGAACAATATGAATGCCCGAAGTGGTCAGAACTGATTCAGGCTTCGGCAAGCGCGATCGCAAATCCAGAAAATTCCTATCGCACTCTGGCTACTGTCGTTATTAAAGAAATTAAACAAGCCCAAGAGCTGGTGCTAGCAGGTCGCGCTAGCTCAATTGAGCCGAGTTCCCAGCTCAATGCACTCCTACCATCCTCGGCCACTCCATCGCTTTTGGAGCAACTGGATGCCGAACCCTCGCTCATCTATTCAGCCCAAGAACTAGCTGGAGCAACAACTGCCGATTTACAGACCCGAATTGCGTCTGTACAATCGCAGCATTCTATGACCCCAGCAGAAGCCGGAACCCGTCAAAGCCGACCAAAAGCAACCGACCGTTTCAACTACTCAGAGACGTTTATCCAAGAAGAACGGTTTGCGGCTGGTGAATCGGGGGCTGGTTTGAAAGAACCCTCCCTCACCTCCGCGAATTCAGATACGACGTTCTCTCAACCGAGTATCAAATCAGGTCGGGGTAAGGAATCTGCCAATCATCCAGCCGATCCCAACGGGCCGGAAGTCGGCATGGCAGAACTCAATAGCCTTGCTGATTTGTTTGAAGGGGAAGCCCCGGATCTGGATGAAACCTGGCAAGAAGAACAAGTCATTGGCGATGGGGCAGAGAATATGGGCACAGAGCGTCAGGAATGGTTGAATCTTGAACAAGAAAACGACTTTTCTGACTTACTGGGTGGTGATACAGATGGGTTAGGAAAATCTGCCACTCCAGCAACCGAAGAAGATGATTTAACTTTGTTTGGATTTGGAGAAGACTTAGTAGAGGAAGGCGAAACGCCTTCAGCCGAAAGCGAACGGGAAGATGTCGCACAATTGTTCGCAGGTAGCGTGTCAGATGGAGATGAAGATGATTTTTCTGACCTGCTGTTTGCGGCAGATGCCCCAAGCGCAGCTTCAGAAGCAACCCCATCAGAGAATTTAGCCAATCTCTGGAGTGACAGTTTCTTAGAAGATGAAGGCTTTGAGCAACAGGAGAATGCCAACCCTTTAAGCGAGTCGCTTGCGGCTGCTACAGATGAAGATTTATTAGGCATTCTTACCTCTGAGAATTTGGACTTGGCACTCTTGGCGACAGAATCTGAAGCGTTAAAGTCGGATTCGGATGAAGATCTGTTCGGTGCTGCGGGTATAGATACTAACGAAAATGACTCGATCGAGGCAGCAGCGAATCAGGAGTCGTCAGACTGGGAATTGATGACAACAGGAACGCTGTTTGGCGAAGCAGCCGAGAACAGCAACCAGGAAGTTTCAGAAGAGTTAGAAACTCCATCGATCATGTCTACAGAAGGGTCGGACTGGGCTACAGATTGGTCGAGCGAGGATTTGCAGGTACTCGATAGTGTTGCTGCCGCCGAGCCAATCGCCGCGACTGATAACGATTTGCCAGATTTTGTGTTTGAGGATGAGCAGAGTACGAGTATAGCTTTGACAGGCGATTTGGAGATGGGTAGCCTGTTGGAAGATGAAGTTGATTTAACGGCAGCAGGTTGGGAAGAAGAACCTGACTTTAGCAACTTGGATCTGTTTGAAACCCCACACGCCAGAGCAGACAATGGCGATGTTCTCGATGAACTGATGTTGGATGACAACACAGATCTGTGGCTTGAAGAAACGATGCCAAGAAACGAGACAAACGACTTGCTGGACTTGAGTGCAGCAATAGGAACTCCCTTTGAGTCAGAAGCGATCGCACCCGAAATCGAAGCGGATGCGGTAGGAGATGTTAACCTCGACTTTAATTGGCCTGCCATACCAGGTGTGGAAGATATCGATGCCAGTACAAGCAGCGTTGACAGAGCTTTCCTAGAGGATTGGTCAGCAACAGACTTGGCGTGGGACGAGACAATCCAACCCGCGGGCTTCTCAGAAGTAACAGCAGCTCAAATGCCAGGAACGGCACGAGAAGACCTAGAAGATTGGGAAAACCAACTGGAGTTCAATGAAACTTTGGTTGAAGAGCCATTCTCAGCTTTAGACGATTTAGATATTCCCAGCAATTGGGCGTCTCCAGATGCATTTGCACTGGATACAAGCGCCTCAGACGCAAGGAACGAAGAAGCACTGGACTTGTTGGAGTTGGACAATCCACAAACCAGTCCCTTTAGCCTGGATTGGGAAAGTGAAGCGGAAAGCACTGGTAGCGAGATCGAGAACCTAGCGCTACAAGAAGATGCAGATGCGAATGGGGCGCTAAACGCTGTTCCTAATCTTACCGAAACTGTCTCGGTAGATGAGTTAGGTGATTTCTTTGGGTCGCAAGCAGCAGAGCTAGAAACAACAGAATTCGCATCTTTAGATGAATCTCTTGACATGAATGGGGAAAGCCATGAAGTGCCCCAACTTGACGCATTAGATAACTTCTTTGAGGCAGAGCCAGAAGCAACTGCAACAACTGAGTGGGATAGTTCTCTGGACTTTGCCAGCATGAGCCTATCCGATGGAAATACAGATGCTTTTGATGCTAGCCTAGGCGAGCCGTTATCCAGTTTGTTTGATCCTAGTCAGGAAGAGCCCCTTGTTTCGGCAGACGCCTCCGATGATTTCTTCGCTACAACCGATGCGTTTTTAGAGCTGCCGTCAGAGGAAACATCTCAAGAATCTCTGGATGCCGCAGAAAATCTAGAAACAATGTTAGGCGATGAGCCATCTTCCAGTACCGATGCGCTGGATGCGCTGGATTTGAATGAAGAAAATCTGTTAGCTACTGAATTCGACGCTGAGTGGGGAATCGACTCAGCAGCAGTACCTGTGGACGCAGCTTTCGAGCTTGATGAGGATCTCTTAGATTCCTCGTTGCCTGCGGAAGCCCCAGAGAATCTGGAAGCAATGTTTGGAGAAGCACCTGCACCAACTCCAGAAGCGCTGGAATTAGCAGATTCAGACCTATTTGGCAGCGACATGGACGATGCTGAGTGGGGAATCGACTTGGCGGCGGTGCCGGTGGAGTCAGAGAATTTGGAAGCAATGTTTGGAGAAGAAGCATCATCTGCACCGACTCCAGAAGCGCTGGAATTAGCAGATTCAGACCTATTTAGCAGCGAAACGGAAGCTGAGTGGGGAATCGATTTAGCCGTGATGCCGGTGGAGTCAGAGAATCTGGAAGCAATGTTTGGAGAAGAAGCATCACCTGCATTGACTCCAGAAGCGCTGGAATTATCAGATTCAGACTTATTTGGCAGCGAAACGGAAGCTGAGTGGGGAATCGACTTAGCAGCAGTGCCTACGGAAGCCCCAGAGAATTTGGAAGCAATGTTTGGAGAAGAAGCATCATCTGCATCGACTCCAGAAGCGCTGGAATTATCAGATTCAGACTTATTTGGCAGCGAAACGGAAGCTGAGTGGGGAATCGACTTAGCCGCGATGCCGGTGGAGTCAGACAATTTGGAAGCAATGTTTGGAGAAGAAGCATCATCTGCACCGACTCCAGAAGCGCTGGAATTAGCAGATTCAGACTTATTTGGCAGCGAAACGAGCGAAACGGAAGCCGAGCGGGGAATCGACTTAGCCGCGGTGCCGGTAGAGTCAGAGAATCTGGAAGCAATGTTTGGAGAAGCACCTGCACCAACTCCAGAAGCGCTGGAATTAGCAGATTCAGACCTATTTAGCAGCGAAACGAGCGAAACGGAAGCCGAGTGGGGAATCGACTTAGCCGCGGTGCCGGTAGAGTCAGAGAATCTGGAAGCAATGTTTGGAGAAGCACCTGCACCAACTCCAGAAGCGCTGGAATTAGCAGATTCAGACCTATTTAGCAGCGAAACGAGCGAAACGGAAGCCGAGTGGGGAATCGACTTAGCCGCGGTGCCGGTAGAGTCAGAGAATCTGGAAGCAATGTTTGGAGAAGCACCTGCACCAACTCCAGAAGCGCTGGAATTAGCAGATTCAGACCTATTTAGCAGCGACATGGACGATGCCGAGTGGGGAATCGACTTAGCAGCAGTGCCTGCGGAAGCCCCAGAGAATTTGGAAGCAATGTTTGGAGAAGAAGCATCATCTGCACCGACTCCAGACGCGCTGGAATTAGCAGATTCAGACCTATTTAGCAGCGAAACGGAAGCTGAGTGGGGAATCGACTTGGCGGCGGTGCCGGTAGAGTCAGAGAATCTGGAAGCAATGTTTGGAGAAGAAGCATCACCTGCATTGACTCCAGAAGCACTGGAATTAGCAGATTCAGACTTATTTGGCAGCGAAACGGAAGCTGAGTGGGGAATCGACTTGGCGGCGGTGCCGGTAGAGTCAGAGAATCTGGAAGCAATGTTTGGAGAAGAAGCATCACCTGCATTGACTCCAGAAGCGCTGGAATTAGCAGATTTAGACCTATTTAGCAGCGACATGGACGATGCCGAGTGGGGAATCGACTCAGCAGCGGTGTCTCAAGAGGCAGCTTCCGAGTTAGAGGATCTCTTAGGTAGCGAACCAGTAGAGTTTGGGGATGGATTGGATTTTGAAGAGAATCTGTTAATTGGAGAAATTCCTTCAGAAAACCAAGCGTCAGACGCAGATGAGTTGAAGGAAGTTGGCGATCTCTGGGACTTAGTGACAGAACAACAAGAGATTGCAAATCCTTCAGAGGCTGCTGTTTTAGATGAGTTGTCTTTGCTAGAGACAGTTGGAGAACAAGACCAAGACTTAGCCATCTCATTAGTGGAAAACGATGAGTTTGACGAATTAGAGGCAATGTTGGGTGAGGAAGTGTTCGCAGAACCAGCATCTAACTTGGCAAGTAACGATGAGTTTGACGAGTTGGAAGCACTGCTAGGCGAAGAGGAATCCGTGCCAGCGGCTTTTGATGCAGAAGACATGAATGAGTTTGCTGACTTGGAAGCTCTCTTGGGGGATGATGAACCTCAGCTTGTTCCTCAATTTGCTCAATCGCAGCGTTCTCCTACGAAGCCGATAGCTGAAACAACTACATCCGCAGACGCCCTTGACGATGGATTTGGGGATTTGGAGGAACTGTTGGGACAGGCTGAGGAGACGATGGGTGGGCCACGTAGTGTGAAAACAAGCCCAGGCCAAGTTCGCCCGGTTAATCGTCCCCGTCCGGTTAAAGTGTTTGAACAGACCATGCGGGTGCCGGTTAAGCACCTAGACAACCTCAGCAACCTGGTGGGGGAATTAGTGGTGAACCGGAACACTTTGGAACAGGATCAAGAACGCCTGCGACAATTTCTGGATAACTTGCTGCACCAGGTACAGCAACTCAGTGACGTGGGAGCGAGGATGCAGGATCGGTACGAGCGATCGCTCTTAGAAAGCTCTCTACTCGCCAGTCGTCAAAGCAATCGGTTCAACGCCCGACCTGACCATACGTCGGCAGCGCAGGAGGCTCCCGCCAACAGCCGTTTTGGTTTGGGTGAATTGGAACTCGATCTGTTTACGCCTTTCCACAGCCTTTCCCAAGAAATCATTGAGCTAATTGTCCGCGTCCGAGAGTCGGCGGCTGACATTGAATTCCTCGTTGATGAAACCGACCAAGTCGCCCGGATGCTGCGGCAGGTGACGACTCAGTTGCAAGAGGGATTGACGCGATCGCGCATGGTGCCTTTTGCCCAAACTGCCGACCGCTTGCCCCGTGCCGTCCGCGAGATTTCTCTCAAGTGCGGCAAACAAGCCGAGCTACAGATTGAGGGTCGGGAAACCTTGATCGATAAAGTGATCCTGGAACACCTCTACGATCCGATGACGCACCTGGTGAACAATGCCATCACTCACGGCATTGAACCGCCAGAAGTGCGTATAGCCGCTGGAAAGCCTCCCGTAGGTCGGATTACCATCCGAGCCTTCCATCAAGGCAACCAAACCGTTATCTCCGTCTCGGATGATGGCGCAGGCATTGATTCAGAACGGGTAAAGGCAAAGGCAGTCGAAAAAGGGCTGATTACCGCATCTGAAGCCAAGTCCATGACCCGTCTGGAAGTCTACGATCTGCTTTTCCATCCTGGTTTTAGTACCAAAGACAAAGCCGATGACTTCTCAGGTCGCGGCGTCGGGATGGATGTGGTTTGCACCAGTTTGAACGAAATTCGCGGTGTAATCACAACAGACTCCACCCTAGGCAAGGGCACTACCTTTACCGTTCGTCTGCCCCTTACCTTAAGTATTTGCAAAGCACTTTGTTGCCTGAGTGACAAAGCTCGCATTGCCTTCCCGATGGATGGGGTGGAAGATATGTTGGATGTGCCCCAAGACCGCATTCAAACGAACTCAGAAGGTGAGACCTGTATCTCTTGGCGCGACTCTCTCATGCCCTTCCAACCTCTAGAGGAACTACTGACCTACCAGCGTCACCTCAGTCGAGGCACCGTTTATGGTGGAAACAGGGAAGATGACATGATTTCGGTTGTCGTGCTACGCAGTGCTGGCAATTTTATCGCCGTCCAAGTAGATCAGGTGCTGGGAGAACAAGAAATTGTGATTAAGCAACTGGAAGGCCCTGTGCCCAAGCCCCTAGGCGTCGCAGGTGCTACTGTCTTAGGGGATGGTCGGATCATGCCCATTGCTGACGTTCTAGAGCTGATTGACTTAGCGACGGGTCGGATTGGCAAAGACCGTAACGTTTCTCTGTGGGATAAGGCGGGTGTTTCCCTTCCTGTAGAGGCTCCAGCAGTGAAGACCGATCCGATGGTCTTGATTGTAGATGACTCAATTACGGTGCGCGAACTTCTCTCCATGACCTTTAACAAGGCAGGATACCGAGTGGAACAAGCCCGTGACGGTCAAGAAGCTTGGGATAAACTTCGGTCGGGTCTGCCTTGCGAGATTGTCTTCTGCGACATTGAAATGCCTCGCATGGACGGACTCGAGTTGCTCTCACGGATTCAGAAAGACCCCAGCCTCAACCATCTGCCAGTAGCCATGCTAACTTCTCGTGGCGCTAGCAAGCACCAGCAAATGGCAGCTCAGTTGGGAGCCAAGGGCTACTTTACCAAGCCTTATCTGGAAGAAGCGCTCCTCGATGCCGCCCAACGGATGATCAAAGGTGAGGTGCTGCTGAGTATTAACACGAATGCCTAATAGAAAGGGCGGGGAAACCCCGCCCTTTCTAGATAAAACGGAAGATGAGAGTAGGTAAGGTAGGCAAGTGTCCACCTTCTAGATAAAACGGAAGATGAGAGTAGGTAAGGTGGGCAAGTGTCCACCTTTTTTGATATCCGGCTCCGGCGGGACAGTGGCACCCAGCCTGAAACAGGCTGGGAAACATCAATCATGACCCAGGAAACCAGTGAGGTATTGGCTTTCACCAAGCGCTTGGGTCAAAAATCTACTGGTTGTTGCCCCGCCGCTACAGGCGCTACAGAATTTAACTTCAACTCTGGATGATCCGCTTGCACCTGCTGACAATTCCATTCGTTTCGGAACAACAGCACCGGACGCCCCCAGCTATCCTTCACCGTCACAGTGTTGAAAAGACGTCCCACTTTTTGCAGAGCCTCCCAGCCACCGGCTACCCAACGAGCCACACTATAAGGCAATAATTCTGTGTGAGTTTCAACACCGTATTCATTCTGCAAGCGAAATTGCACTACCTCAAATTGCAATTGTCCCACCGCTGCTAGGATTGGGTCGCGTTTGCCTTCATCCACTGAGTACATGATTTGCACTGCACCTTCTTCCCGCAATTCCGAAACCCCCTTGTGGAATTGCTTGAACTTAGAAGGGTTGGGGTTTTTCAGATAAGCAAACAATTCCGGAGAGAAGCAGGGAATACCTTCGTACTCTAGCTTCTGACCCGTATAAATCGTATCGCCAATTGCGAAGACGCCAGGATTGTTCAATCCAATAACATCGCCGGGATACGCTTCTTCAATCGATTCTCTATCTTGGGCAAATAGTTTCTGAGGACGAGACAAGCGAACGGTTTTGCCAGTACGGGCATGATTCACTGTCATGTCTTTTTCAAACTTGCCGGTACAGACGCGCACAAAGGCTATCCTGTCGCGGTGCTTCGGGTCCATATTGGCTTGCAGCTTGAAGACAAAACCCGTGAATTCTGGGTAAGTGGGTGGAATTGCACCATTACTGCTTTGCCTGGAACCGGGTTTGAGGGCGTAGTCGAGAAACGCATCCAAAAATAACTCCACCCCAAAGTTGGTCATGGCGCTACCAAAAAACACGGGCGTCATGGTGCCATTGTGAACGAGGTCTAGATCCAGTTCTGAGCCAACGCCTTCCAGGAGTTCTAAATCTTCTTTGAGCTGATAGTAAAGTTCTTGCTCTAGCAGTTCTTCAATTCGGGGATCTCCCACGTCTACAACGGTATCCAGGGCTTCCCGCTTGCCATGTGCGCTGCGCTCAAATAGGTGAATTTTCTGCTGGCGTCGGTCGTAGACGCCCTTGAAGCGATCGCCCATTCCTATTGGCCAGTTTACGGCATAGGTTTGCAATCCCAATTCCTGCTCAATTTCATCCAGCAGTTCCAATGGTTCCCGTCCGGGGCGGTCGAGTTTATTCACAAAAGTGAAGATGGGGATTTTTCTCATCCGGCATACTTCAAATAGCTTCCGTGTTTGCGGTTCCAAACCTTTCGCTGCGTCAATCAGCATCACCGCATTATCTGCTGCCGCCAGCGTCCGATACGTATCTTCACTGAAATCTTGGTGTCCCGGAGTATCCAGTAAATTAATCTGACAGTTGTGATATGCAAACTGCAACACCGTCGAGGTAATCGAAATTCCCCGCTGTTGCTCCATCTCCATCCAGTCAGAAGTTGCCTTTTTTTGCGCTCGACGCGCCTTCACCGCCCCCGCTTCGTGAATCGCACCTCCGTACAGCAACAGCTTTTCGGTCAGCGTCGTTTTACCGGCGTCAGGGTGAGAAATAATCGCAAAGTTACGCCGACGCTCAACCGCTGCTTGTATTTCAGATTGAGTGGTTGCTTCTGGGGACTGGAAATCAGTAAACATTCGGATGCCTGGTTCGGTACTTTCAACAAAAATTATAAAAGGTTAGATTGTGAAACGATGAAGCGTATCCGTATACAACAGACAGAACAACCCAAACCGGAGATAGCCTTTTTACTTTTATTCGTTCTAGCGTTCCGATTGGACTAAGACGCGATCGCTTCTTTCAGTAACATTCCCGATTAACAACTCTCACCTTCATCAAAAATTTAGATTCACTCCTGCTAGCCGCAATTCGCTAGCAGTTTTGTCTAAGGAGGTAAGTCCAATTAACCGGAAGACCTTGCCCATGCGCCTGCTGTGTTGACAAGCGTTGCTCTTCCATTCGCGAGAACCTAATGCTAACAGAGGAAACCTCTGTTTAGACTTTTCGCCCCGAAAAAGGGAGAAAGTTTCTCTCTTTCGTCAATAAAAATTCTCACCATTCTTCCCCTGACTTGTGGGTGAACTGAGAACGCAGGGAAGTTTCGTTTAAGGTTGCACTTTCTTTATATCTATCTACTTAATTTAATTCTAAGCGGATATATTCCGTTAATACTCGTCTCCTATCTAAAATTACGCACTGCTGACGAATCCAAATACAAGGCGCTAAGCAAAGCAAGTTTTTTTTAAGTTCTACGCTAAGAAACCAACCGTCTTTTTGCAAGAGCAAAACAACTGTAATTTATCCGGTGCAGACCTACCCGTGCCAACTCTCGCAAGCGAACGATATTCAGCTATAAAGTAGCAACCCCAAGGAGACTTTATGCCATCACTCTTGCACAATCTTTTTACTTCCGGGCAATTTATCCCGCACGGACACTGCTATTTGTGGAAAACAGGGCTAGTGTGGCTGCATATTCTGTCAGATGGTTTAATCGCCCTGGCTTATTATTCAATTCCGCTGCTGTTGGTTTACATTGTCCGCAAGCGAGGCGATTTGCCCTTTGATTGGGTATTTCTGTTGTTTGGCAGCTTTATTATCGCTTGTGGGACAAGTCATGTGTTGGAAATCTGGACCCTATGGCACCCAATGTATTGGCTGTCAGGGTTAGTGAAAGCTGTAGCTGCTGTGATTTCTGTGGCGACAGGTATCGTATTGATGTCATTGATTCCTAACATCCTAGCACTGCCCAGTCCCGCTCAGATCGAGGAAGCCAACCGCCGACTGAAATCAGAAATTCAGGAACGTCAGCAGATAGAGGCGCAGCTGCGAAGTCAAGAATACTGGCTGAATACCCTGATTGATGCGGTTCCGAACGTGGTGAATATGAAAGACGGCGAAGGACGCTGGCTGATCTCGAATCAAGAAGGACTGAAGCTTTTTCAGCTCGAAGGTGTCGATTATCAGGGCAAGACAGACGCAGAACTAGAAGAGTATACAGAATTTTATCAAGAAGCTCTTTTTGGTTGTCAAGAATCCGATGAAAGAGCGTGGCGTGCAGAAACCATTAGCCATTACGAAGAAGAGATTTCATTACCCGATGGTTCAGCGAAGAAGTTTGATGTCGCCAAGGTGCCCTTATTTAACCCAGATGGAAGCCGTAAAGGGATTGTAGTCGTAGCAAGCGACATTACTCAACGCAAGCAAGTAGAGGCGGCATTGCGTGAAAGCGAAGCGAAAAATCGCGCCTTCATCCAAGCCCTACCGGATATGTTGTTTCGGATTTGCAGTGATGGGACTTTTATGGACTTTCAAGCGCCCAGAGAAGATGCTCTGGCGATGCCTCCCAGTCACTTTTTGGGGAAAAGCGTGTGGGAGGTATTACCTGCCGAGTTGGCTGAAGCTACCATGTACAACGTATCGAAAGCGATCGCTTCCGGTGAAACACAACTCTACGAGTATCAAATGACTTCCCTAGACGGCAACCAGCACGATTATGAGGCTCGGTATGCGCGTAGCTTAGAATCAGAAGCTTTGGTAATAGTACGCGATATTAGCGAACGGCAAGCCGCGCTTCGCGAACGCAAGCAGGCAGAAATCGCTTTACAAAAATCGGAAGCGCAATTAAGAGAACAGACGCTGCATCTAGAAAAAACCTTATGTGAGTTGAAACAAACCCAATCTCAATTGATTCAGAGCGAAAAAATGTCTAGCTTGGGTCAATTGGTTGCTGGTGTTGCTCACGAAATTAATAACCCTATTAACTTTATTTACGCCAACCTAATTCACACCGACGAATATACAAAAGAATTACTACATCTGATTCGCCTCTATCAGCAACACAATTGCGAACCTGTTCCTGAAATTGCCGCAGTCGTGGAGAACCTTGACTTAGATTTTCTTCAGGAAGACTTACCCAAAATGCTGTCCTCAATGAAGGCGGGGACGAACCGTATTCGCGAAATTGTCTTATCGTTGCGAAACTTCTCGCGCTTGGATGAGGCAGAGGTGAAGGCGGTTAATCTCCACGAAGGCATTGACAGTACCCTGCTGATCCTGCAAAACCGCCTGAAAGGGAAACTGGGACGCCCAGCGATTGAAATTATTAAAGAGTATGGTAATCTGCCCCCCATCGAGTGTTATGCGAGGCAACTGAATCAAGTATTTATAAATATCATCACCAATGCAATTGATGCCCTGGAAGAGGTAGAGGCACAGAGGCGCAGAAGTGCAGAGGAGAATTTGGTACACTCTCCCCAGCAGCTTTGTTCCCCAGCGTCCCTGCCTTGGATTCGGATTCGCACTGAAGTTCAAGACGACCGTCAAGTTGTGGTTCGGATTTCTGATAATGGTCTTGGGATAACGGAGGAGGTACGCCAAAAGCTTTTTGACCCCTTCTTTACAACTAAACCTGTTGGTAGCGGCACAGGTTTGGGGTTGTCCATCTGTTATCAAATTGTGGTCGAAAAACATGGTGGCAGCTTGAAATGCATTTCAGCACCGGGACAGGGGGCAGAGTTCGCGATCGCAATTCCCGTTCAGCAGCAACATCAGCAAACGGCTGCGGTCAGTGACCGAAATTCTGCCGCTGTTTCCGGATAAATTCTCTCTGCTTTAGTACCAGAAACTTTTGTGCCTTTCGGGTACGGAAAGCCGTTCGCTAGCGTGCGGCTCACCCCCAGCGATCGCGTGTTACAGTCTTGACTAGAGGCAACGCAACAGAAGCATTAGGGGGTTTAGATGTACGACACGGACAAGCGAAAGTTGTTGTCGGTACTATCTCATGGCTCGATCTTTCTTAGTACGACACTGGTGTCTATCGGGATACCCGTCGCGATGTTATTTGTATCCGATGATCCAGTTGTGAAAGACAATGCCAAAGAAGCAATCAACTTTCACTTCAATGTTTGGTTCTATGGAGCGATTATTGCCTTCTTAACTTTTATCACCCTTGGTTTATTGGGCTTTATCCTCGGACCTATCGGGTTTATCGTTCATTGGGCACTGACGATTCTGGCAATTACTCACTGTTTGGGTAATCCCGATCAACCCTACCGCTATCCCTTCACCTTCCGCCTGCTTTAAAAAAGGGAAAAGTAAAAAGGAAAAATTGTTTGAGTTTCACTTTTTACTTGCATGGCTCTTAAAAGGTACGTGAAGTCAAAAAAGCTGTAGGTTGATTAATCATAATTTTCCCATAAAACCCGTCTTCTTTGAGAAAACGGGTTTCTGCATATTTTTAAGCTTTTGTCAATACTGCGATAGATTTGCCGATGAACAAAGTGCGATCGCTTCCGGTTCACCAATCCAGAGCGATGTGCGATCGCTGGCAAAATTCTAGAGCCTCAAGAGGTTAAAATCCTAATCTGACCCGATCAAACTCCTCTCTCCTGTACCGATGGCAGAAACTTTATTCTTCAACGCCCTCCGCGCAGCCATAGACGAAGAAATGGCCCGCGACTCAGCCGTATTTGTCCTTGGTGAAGATGTCGGTCACTATGGCGGCTCGTACAAAGTCACCAGAGACCTGTACAAAAAATATGGTGATCTGCGCGTACTCGACACCCCCATTGCCGAAAACAGCTTCACCGGCATGGCAGTAGGTGCTGCAATGACAGGTCTCAGACCGATTATTGAAGGCATGAACATGGGCTTTTTGCTCCTTGCCTTTAACCAAATTTCTAACAACGCTGGAATGCTGCGCTATACTTCCGGCGGCAACTTCAAAATTCCGATGGTGATTCGGGGGCCAGGTGGCGTCGGTCGTCAATTGGGTGCCGAACACTCTCAGCGCCTAGAAGCTTATTTCCAAGCAGTACCGGGTTTAAAAATTGTCGCCTGCTCCACACCTTACAACGCCAAAGGATTGTTAAAGGCAGCCATCCGCGACGATAATCCGGTTTTATTCTTTGAACACGTCCTCCTCTACAACTTGAAAGAAGATTTACCAGAGGAAGAATATGTGCTGCCCTTAGATAAGGCAGAAGTCGTGCGGCAAGGCAAGGATGTCACGATCCTCACTTATTCGCGGATGCGTCACCATGTCATGCAAGCGGCAAAACAGATGGAAAAAGAAGGTTTCGATCCGGAAGTGATTGACCTGATTTCCCTCAAACCACTGGATTTCGATACCATCGGCGCTTCCGTCCGGAAAACCCACCGGGTGATTATCGTAGAGGAATGCATGAAAACCGGCGGGATTGCGGCAGAATTGACAGCCTCAATTAACGATCGGCTATTTGATGAGCTAGATGCGCCCGTTCTGCGGCTATCTTCCCAGGATATTCCCACACCTTATAATGGAGCGCTGGAGCGGTTGACGATTGTCCAACCAGAGCAAATTGTGGAAGCCGTGCAAAAGATGATGGCACTCCAAGTGTGATTGGTCATTAGTCCTTAGTCCCTAGTCTGAGTCAATTGCCAATGACGAATGACTAATGACTAATGCCCGCTGACAATCAATCCGGATCGACCAGCCCAAAAGGGATTATCATAGCATTTGTTTGAGCGGGTCGTGGTATGCAGAGACAGCGTTCTTTATTAGCCTTAATTCTGGTTCTGGTGATTGCTTCTATCACCGTGCTTGCCAGGATTCCAATTCGGCTGGGATTAGACCTTCAAGGGGGATCGCAACTGACGCTTCAGGTGAAACCCACTGAAGGCAAAGAAATCACGCGAGAAGATTTAGAAGCAGTTCAGAAAGTCGTAGAGAACCGGATTAACGGTCTTGGGGTCTCTGAAGCAATTGTGCAAACGGTCGGACAAGACCAGGTTTTGGTGCAGCTACCGGGGGTCAGCGATCCGGAGCAAGCAGAACGGGTGCTGGGTGGCACTGCTCAATTGGATTTCCGCGAACAAAAACCGGGTTCGGAAACCCAGTTGCAAATTGAACAACAGCTGCGACGGGAATTAAAAGCGAAGCAGGATGAGTTGAGAAAGACGAAAGACGAAGCGGAGATCGCTAAAAATCAGGAAGCTCTTCAGCGGAGTAACCAAGCGATCGCAGCTTTGTTTGAGCGCACCAACCCCCCACTTACAGGCAAAAACCTCACAGGAGCCACCGCTCGACCTTTTCAGACGAGCGACAACTGGAGTGTCAACATTTCCTTTGATCCTGAAGGAGGCGGACGCTTTGCCCAGTTGACCAAAAATATTGCTGGGACGGGACGCACTTTAGGAATCTTCTTAGATGAAGAACTGCTCAGCGCTGCTACCGTTGAAGTGAAGTATGCCCAAGAAGGCATCAGCGGCGGCGGTGCCGAGATTACAGGCAACTTTAGCTTAGAAGAAGCCAACGAGCTAGTCGTCCAGCTGCGGGGCGGTGCCCTACCCTACCCAGTGGAAATCATTGAAAACCGTACCGTGGGGGCAACCCTGGGGCGAGATAGTGTCCAAAGCAGTATCAACGCTTCTATCGGCGGTCTGATTCTAGTGTTGATCTTCATCGGTGTCTATTACCGCTTACCGGGGGCAATTGCTGGGATAGCCCTATTCATATATTCGCTATTGTGCTTATCTGCCTTTGTTTTACTCGGCGTTACCTTGACTCTCCCTGGGATTGCTGGTTTTATTCTCAGTATCGGGATGGCAGTAGATGCCAATGTACTGATTTTTGAGCGGACGCGAGAAGAATTAAGAGCCGGGAAGAGTTTATATCGCTCGGTAGAATCTGGTTTTTATCGGGCATTTTCCAGCATTTTGGACGGTAACGTCACAACGTTAATTGCTTGTGGTTTTATGTTTTGGCTGGGTTCGGGTTTGGTCAAAGGGTTTGCTCTGACGCTAGCAATTGGAGTTTTAGTGAGTATGTTTACAGCGATTACTTGTAGTCGCACCCTGCTCATGACAGCCATCAGCTTTCCAGAATTACGCAAGCCACAATGGTTTTGTCCAAATCTACCAGCATCAAGGAAGTCTGAGCCAGGGGTAGGATCATGAAACTAAATCTAATCAAACGGCGATCGCTCTGGTGGACGATTTCTGCCGTCCTTATCCTGGTTGGGCTGATTGCAATGGCAATCAACTGGACGCAGATTGGTGCGCCGTTACGTCCCAGTTTAGATTTTGTCGGCGGTACGCGGTTACAGTTTGAACTCGACTGTTCTAAACCAAATAACTGCGATAAACCGATTGATATCGGGGCAGTTCGGGAAGTTATCGCAGCTCAGGGTTTGGGTGACAGTAGCATCCAAGCTTTAACTCAAAACGCTTTAGGGCAAACTCAGCCGGGTTTGTCCATCCGCACCAAGGCGTTGGATGTTAACCAACGTACCAAACTGCAAAATGCCTTAAACCAACTCAGAGCCTTCGATCCCCAAAAGACTCAGATAGACACGGTTGGCCCTACCCTCGGACGCCAGTTATTTGCCTCTGGTTTACTGGCGATCTTGCTCTCCTTTGTGGGTATTTTTGTTTACCTGACCTTTCGCTTCCAGTTCGACTACTCCTTATTCGCCTTTGTTGCCTTGCTCCACGATGTTTTGATCACCCTGGGGTTTTTCGCCATCTTGAGCTTGGTGTTCGGTACTGAGGTAGATAGCTTATTTGTCGTTGCTATCTTGACTATCATCGGTTTCTCGGTGAACGATACGGTGGTGATCTACGACCGGGTTCGGGAAGTCATTAAACTGAATCCCGGAGAGCATATTAACCAGATTGTCGAGGATGCGGTGAATCAAACCCTCACCCGATCGATCAACACTACATTTACGGTGTTGTTGACTTTGTTTTCCATCTTTTTCTTTGGTGGAGAAACGCTGAAAAACTTTGCCCTAGCCCTGATTGTTGGGTTTGCCGCCGGTGCTTATTCCAGTATCTTCATTTCGAGCACCCTTTTAGCTTGGTGGAGAGAACGGACGGGTCAAGCGATCGCTATTGCGGCAACGGAACCCAAAGCTTCTGATGAAATCTGAAGGGCATAAGGCAAGAAGCAATGAATCAGGCAAGAGACGATCGCTGGGAGCAAGGGCGCAGAGGAGCTGGAGAGCCGGAGAGTGGGGAAGTACAGGATAATCTAGATTCAACTTCTCCTCTACCCCTGTGCCCTTCTGAACCTCTGACCCGCAACCCCCTCAGCCATGCTGATGACCCAAGCTTCCAACAGCAAGTGCAAAGGTTACACCGGCTGACTGTCTACGGCAGGTGGTTGGTCGCCGGGTTGCTTTGGATTACGATTGGTCCCTTGAGTCTCTGGGGCTTGCGCTACCCAATTTTTCTATTGCGGGAATACTTTACCTGGGCGGCAGTGCGATATGGACTTTATTACAATCCACTGCCAGCTCTGGGACTTGCTTTGTGCATTGGCATGACAGCTTCTGTATTGGTGTGGCAAAGCCGGAATATTTTACTAGGAATATCCAGCCGGGAACAACATCGCTTAGAGCAACAGGTATATCGGATTCGCCAGCAAGGGAAAAGTCATCCACTTTGGAAGTGGGTTTGTCAAGTCAATTAAAACTTTAATTTCTAACTTTTAATTGTTTCTCAGGCGCACCGAGACAGAGCTGGTTCGGAACGAGTCTGCCGAATCGGAATTTCAATTAAAAACTCTGCCCCCTTTCCCGGTTCGGAAACACAAGTCAATTGACCGCCGTGCTTTTCGACGACAATCTGATAGCTAATGGACAAGCCGAGTCCCGTACCTGTGCCTATCGGTTTCGTGGTAAAGAAGGGGTCAAATAACTTACGACGGACTTCCTCGTTCATCCCAGGGCCATTATCAGCAATCCGGATGGCGATGCGATCGCAGTCTTTGACCTCGGTACAAATCCGAATACAAGACTGGGGAGTCGGAGAGCCAGAAAGCCAGGGAGATACCATCTCCTGTGCCTGTTTGCTTCTGGGTCCGTCTGCCTCCTCCAGGGCATCAATCGCATTATTGAGGATATTCATTAATACCTGGTTGAACTGACCGGCATAGCACTCCACCAATGGTAGGTCGCCATATTCTTTAACGACCTCGATCGCCGGATGGGTAGCGGTAGCTTTTAAGCGGTCTTGCAGCAATCTCAGAGTGTTGTCAATGCCTTCGTGAATGTTGACCGACTTCTTTTCTGCTTGGTCATGGCGCGAGAAGTTCCGCAGAGAGGCGACAATTTGCCGAATGCGGTCAGCCCCTAACTTCATTGAGGAGAGCAGTTTGGGCATATCTGCGATCACGAAATCGAGATCGATTTCATCAATCAGATCCTGGATTTCCTCAGGGGGTTCGGGGGAGTGTTTTCCATAAAGTTGCAACAACTCGATCAAGCTTTGAATATAGTGAATGGCGTAGTCGAGATTCCCGTAGATGAAACTGACGGGATTGTTGATTTCGTGGGCAATACCGGCAACCAACTGTCCCAGACTGGACATTTTTGCACTTTGAATCAGCTGGGTTTGAGTTTGTTTTAATTCGCTTAAGGCTTGTTTTAGCTTTGCTGCTTTTTCCCGCAATTGCGCTTCTGATTGTCGCAAAGCTTTCTCCGCTTGCTGACGCTCTTTAACTTCCCTTTTTAGAAGCTCATTGGCGGCTTTTAATTCAGCGGTGCGTTCCTCGACTCGTCTTTCTAAGTCGTTATTTGCTTGTTCCAGTGCTGCTTGCGATCGCTTGCGTTCGGTGATATCCCTCGTTATTGTGGCAAAGCCGCGCAGCCGTCCATCTTCGCCTCGTAAAGCTGTCACGACAACATTTGCCCAAAACTGCGACCCGTCTTGGTGTAAGCGTAAAGTTTCCCATTCACACCGACCGTCTAATGCTGCCTTTTGTAGAACTTGCTCAGGTTTGCCGCTCCTGCTCTCGCTGGAAGGAAAAAAGCAGGAGAAATGCCGACCAATAATTTCCTCTGCCTGATACCCGTTGAGCCTCTCCGCCCCTTTGTTCCAACTAATAACTTTCCCGCTGGTATCGAGCATATAAATTGCATAGTCTTTGACATTTTTGATTAACAAGCGGAAACGCTCTTCGCTTTGCCGCAGTTCCTCTTCTGCCTGTTTGCGCTCGGTAATGTCACGGGCAGCGGCGTAAATTAATTGTTCTTCCGCGCACAGGGCGGCATTCCACAGCAGCCATTTGTAGGTTCCGTCTTTGCAGCGAAAGCGGTTTTCAAAAGTGACCGTCTCCCCGGTGCTGGATAGTTCCTGCAATTGAACCAGAGTAGATTCCCGGTCTTTGGGATGAATAAATGCAATCCACGGCTTGGCTAGAAATTCCTCAGATGTGAACAGGAGCGTTTTTTCGCACATCGGGTTCAGTCGCTTGAAATAGCCATCGAAACCAGCGATGAAAAACATATCCAGTGAGAGCGTGAAGAAACGATTATTCTCTGCTTCCACTTTGCTGCTCTCGGTAATTGGGGATTCTGCCGCTGGGATTGCCATTTTTCACTTTACCTACCTAGTTCGCTCAAATCATCTCCTTGATGCTTTCCCTGATGTTGACGGAGACTCTAGTCCTGATTAATTCTCAAATCTGGCGATGCATGTTTACACATCATATAGTTTTTTATTTATTACTTGACAGTTATTAACAATTTTTATGCGGAAGATTTAGATTTTGCATGTAAAATGCCTTGCCATATATTGCTGGCAAGAAATTTTTAATCCTTTAGCAGAGGATAGCAATCTTCTGTGAAGAGTTCCAGGAAATATAGCTTCTACAAGCTTGGGTGGGTATGATATCGTCTAGGCAACCTCTGTCTAGCTCCAGGCAACAGGGCTTGTCGGGTATATTTTCAAGCCACGAGGAGGCACTATCCTCAAGCGGAGATACAAATAATGAGTTTCCCGGTTTATTTGTGGCTGGGTTCGGTGCGGATTCACCCTCATATTTTGTTTGAGTCGTTGGCGTATGCGATCGCTTTCCGTTTATTAATCAAAAATGCTCGCAAAGATGCGATCGCACCCACGCAGCGCAGTTCGGTAATTGTCGGTGGCTTGGTAGGGGCGCTAGTTGGTGCGAAAGCGCTGGTTTTACTACAGCACATCGATTTAATTGGGAATAATTGGCAACTATTCTTTTTGGTTCTCCTTCAAGGAAAAACGGTCGTAGGGGCGTTACTCGGTGGATTGATTGGTGTAGAAATTACCAAGAAAATGATTGGTGTCAATCGATCTACCGGCGATGTTTTTGTTTATCCCTTGATTATGGGAACGGCGGTGGGACGGATTGGCTGCTTTTTGACGGGATTAAGCGATCGCACTTACGGCATTCCCACTCAATTACCTTGGGGAGTAGATTTTGGTGATGGCATTCCCCGGCATCCGACTCAATTATATGAAGTTATTTTTTTACTAATTTTAATGATATTTTTACAAATTCGCAGCTGCTACCATCGGCAAGAAGGCGAATTATTTAAGTTTTACATGGTTTCTTATTTAAGCTTTCGTCTATTAATTGATTTCATTAAGCCAGATTTTCATCCCATCTACGGGCTAAGCGCCATTCAGATTGCTTGTTTATTGGGAATTTTATATTATCGGAACAGCATTCTAAAATTGTTCGTTTTTGAATCATCTAATGCAATTTACTGTCAAGGGAAATCAAGAAAAAGTAATCATTCGCATTCAAGGGATAAATAATCTCATTGCAGACGATTATTGGGATAGAAATTGGATTAATTCAGAAATTGAGATAATCTTACCTGGCTATCACGCTAATTTTTTGGGTGATATACGGACTGAGGAAATATTTAGTTTCAAATATTTAGTTTCTTGGAACAACTTATAGAGATATCTCAAACGCTATCTGGTATTGCAGAGCTAAATACAATGGAAGGATTGATAAACCTAAAAGCAGAAATTAATAATTTAGGACACATCCAATGGACTGGAAAAACAACTTATCCAATTGGTAATGGCAACACTTTAACCTTTAATTTATCTAACGATCAATCTTTTCTCTCAAATCTTATAACTGAGTTGCAAATGATAACGAAGCATTTTTCTATAATTGGAAACCTGTGAATCCATACACCTAGAATCAATCAGGAAAGCTGCTCAACCGATTGTAATCATTTTAACAAAAAAATATATGCCTACTCGAAACTACCTTTTCTATGCTTTAACTAACAGCGTTTGCTCAAAATGTCTCGTCAAAGTCGAAGCAAAAATCATCTTTAAAGATGATTGTGTTTACCTAGTAAAGCACTGTGCTACTCACGGACATCAAGAAGTTTTAATTGCTGATGATATCGATTATTACAAACTATCCCAGGAATTTATCAAACCAGGGGATATGCCGCTGAAATTCAATACTCCTATAAAATATGGCTGTCCCTATGACTGCGGACTTTGCCCCGATCACGAACAACATAGCTGTTTAACTTTAGTAGAAGTAACAGACCGCTGCAATCTTTCCTGCCCAATTTGCTATGCAGATTCCGGAACAGAAGAAGTTTCTCAACATTCTAGTCAATACCGACGTCATCGCACCTTAGAGCAAATTGAAAGAATGATTGATGCAGTGGTGGCGAATGAAGGAGAACCCCAGGTTGTGCAAATTAGTGGGGGCGAACCAACGATTCATCCAGAGTTTTTTAAAATTCTGGATATTACTAAAAGTAAGCCAATTCGCCATTTAATGATCAATACCAATGGTATTAAAATTGCCAAAGACCGAAATTTTTGCGATCGCTTAAGTCAATATATGCCCGGAATTGAAGTCTATCTCCAATTTGATAGCTTTGAGGCGGCAGCATTAGAGGAGTTACGTGGGGCAGATTTGCGAGAGATTCGGGAACAAGCGATCGCACATCTCAACGAGTTTAACATCTCTACAACTTTGGTCGTTACCTTGAAAAAAGGGCTAAACGACGGCGAAATCGGCAAAATTATCGAATACGCCTTGCAGCAGCGATGCGTGCGGGGTGTTACCTTTCAACCGATTCAGGCAGCAGGGCGTCTGGAGGGATTCGAGCATGAGCGCGATCGCTACACTCTCACAGAAGTTCGTCGCTCTATCTTACAGCAGAGTCCCTATTTTAAACCAGAAGATATTCTCCCAGTTCCTTGCCATCCCGATTGTTTAGCAATGGCTTATGCATTGAAAGTAAAGGGCAAAGTGATACCCTTAACTGGACTTTTAGAGCCAAATACCTTTGTAAAAATCATGCCAAATTCTGTTCTTTATGAACAGGATGATGAGCTAAAGCGAAATATTTTTAATTTGTTTTCCACTAGCCATTCACCCGCATCTTCTGCAACATCTTTAAAACAGTTACTTTGTTGCTTGCCACTACTACCTGTTCCTGAAGGAATTACCTACGAAAATATATTCCGGGTGATGATTGTACAGTTTCTCGACCCCTTTAACTTCGATGTCCGTTCTGTGAAGCGTTCCTGTATCCACATTGTGCATCCCGATGGGAGGATTATTCCATTTGATACGTTTAATATGTTTTACCGCGAGGGAAGTGCTGGATATCACTTGGTTAATAATCGTCCCCTCTTGGTTTAATCTATCTAAAACCATTATTAACAACAAATATTAGTTTAATTCAGCAGGAGTTTTATGGAACATCAAAATGAATTTCTTGGGGTACTTTCCGGAATGCTGTTGTTATTAGGTATGCATCTTATCGCCGGTCTAGCAGTATTTTTAGTAAGTTTTCCTATTGCTGCTTTGCTAGGAGGAGGATACGCTATTTTAATCGTTTGGGCGTTTTCTGCTATTTCTATATTCTTATGGCAGCTTTTATATGTGATTCCGCTTATTTTTTGGCTAAGACGGCGACAGCGAAGGGCAATGGTGAAAGGGGTAATTATTTGTGCAGTTCTTACCGCTTTATTAAATGGAGCCTGCTATTTACTGTACTTTAGTCCTAAATAAAACCCTAGATTTTATAACACTTTAATATAGCAGCAATAATTTCATGTTTATAAGAACAAAATTATGCGCTCAAGGAATGAAATCACTGAAATGATTAGCGGTATATTCTTAGTATTAGGAATACATATTTTAGTTTGGATTATTTTAGAATTTTTATCGTTTATAATTGTAAATTTATTGTCTATTTATAGCATTGCTCAAATTCTAGCAATATTAATTTTTTCTATTGGATTGTCTCAACTTCTGTATGTAGTCCCAATAATTTTTTGGCTAAGACGGCAACAAAGATGGGGATTGATGAAAGGAGTGATTATTGGTGCAGTTCTTACTGCTTTACTCAACGGTGGTTGCTGGATCTTAATCCTTTCGGTAAGCCGGTAAATATTACAATTCTCCGACCCAGTGGCACTAGATTGAGTGGCTGCTATTCGCGCCTTTTTTAGTCTTCTTTTCGATTTTGAAAGAAATGGGACGAGGCGATTGAGGCGTGAGGTTCGATGGAGATTGGCTAGAAACAGAACGCATGGCTAGCGGCGTCTGGCCTTTAATCGACGCTGGTTCGTCTTCGTGGCTTCGCAAAAAAGGAAAGCTAGATAGTTTGTCGTAGTTAGATGCGATCGCTAAAAACGCACCTCCCAGAATATACACCGGCAACGGCAGCGTGAACTGTTTCAACCACTGATAGATTTCTGCAAAGCCAAACAGCAGCAAAAAACTGGCAACCCACACTCTCATATTTCTACTCAACCCAATCCCAAAATTTATATCTCTATTAAAACCTAGATACCTAAAATAAAATGCGAGAGCCTTTTGTCAGTCTCTCGCGTCAGCAATTCACTTAGATAGCCCTTGCTAGAAGGCTTTGAACGCAGTCGTAGGGACTCACGAGCGTGCATCCCTACCCTTGGGGGTCTAGTTTATACTTTCGTCGCTGCCAACGGTTGGCTCTTTCCAGACGTTAACCGCTCGTAGGTTGCCCGCATCTTCAGACCGACCAGCACTTGGAACAAGCCAGTTCCGTTATTAGAGCCTGGATATTCCCGATGCTTGAGCAACAGTTCGGTCAGTTCCCCGTGGTACTTAGCCGCAGTCTTGCTGAGGTGGCTTTCAATGTAGATGACTTCCTCTAGCTTGTCGAACTGACCATCTACTTCCAGAACGGACACCTCATGACCATAGTAAGAGTCTGGGCCATAGTACATCTTGATGCCAGGGTAGCCGCAGGTTAGCTTACGACCGCAGGGTCTCCAATCAATCGTAGACCCTTCATCAAATAGATAAGCTGGCTCAAAGCCTTCCACGCCATCGCGCTGAAGCAAGCGCACCCGCAGGATTTGACCTACCTTCTCTTCCTTGACTAATTGCGTCGGCAACACCTGGATCACAACGTCAGCGTGTTCCTTCTGCGGCTCGATGTAGGCAGTAAAATCTGGGCGGCGAGCGTTGATGGCAGCGAGTACGTCTTCGTATCGGTGCCCGCGCTCAGCCATATCCCGCTGAATCTTCCAGGCAATCTTAACGTCATCGCTGATGTCGAGATAAACGCTGAAGTCGAGGAGCGATCGCACCCGCTCATCATACAAAGGATGAAGCCCCTCAATCACAATAATATGGTTAGGATCGACTCGCTCTGGAGGATCGATCTCGCCGGTTTCGTGGTTGTAAATTGGCTTTTCAATGGACTGACCGTTCTTGAGCGCTTTGATCTGCTCGGCCATCAGATCGAAGTTATTCGCCTTGGGGTTCAGCGCCGTAATTCCAGTTTCTTTGCGCTGTTTCCGATCCAGGCTATGGTAATCGTCCAGGCAAATCACCGTGACGAAATCTTCCCCAAACAAATCTGTTAATCGGCGCAAAAATGTAGATTTACCGCATCCGGAGTCTCCAGCAACACCAATTAGAACCACGCGATCCAGCTGACTGGTCATAGCTTCCCTCTAACGCAAAAAATTTTTTCTCATTGAGTTTTAAGCAATCTAAATCCTCAGCCCGGAGGGCACCCCGTTGGTTACTCTTGCAGCTCTTGCGACACAGCAAGAAGGCATAACCAGTAGGAGCTTACAGCACCCTAGAGTAAGGCCCGTTGGGGAAGACTCAAGCTTCGTCCAGTAAGTATTTAATACTAGATGTTACACAGTATCTTACCAGAACGGGATAGACGCTACAAGCTAACCCCAGTGGAATCATCTCGCTCAGTATTTATGCTACGGCGTGCCGTGCATTTTTAGAAAGGAAAAATTAAATTGACTCAATGGAGACATTATTTAAATAAATTGCTGGCTACCCTAAAAAAAGCTAGCGAAGGGTTTCCGAATCGCCATCCGGCGAGGAAGAATATCCCTAATATTAGCGACGTTAACTATCCAGATTCAGTCATTGCCCTCTTTTACCTGCCCTCGGTCAGCAGAGCGATATGTGGTGGAAAGACCGCTTTGTAGCAGAATGTTAACAGAAGGTGGGTTCGGAGATATTTAAGAGCAATGTACAATTCCACAGCAGCCAACGGTACTGCCAATTCAGAATCTGGTAGCCGCGTCTTTGTTTATGAAGTGGTGGGCCTGCGTCAGAACGAAGCAACTGACAACGTAAACTACCCGATTCGTCGTAGTGGCAGCGTGTTTATCACAGTGCCCTACAATCGCATGAATCAAGAAATGCAACGGATCGCTCGTTTGGGCGGCAAAATTGTCAGCATCCACCCTCTGGGTGCTGACAACGGAGCAAATGGCTCTAAGGGTAGCTCCCCCAGCTCCCCTGCTGCCGCAAGCGTTGAGTCAAGTGCAACGAATGCTCCTGCCACTTCGCAAACCGTCGCACAGGACACTCAAGCACCAAAAGAGAGTAAGCCTATGACTCAAGCGAAGGAAAAAACGGAAAAAGATATTCCCGTTAATATCTACCGCCCGAATAATCCCTTTATTGGTAAGTGTCTGAGTAATGAAGAGTTAGTTGGTGAGGCTGGGATCGGCACCGTTCGTCACCTGATCTTTGACATCTCCCAAGGGGATCTCCGTTATTTAGAAGGTCAAAGTATTGGCATCATCCCGCCGGGAAATGACAACAAGGGCAAACCCCACAAACTAAGACTGTACTCGATTGCCTCGACTCGTCATGGCGACAAGGTTGATGACAAGACTGTATCGCTGTGTGTCCGGCAACTAGAGTATAAGCATCCAGAAACGGGCGAAATGGTCTATGGTGTTTGCTCTACCCATCTGTGCAATCTCCAGGTTGGGGACGATGTGAAAATTACCGGACCAACTGGTAAAGAAATGTTGTTACCAGAAGATCCGAATGTCAACGTGATCATGTTGGCAACCGGAACGGGTATTGCGCCATTCCGCGCTTACCTGTGGCGGATGTTCAAGGAAAATGAAAGAGCAGTTAACACCGACTACGAATACAAGGGTTTAGCTTGGCTCATTTTCGGGATTCCCACCAGCCCCAACATCCTGTACAAGGAAGAACTTGAAGAACTGCAACAGCAGTACCCTGAAAACTTCCGCCTCACCTATGCCATCAGCCGGGAACAGAAAAACCCCGAAGGCGGCAGAATGTACATTCAGGATCGGGTGGCTGAACACGCTGATGAACTCTGGAAAATGATTCAGCAAGAGAATACCCACACCTATATCTGCGGTTTGAAGGGTATGGAAGGGGGCATTGATGAAGCCCTCTCCGCCGCTGCTGCCAAGGATGGGGTGACTTGGAGCGAATACCAAAGAACGATCAAGAAGGCTGGTCGTTGGCACGTAGAAACCTACTAGGTTACTACTGGCTGGAAGTCCTGCCTAGTCGTCTCTCCTTGACTCTCATAAAAACCCAGTTTCTTAAAGAAACTGGGTTTCTCAGTTTGATGGCGCTCGCTTCAAGTTAACTGGCGCGTCTGTCTTACCAGAATTGAAACTGGGAAGCAGGCGCGTCAATCCTTTGGAGGAAGGTTATTTTCCTGATTCATTGCAAGATATTCAGGCGTGGGTCTAGATTAGCACAGCCGAATATCTTCAATGATTATTTTTTGTTGACAAAAACCCTTAAATAATATATGTAAAGCAGTTGGTTGATCCAATGATGAGAATTAAGTTAAATTTAATTAAGTTCACGTTTAAGGTGCCAATGTTCGCTCTATAGGGACAAGCCTAAATGTCCTGGTGGTAGCAAATCCAGCTCTTGGCTGGAATTTCCTGCCTAAAGTTTTGCTCGATTAGGTAAAAAAAAGGAATGTTTCAGTTCCTTCAATCAGCCCTCATCCCTAGTTTGTGATAACGCTTTATCTGCGCTGAATCTGCTTCTATTAGCCGTATCTAGAGACAACCGATTTATGAAATTTTCCTGGAGAATATTAGTACTTTGGACATTACCCGCCTTAGTCATAGGGTTTTTCCTCTGGCAAGGGGCATTTGCTGCTGCTCCCACCGACCTGGGCAAAAACACTGCTAGTACCCGCATGACCTATGGGCGCTTTTTGGAATACCTAGATGCCCAAAGAGTTACTAGTGTTGACCTCTACGATGGGGGTCGGACAGCAATTGTCGAAGCCGTCGATCCGGATCTGGATAACCGCATCCAACGGCTGCGGGTAGATTTGCCAACCACTGCCCCAGAATTGATTGCTAAGCTCAGAAACGCGAATATCAGCTTTGATACCCATCCCGCTCGCAATGATGGAGCTATCTGGGGATTTTTGGGGAATTTAATTTTTCCGATTTTGTTGATTGCTGGGCTGTTCTTCCTATTCCGTCGCTCTAGCAACATTCCTGGCGGTCCGGGGCAAGCCATGAACTTCGGGAAATCAAAAGCCAGATTTCAGATGGAAGCCAAAACCGGCGTCAAATTTGACGACGTTGCTGGCATAGAAGAAGCCAAAGAAGAACTCGAAGAAGTCGTTACCTTCCTCAAACTACCAGAGAAATTCACCGCCGTCGGTGCGAAAATTCCCAAAGGCGTTCTGCTAATCGGTCCTCCCGGAACCGGGAAAACATTACTCGCCAAAGCGATCGCTGGGGAAGCCGGAGTTCCCTTCTTCAGCATCTCCGGAAGTGAATTTGTGGAAATGTTCGTCGGCGTCGGTGCATCCCGCGTCCGCGACTTATTCAAAAAAGCCAAAGAAAACGCACCCTGCTTAATCTTCATCGATGAAATCGACGCAGTGGGACGGCAAAGAGGCGCAGGCATCGGCGGCGGAAATGACGAACGGGAACAAACCCTCAACCAGCTCTTGACAGAAATGGATGGGTTTGAAGGTAATACCGGGATTATTATCATTGCCGCGACCAACCGTCCCGATGTTCTGGATTCAGCGCTGTTGCGTCCGGGACGTTTTGACCGACAAGTGATGGTGGATGCACCGGATCTCAAGGGACGCCTTGCGGTTCTGGAAGTCCACGGACGGAACAAAAAAATTGCTCCCGAAGTTTCCTTAGAAGCGATCGCCCGACGCACCCCAGGCTTTACAGGTGCTGACTTAGCGAACCTGCTCAACGAAGCCGCCATTTTGACCGCTCGTCGTCGCAAAGAAGCCATCACAATGATGGAAATCAACGACGCCGTTGACCGGGTGGTAGCGGGGATGGAAGGCACGCCGTTAGTGGATAGCAAGAGCAAGCGACTGATTGCCTACCACGAAGTGGGACACGCGATCGTCGGTACCCTAGTGACTGACCACGACCCAGTCCAAAAAGTCACCCTTGTGCCAAGAGGTCAAGCGCGTGGCTTAACCTGGTTCACTCCCAATGAAGATCAAGGCTTAATCTCCAGATCCCAGCTACTAGCACGCATTACCGGCGCTTTAGGCGGACGTGCGGCGGAAGAAGTCATCTTTGGCGATTCCGAGATTACGACTGGTGCTGGCGGAGACTTGCAACAGGTGACCGGATTGGCACGGCAGATGGTGACGCGGTTCGGAATGTCTACCCTCGGCCCACTGTCGCTAGAAAGCCAAAGTGGTGAAGTGTTCTTGGGACGCGATTGGACGAGCCGTAGCGAGTATTCTGAGGAAATTGCTTCCCAGATTGATGTGCAAGTGCGGTCCATTGTCGCTAAATGCTACAAAGATGCCTGCAAGATCATGAGCGACAACCGGGAAGTCATCGATCGACTCGTAGACTTGTTGATTGAGAAGGAAACCATTGACGGTGAAGAGTTCCGCCAAATTGTTGCTGAGTACACAGATGTACCGGAAAAAGAGCAATTTGTGCCGAGTTTGTAAATAGTTTTGAGTTTTGAATTAATTCATAACTCTTGAGAATATGGGGATGAGGTGACTCATCCCCATTTTTTGTTTGTGCTGGGAGGAAGGTGAATGCGATCGCGATATCTTCCCATTAAAAATTTTGCGACTTAGTAGCACCCGCTTGCTTGAGTAATTCAATCACCTCAGCGTGTTGTCCGCCTTTGTGATGTCCCTCCAGAATGCCCAACTCAGCATATTCAATAGGATTACAGAAACCTTCTGCATTCACATCTGCACCTGCTTCTATCAAAGCACGAACAATATCAAGATATCCCTTATTGGCAGCATAAAGTAACGGATTAAAATATCCTTCAATGATTCTTTGGTTTACGTCTGCACCCGCTTCAATCAGCATTCTCACGATTTCATAGTGTCCGCTTGAAGCTGCATTGCATAACGCGGTGCTATTGATCCTGTGATTAACGTTTGTGCCTGCTTGAATTAACGCTCTAACCTGTTCTACATTTCCGTCATCAGCTGCTTGAATTAAGGCAATTTCATTCATTCCCTCTTCTGAAGCACCAGCTTGTTTGAGCAGGCGAACAATTTTAGGATGTCTGTCACCCTCAGCCAGCATCATCGCTGTATTGCCATTATCATCTCTGGCATCCAGGTCGGCTCCTGCTCCAATTAACGCCTGTGTTGAATCCGCGTAGCCAGCGATCGCAGCACACATCAGGACGGTACGACCATCCTTACCTTTGAGGTTGATGTTCGCCCCCGCTTCCACTAACATTTTGACCACCTCAGCGCGTTTGCCTGTTGCGAAAAAGCTTTCAGCTACGTGCATCAAAGCGGTTTTCCCCTCACCAAGTCCATCTTCTTCGCTCAAAATATCTAACTCAGCACCTGCATCAATTAGAGTTTGAACTACGGGAATATGAACGTAATTAGCCGAATACATTAGCGCAGTTTGTCCGTTAGAGCCAATGGCATTGATGTCTATCCCCTTCTCAATAGCTGCTTTTACCGCTTCGACTTTTCCAAACATTGCCGCATCCATGAAATTTTCGACATCCTTCTTCTGTAATCGCTCCTTTTTCTTGACACCTTTCTCAATTTCTCTCTCCCCATACTTCCGGATATCTTCAGCAACTAAGGGATACAAATAGTCGTAGATTTCACGATGCCCGTTATAAGCTGCGTAGCGCAAAGGAGTATTAGAGCCTTCATACCAAGCATTAACATCAGCTCCTGCTTCTACCAGCATTTGCACCATCTTAAATTGACCGTTGTTAGCCGCTCCCATTAAAGCTGTGTAACTACCTTTGGGGTAGTTGATATCTACGCCAGTCTTCAGCAGAAGCTGCATGATTTCTATATTTCCATGTTCCGCAGCTAATGCTAGAGAAGAGCAACTAGTATCTCCTCCTAGAGGGTTAGCGCCTGCCTCAAGAAGAACTCGAACAATCTCAACTTGTCCATACTCAACTGCTATGCCTAAAGGTGTGAATTCAGAATTCAGGTCAAATCTATTAACTTCAGCACCAGCAGCAATGAGGGCGTGGACAATTTCAAGCTGTCCATGTTTGGCAGTAACTACAAGAGGAACCGGATCATCCCAAGCTGTTGGATTGACCTCAGCGCCTGCTATCAGCAAAGCTTTTACAACTTCAACATGACCGGAAGCGATCGCTACTATCAATGCCGTCTTTTCTTCCTCCTCATCAAAATTTTCCTCTTCGTCAAACTCTACACCTTCATCTTGGGAGGAGTTTTGCTGCTCATTGGTACCCGCACTACTGATGCTGTTTTCATCTGAGAAAGCATCAACGAACTGCGTAAAGCCTGCAAAAAAGCCTTTTGCTTGATCGGGGGCATCTTCAAGCGCTTCGCTTATCATCTCGCCTAAACTGGCATTTCCCGGTACGGATGACACAGAAATAGTTGGGTTAAACTTGGGACTTTTAGCTATTCCAGACTTAGCATTGACATTTGCCCCTGCCTCCAGCAATGCCTCCACAATGTCTAGATTTCCGATGCTAGAAGCTAACACCAGTGGATGTTGACCCCTGGAATAATTCTTGCGGTTAGCATCAACTCCAGAATCTAGAAGTTGATTGACTTGCTCGACATCAGATGACTGAATTGCCTCAAATAATCTTTCAGTTTTGTTTTCAGCATTCACAAGTTTTCTGCACTCCAATATTGCACGGTAGCTGCAATTGATGCCGATAGCGTAGCCCTGATTTGAGGCAGCGTCCTGCGTGATTTTACCAATAACAAAAAGGCTCCTGTTGGAAAACAGGAGCCTTTTTATTTATCAGTTATAAGTCTCTAATTCAAAACTCAAACTAATTAGTCGAGGTCAGGCATAGATAGCACTGGCTCGGTTTCACGGTCAATTCCTTTCTCGAAACCAGCAGCAGCAGCGCGGGCGCGACCGGCGTGCCACAAGTGACCGACTAGGAAGAAGAAACCCATGACAAAGTGGAAACAAGCCAACCAAGAACGGGGAGACACGTAGTTAAACGAGTTGATCTCCGTAGCAACACCACCCACAGAGTTCAGTGAACCCAAAGGAGCGTGGGTCATGTACTCAGCAGCGCGACGCGCTTGCCAAGGTTGAATGTCGTTCTTGATCTTGTTCAGGTCAAGACCATTGGGACCGCGTAGCGGCTCCAACCAAGGGCCACGGAAATCCCAGAAGCGCATTGTTTCACCACCGAAGATGATTTCGCCGCTAGGAGAGCGCATCAGGTATTTACCTAAGCCAGTGGGACCTTGTGCAGAACCGACGTTCGCACCTAAGCGCTGGTCGCGGATCAGGAAGGTCATTGCTTGAGCTTGAGAAGCTTCAGGGCCAGTGGGACCGTAGAATTCGCTGGGATAAACAGTGTTGTTAAACCAAACGAAGCAAGAAGCAATGAAAGCCATCAAGGACACAGCACCGATGCTGTAGGAGAGATAAGCTTCTCCAGACCAGATCAAGGCACGACGTGCCCATGCAAAAGGCTTGGTGAGAATATGGAAAATGCCACCAGCAATGCAAATCAGACCAACCCAGATGTGACCGCCGACGACATCTTCCAGGTTATCAACGCTAACAATCCAGCCGTCGCCACCGAAGGGAGACTTGAGCAGGTAGCCGAAGATCACTGCTGGGTTGAGCGTAGGACTGGTAATGACACGAACATCACCACCACCAGGTGCCCAAGTGTCATACAAACCACCAAAGAACATTGCCTTAATCACCAACAGGAAGGCACCGATTCCCAAGAGGATCAGGTGAATCCCGATAATGGTGGTCATTTTGTTCTTATCTTTCCAGTCGTAGCCAAAGAAACCGGAGTATTCTTCCAGAGTTTCCGGACCGCGAATTGCATGGTAAATTCCACCCAAGCCTAGAACAGCGGAGGAAATCAGGTGCAAAACACCAACGACAAAGAAGGGGAAAGTGTCGATCACTTCTCCACCTGGACCCACACCCCAGCCTTGAGAGGCTAGGTGAGGCAGCAGGATTAATCCCTGTTCGTACATCGGCTTTTCGGGCACAAAGTGAGCGACTTCAAACAAAGTCATCGCTCCAGCCCAGAAAACAATCAGACCAGAGTGGGCAACGTGAGCGCCCAGCAGCTTACCAGACAGGTTGATTAGACGGGCGTTACCCGCCCACCAGGCGAATCCAGACGACTCTTGGTCGCGTCCGGCACCTGATACGAAACCACTATTAAATGACGTTTGCACGGGGTAAAACCTCTATTGTCATTAACCAAACAAGGTACCGACCTTAAGATTTTAAATTTTAGATTTTAGATTTTAGATGAATAATTATCCAAAATCTAAAATCCAAAATTCAAAACATTACAGTGCGTTACCGCGAGGCAGAACCTCTTCAGGGAAGATAAAGTTCTCGTGGGGTTGATCCTGAGGAGCCATCCAAGCCCGAATGCCCTCATTGAGCAGAATATTCT
>NZ_JAMPKC010000035.1:0-46948 GCF_039961975.1 Trichocoleus sp. DQ-A3 | reverse complement strand
TTTCGGACAGCGATGTCTTTCCGTTTTATGGAGTGGGTGAACGCTAATCGAGATGTATTCTCAGCCTATAAAGCTGCTTTGGGTTTTATTTGGGCTTGAAATCTGTTTAAGTCCCGTTAATCAAAGTTGATCCTAGAGTAGAAGTCATTGCCGCTCTCCAAGAAGCCTGCCAAGATGAAGATGAAAGTGTTCGACAAGCGGCTAAGGAAGCGCTAAGACAGATTCAAGAGCAAAGCTAGTGGTTGGGCGAGCGCATAATAATATAAAGGGATTTCCACAGACTTTTCTCTATGACTACCTTGTTAGAAATCGAAGCAGCAATCAAACAGCTTCCAGAAGGTGATATTCGTAAATTAGCAACATGGCTTCAAACCTATTTGGATGAAAAGTGGGATCGGCAAATCGAAGAAGATTTGACATTAGGTAAATTAGATAGCCTCATTGCTAAAGCAGAAGCAGATATTGCAGCAAATAATGTGAGGGATCTTGATGAAATCCTCCACAACACCTGAGTTTTGGAAAGCCTATGCAGCGCTGTCTTTAGAAATGAAACAGCAAGCTCAAAAAGCCTATCAACTTTGGCAAGAGAATCCATCGCATCCATCTTTACATTTCAAGAAAGTGGTCAAGAATCCCTGGTCGGCTCGGATTACCGACAGCTACCGAGCCTTAGCTTTAAAAAAGGGTGACGATTATTACTGGTTCTGGATTGGCTCTCACCAAGACTATGATGCTTTGCTGAGTTGAGTAGCGCCGCAACTAACATGAACACAATCAGACATCATTAGCGATCGCATTCTTTCGCTAAGCCGTATATTAGATGCGATCGCTTCTCGTATCTAAGTAGAGAGTAAGTACGAGCGCTTCATTATACTGAGGTATTGCGTTTTAAAAAATTTATGGGTGTGCCTCTTTGAGTTTTTCTTGGGCGCATGGATTCCCATTCTCAATGAATATACTGTCAAGTAGCAATAGTCAAGTATCAATTATTACAAATAATTAAATGCGATCGCTCTGCACAGATAGCATAGACACAATCAATTCTGTCCCTAAAACCTGTTATTGAAGCAACAGAGGAGTATTTTGGAAAAAGAGCTGATTAACGATTGCAGCGATTAATAGAATATGTCGAAAGCCCCTAGTTCCTTCCAACTCAGCGAGCGAGACCGTGCTAACCTTAGCCGCATGGTAGATTACAGTTCGGTGGAATCTCTACCCGCGATCTGGCCGCTGGCGCGATCGCACTTTGGTAATACCATTGCCCTCCACGACCCCCACGCTCAACCAGAAGTAGTCATAAATTACACCGAACTAGCTCAGCAAATTCAACAGTTTGCCGCTGGGTTGCAGGCATTAGGAGTCCAGCCAGAATCTCGCCTCGCCCTGATTGCCGATAATAGTCCGCGCTGGTTTATTGCCGACCAAGGGGCGATGACCGCTGGGGCAGTTGATATCGTCCGTAGCTCTCAGGCAGAGCGGGAAGAGTTACTATTTATACTGGCAGATAGCGGCAGCACTACTTTAGTGGTGGAAGACCTGAAGACGCTGAAAAAACTTAGGGAACGCCTCAATGACCTCCCGATTCAGCTAGTCGTCTTGCTCTCCGATGAAGAACCCCCCGAAGAATCCACTCTGAAAACGCTGAACTTCTCTGGAGTCATGGCAGCAGGGGCAAATCAATCCTTGCAGCCGGTGAAGCAAAACCGAGAAATGCTGGCGACGCTCATTTATACTTCTGGTACGACCGGCAAGCCGAAAGGCGTGATGCTAACGCATGGCAACCTGCTCCATCAGATTACCAACTTGGGAACCATCGTTCAGCCGCGACCAGGCGAACCTGTCCTGACGATTCTCCCCACTTGGCACAGCTTCGGGCGCACTGGCGAATACTTTTTCCTCTCCCACGGTTGCACCCAGATTTACACGAGCATTCGCCACATCAAAAAAGACTTTAAAGAATTCCAACCCCATTATTTAATTGCTGTCCCTCGACTGTGGGAGTCTATCTACGAAGGCGTCCAGAAGCAGTTCCGCGAACAACCTGCAAACAAGCAGAAACTGGTTAAAAATCTGCTAAGCATTAGTCAGCGCTACATTGAAGCTCGCCGTACTTGGCAAAACTTGCGCTTACAACCTCAACCTCCCTCCATGCAAGAACGGCTATTAGCTGGAAGCCAAATGGTTGCTTTGGCTCCTGCCCATGCGCTTGCCGAGAAATTAGTGTATGGAAAAGTCCGAGAAGCCACCGGAGGCAAATTAAAGTACGTCATCAGTGGCGGCGGCTCCCTCGCCATGCACCTGGAAAACTTCTTTGAAATTATTGGACTTGAGGTGCTGGTGGGCTACGGTCTTACAGAAACATCCCCCGTCTTAACAGCTCGTCAGTCTTGGTGCAATTTGCGGGGTTCATCTGGGCGATTCCTGCCAGGGACGGAAATTAAAATTGTTGACCCCGAAACCCGCAAACCCCTTCCGGCTGGGAGTCGCGGTCTGGTTTTAGCACGAGGGCCACAAGTGATGCAGGGATATTATCAAAATCCCCAAGCGACTGCCAAGGCAATTGACTCTGAAGGTTGGTTTGATAGCGGCGACTTGGGTTGGCTAACAGAGGCGAATGACTTAGTGCTGACAGGTCGGGCGAAGGATACGATAGTTTTAACTAACGGCGAAAACATCGAACCCCAGCCGATTGAAGATGCCTGTCTGCGGAGTCCTTATATTGACCAAATTGTGCTGGTGGGTCAAGATGAGCGATCGCTTGGTGCTTTAATTGTGCCCAATCTGGAAGCTTTGCAAAAGTGGGCAGCAGATAACAATCTGCACTTGCGGCTTCCAGAGGAAACTTCCTCACCCAGCAATCTCCCTACTGCATCCACTCAAGAAATTGACCTGAATAGTAAGATTGTTCAGGAATTATTCAAGAAAGAATTAAACCGGGAGGTGCAAAATCGTCCTGGTTATCGCCCAGATGACCGGATAAGTCTCTTTAAGCTGATTCTGGAGCCGTTCTCCATTGAAAATGGCATGATGACCCAGACGTTGAAAATCCGCAGACCTGTCGTAATGGAACGCTACCGCGATATGATCGACGGGATGTTTGCCTGATTTGGTCGGAAAGTTGGAAAAAAGTCTGAAGGATGAAGTGTAGTGCGAACTACACACACCGCCTTCATCCTTTAGCTCTCACCCTGAGCGCCTTTCCTACAAACCTTTACTCTTTAATTTTTCCAAGCAAAACGGATATGGATGTTTCTCAATCACACCTGCTGCTGAAGCGACCCGTTACAATCAAGGCCGTTGTTACTCCTCGTTGGAAAGAGGAAGCACAGCAGCAACTCCAGGCGCAAATTAACCAGCTTGACTCTCAGTTGCAACAGCTTGAAATGCAAGGACAGCGGGCAATCTCAGAAATTCAAAAGCAGAATCTGCAACCCCCTGGCCCTCAAGTGATGCAACAAATTGACAATATCCAAATCCAGGTTAATCAAAAGAAAAGCGAACTGCTTGAGCAGAAAAATCAACTTCTGCAACAGTTGCAACAAGTGCAGCTGATAGAACTCAACGACGAAGTGAATCACGGTCAGATTGAAGGCTTCTTTAAAGTAGAGCCGGGAGATAATCTGATTCAAAAAATGCAGGTAGAAATTCTCCTGCGCGATGGAATTGTAGAAGAAATTCGCGGGGAAATTTAATGCGAATGGTTAATGGCGAATGGCGAATGGGTAATTCGGAGATTGCCATTCGCCATTTGCCAATATTGGGGCATCTACTGACAATTTTGAGTTGACCAATCTTGATGACCTCGCCCCACATGACACTTGACTTGGGAACCAGCCCATGCCAATTTCCATTCCTTGGGTGTTTGAGCTGATGGGGAGGTCGGCACCAATTCAACGCGATGCCTGATAGCACCGACAGAATCATCTGCAACGCCGGTTTGGGTAATCGTTACAACCGCTAGATTTTGTTGCGGATACTCAAGCGTAACTTCCCGCGTCCCCCCCTCGGATTCAGTTTGACCGAAGTGAGCAATTGCGATCGCTTTGGGGTCAGTTCCCTTCAAAGAGTTAGCGGACTTAATCTCTTGTAGCGGTATCGGTTTATACTTAGTTCGCTCAGCTTCTGCTACAGGTGCATTTTGGCTTACCTGTTGGGAGGATTGCTCAACACTTGGACTGCTGGCAGGCGTGGGAGTTGATTGAGTGCTGTTGCTGATGCTGCAAGCACTCAAGCCCAGTGCCATACCGACTAACACCACGAGGGATTTAAACTTGCCAGACATCGTTATAATAGAGAGTTTGAATTAGTTTTCTCTATCCAATTCTATTCAGCAGCACCAACGTCCGGAGAATTCGGCGTTGAAGGATACAAACTCAATAGACTGTTGTAGAGTCGGATAGTTGTAATGACCATCGGTCAAGATACAATTCAATCTGGCTTTAATCTTGTTTATATAGACTGTCGATTCGGAAGACACCCCATGATTCACGAAGTTTTCATGCCCGCCCTTAGTTCCACCATGACCGAAGGCAAAATTGTCTCCTGGGTCAAATCTCCCGGCGACAAAGTGGAAAAAGGCGAAACCGTGGTGGTTGTCGAGTCGGACAAAGCTGATATGGACGTGGAGTCCTTCTACGAAGGATATCTCGCCACCATTATCGTACCTGCCGGTGAAGCAGCTCCGGTCGGGGCTGCGATCGCGCTCGTCGCCGAAACCGAAGCCGAAATCGAAACAGCCAAGCAACAGGCTCCTGGTTCTGCCCCCGCAACGCCATCGGTAAACGAATCCGCTCCCGCTCCTGCCCAACCTACCGCAGCCCCAGCCACCGCAGCCCCAGTCCCTGTAGAAACGACACCAGCCGCCGCCCGTCGCAATGGACGCAGCATTGTCTCCCCCCGTGCCCGGAAGTTAGCCAAAGAGCTGGGCGTCGATTTGAGTACCTTGCAAGGCAGTGGCCCCCACGGTCGGATTGTGGCAGAAGATGTGGAAGCATTGGCGAATAAGGGTAAACAACCCGTCGGTACAACTGCCACACCGACAATGACGCCAGTGGCTCCCCCGCCAGCCGCACCCGCCGCAGCCCCGCCAGCCGCACCCGCCGTTAAACCCGCCGCCGCAGCCACCGTACCCGCCGTTGCCGTATCCGGTAGCGTCGTCCCCTTCAATACGCTGCAAAACGCCGTGGTGCGGAATATGATGGCAAGCCTGCAAGTGCCGACCTTCCGCGTCGGTTATACCATCACCACGGATAATCTAGATAAGCTCTACAAGCAGATTAAATCCAAAGGTGTCACCATGACCGGGCTACTCGCCAAAGCAGTAGCCGTAACCTTGCAAAAACATCCCTTGGTGAATGCCAGCTTCTCAGACCAAGGAATTCAGTATCACAGTGCGATTAACGTTGCCGTAGCCGTGGCAATGGATGGCGGCGGCTTAATTACGCCAGTTCTGCAAAATGCCGACCAGCAGGATATTTACTCTCTATCTCGTACTTGGAAAGATTTAGTCGAACGCTCCAGAAGCAAGCAACTGCAACCCGCAGAATACAGTTCTGGCACCTTTACCCTCTCGAATTTGGGGATGTATGGGGTAGACAAGTTTGATGCCATCTTGCCGCCAGGAACAGGTGCTATCTTGGCAATTGGCGCGTCGCGTCCTCAAGTCGTCGCCACAGAAGACGGGATGATGGGAGTGCGCCGACAGATGCAGGTAAATCTTACCGCCGACCACCGGATTATCTATGGTGCCGATGCTGCTGCTTTCCTGCAAGATTTGGCAAAATTGATTGAAACCAATGCCCAATCTTTAACTCTCTAATGTAACCTTCTAAAAAGGGTGGGCAGTGCCCACCCTTTTTACTTTTTGACTTTTAAAAATTAAATAATCCACACCTCACCCCAATAATTCATCGACTGCCACGCTAAAGCCTTGTAGCACAACTTGAGTGCTAGCAACTTCGCCAGAAATAAATACAAGTCGTTGATTTTGAGTAACTACAATAATCCAACGATTATCAGGAAACACTAGCCAAACTTCCTCAGCACCAGACTGTAAATATTCTTGAGATTTGGCAATTACATCTTCAGCAATATCCGTAGGCGAAACAATTTCAGCAATTAGCGGGAAATTCTTGGGAAATACAGCAGGTTCTCCAAACTGGTTAATTAGTTCTGGTGTTAAATAAGCAACATCAGGAGAACGTCCTTGTTTATTAGTGCGACAGGGAGGTGAAATATAGACGCTTCCCCCTTGAGTGCTAGAACGCCTGTAATTTTCCCAGTATGCAGAGAGTCCAGCTTGAATTCGACCATGAGTTAATGTAATTCCGTTTTTCTCTACTAATTTCCCATCCACCCATTCTGTGTTGTTATAGGGGGGATTTTGCATCCAATCTTCTAGTGAGTATTCCTTTGAGATAGTAGAAGTTACCATTGCTATCTACTCGCTTTTATAACACTTGCCTTTATTATTACTTAGCTGTTTCTTTTCCTACTCTGGGCAGCAAAAAAATAGCGTAGGGCAAAGTTTGGAGCAATCGCGATCGCATTCCCTCCATTACAGAGCGATCGCTTCGCCTTAGACTCCGTTTTACGTACACTTCTGATGTCACAGAGCGATCGCCTAAGTTAGGCTGGTGTAGTCTCAACCCCCAGCTGTTGATTTTTCGCTGGAAACAAGAATGCAAACCTCCCCTCCTGCTTCATCCGCTTGGCAACGGCTGAAAAATCGTGAAATTAACTGTGAAGAAGCGCTAAAACTCCTGGTAGACGAGCAAGGAACGCTCCACTTAGCTCTGTTGGATCGAGAGGTCAGTTACCGATTTTTTCGAGAATTTCCGGATCGAAAGTTTTTACCTCCGGTAGTTCCCCTGCTGCTGTGGCGAAACTGTTACTACCTGGGAAGTCCGATGGCTCTTTCTCTAGAGGCGATTAGAGAATTGAGCGATCGCACTTTAACCGATATGAAAATTATCCCCATTGCCGACAAGAGCTATCGCACCTGGTATCACACCCAAAACCTAGACCCCAAACGTATTTCCTCGACTCCCTTAGTGAATCCCCTCACGGGTGAGCAAGAGCAAGAAAACATCAGTGAAACGACTGAGCTATACCTCTCCAAAGCAGTTGACCAAATTGGACGACTGAAAACCCTGATTTCGGGAGCATTGCGGAACCGCGCCAGCGATATCCACATGGAACCCGCGCCAGAAGGCTTGAGAGTCCGCTATCGCATTGATGGCGTCTTGCGGGACATTACCACTCTGCCCGTCGATGTCAGCCGCAAGGTCATCGTCGCCCTCAAAGTCATGTCTGAAATCGACATCGCCGAAAGCCGCCGCCCCCAGGATGGACGGATTGGAGAGAAATATGCTTCTGGCGAAGAATTAGAACTGGGAATGGATATGCGCGTCAGTACCCTTCCCTGTGTGGGTGGGGAAAAAGCGGTGATTCGCTTACTACCGCGCAAAAACCCCTTTTCTAAAATCCAAAACTTAGGATTCACTCCCACAACCCTCGAAACCTACAAAACCTGGTTGGAACAGCCCCAAGGGATGATTATCCTCACCGGACCGACAGGGAGCGGGAAAACCAGTACGCTGTACACCAGTCTGCAATCCGTCGCCAGGGAACACGTCAATGTGGTGACGGTAGAAGATCCGGTAGAGTACATTTTGCCCCGCATCACCCAAACCCAGGTAAATGAAGCGGCGGGAATGACCTTTGCGGCAGGCTTGAGATCAATTTTGCGCCAAGACCCGGATATCATCATGGTGGGAGAAATCCGCGACCACGAAACCGCAGAAACCGCAGTTCGAGCGGCGCTAACGGGTCACTTAGTTTTTACCACGCTGCACACGAACGATGCTCCTGGTGCGATTCCCAGAATCAAAGATATTGGCCCAGATCCTGGCTTAATTAGTGATGCTCTCTTGGGAATTGTGGCTCAGCGCTTGGTGCGCCGAGTCTGTCCTCACTGTGCAGCACCCTACAAGCCAACGGAGAAGGATTTGCAGGTACTGAGTTTGGAGCCAACTCAGGCAAATTTAACCACTTGGCGCAAGGGTAAGGGCTGCGCCAAGTGTTTCAATTCTGGTTATCTGGGGCGAGAGGCAATTGTCGAGTTGCTGGATATCGATGATACGGTGCGCGAAATTATCTATGACGGCACGATGACGCAGCTGAATCGCTACCTACGGGAAATCAAATTTTTCTCTTTCGGGATGGCAGCCGCAGAAAAGGTAACAAATGGGATCACAACGGTTGAGGAAGTGTTGCGCGTCCTACCCCGCAGTGCCTTCTCGCGCCGCAAGTCTATGGGCGGAAGCCGCACGGAACAGTTTACGCCGTTGGGGGTGGGATAGCGATCGCGCTCTTGCGGTAAGGCTGCATAAGCTTCGCTCTCGCGCTTCCCCAAAGGTACTATTTTCCTGACTTTATGCGGCGCTTTCCTTTCCTGGTAAGCTGCCCAGATAGTCTCGGCGTTTTACCCAAAGTTGGCGGAGGTCTTCCATCATCTCTTGGTAGTAGTCGGAGAATTTCTGGCTGTCTTCTTTAATCTGAAGTCCGAGTTGTTGCAGTGCGCTAGGGGTGTGGCACGTTTGAAATAAAAGCGCGATCGCATCCCACCAGAGTCGCAATTGACGATAGCTCACAAATTGTCCGCCGCGATCTGTGCGATGTACAAAAAGGACATTTTGCCAACACTCGAATCGCACAATGAAGGATTCTGGTATTTTCAGGTATTTCGCCAAGAGTGCAACAGTGAGGCGAAATGTCTTTGGCGGTTGAATCCGGCGAAACAATGTTGTCACAATCAATTCACTCCAGGTTTAACTCTTGAGTCGCTGGTTTCTGGCGTGGTGTCGAAAATGATGGAGTAGGGAACGTTTGGAGTATTCGCTTTGAGGATTTGCAAATGCGCTTCGGCATCGCTGCGACGACGAAAACGGGCGATAATCAGAGATCGCATATCAGGAAGGGATCGCACGATGCACCACGGATGGAGTTTGGAGTAATACGTCATAAAACTCTCCCAGTCATAGCTGCGAGTTACTTAGTTATGGGTTTTGAATGGATTTTTACAAGGCTGTCGCTAACAAACCCAGCCAAAGATAGCGATCATGCGATCGCGTGACAGTTATGTAAGAAACTAAAGTCAGGGCAGGCATCAAAGAAAGTCGGACGGCAATTTAGCTAGATGGTAGCTTTTTAAGTTACCTGCTCATTTATAGTCTCTTACTTATCCAAACACGCTTGTAATGACTTTGTCAAGCCTGCTTGGATAAGCTTGTTTGGAAAGTATGACAGAAGAACGACAGCAAGAGCGAGAGTCTCCTTTAAGGCAGCGAAGAGAGGAATTAGGCTTAACTCAAAGAGACATTGCACTGGCTCTGGGTAAGACTGACCAAACAATTAGCAATTGGGAGACAGGTATGTATGAACCAAAGCTCACCCCCCGTGAAATGAAAGCGCTTTGCCGTCTGCTGAAATGGACGCTAGAAGAACTGCCAGATGAGTTTGGCTCATTGCGATCGCAGTGAGGCGCGATCGCATTTTTGGTGTGGAGATGCGATCGCGTTTTTAGTGTGAAGGATGCGATCGCGCATCTTAAACTAGGCTTACAGGTAATGGATAAAGTATCCAAAAAAGAAGTAAATATGAAAAAAAATCAACAATTTACTGCCATCATCGAACGAGAAGGGGATGGATATGTATCGCTTTGTCCAGAATTAGATATTGCCAGTCAAGGTGATACAGTCGAACAAGCAAAAAATAACTTAATTGAAGCATTAGAGTTATTCTTTGAAGTTGCCGATCCTCTAGAGGTACAAAATCGCTTGCGGACGGAAGTTTTTGTTACCAGAGTAGAGGTATCTGTTGGGTAAGTTACGAGTTTTATCAGCGCGAGAGGTTTGCCAAATCTTAGAGCAAAATGGCTTTGCGGAAGTGCGGCAAAGCGGTAGTCATATTATTATGCAACGGCAAACAGATGAAACTACGATTACTGCTGTTGTTCCAAATTATGCGGAGTTACGCATTGGAACTTTACAGTCAATTATCCGCCAGTCTGGATTACCGCGTTCTCTGTTTGAGGTGCTGTGATGGCTAAAATATATCACTTTGATATTTAGGATAAACGTGAATATAAATTCAAGTTTTTGTTAGAAAATGACGTTTATACAGTTAACCGGGCAGAGGATGCGATCGCATTTTTTGGGCGAAGGATGCGATCGCCTTTCACTAAATCTTCAACTATTTTGGCTACAAGCAATTATAGGCAAATTGGTTAAGACTTTTTTGAAACGCTTTTAGATTCTCAGCGGGCATAGAAAAGCCACCAGCGATTTTGTGTCCGCCAAACTTACCGAGTAAATCTTGACAAGATTGTAACGCTTGAAATACATGAAATCCTGAAATTCCTAATCCATAACCGCGAATCCTGTTTTCATTTTCGTAGGTGCCAATGAATGTAGGAACACTATAGCGTTCGACTAACCTTCTTGCTACAATCCTAAACACACCGGGATGCCAATTATGTTTAACAATTACCAATACAAGCTCTTGCTCTAAATTAATCTGACTTTTTTCAATCCAAGCTACAGCTTCGCGTTCAATTTTCTCACAGAGTACCTCACATTTCTGGTTTACTTTTTCACACTGGATTGCTCGTTCCAGAGCTATATCACTATCATCTGTTATTAGCAACTCAACCGCAGTTACAGGGTCAGAAATGCTTCCTACTGCTTCAATTGATTTAACTAAGTGAAAGCGAACATCTTCTAGGAGCAGGGATTCTCTCTTATCACTTAGTCCTCTCACCTGCATTAAAGCCTGGATACCTACTAGCTTAGATTCAGGCAGTTGCTGCAAACCTCGCTTGATCCATAGTAAGTTTATGCCTGTCAATGGTGGTGGATTGTCAATATCAGTAAGTATTCCTAGCGTAAACAGTTCCAGCAGTGACTTCACTAATCCCTGAGTTTTACTCAGTTGTTGAAGAAGAGATATAGCCAATACAGTGACAACTCCGACACCAGCCAAAACTCGATAAGGTGAGGATTCAGAAATTAGCTTGGAGTTGAGGATGGCATCAGCGGGGGCAAGTTTTGCTGGGATGTCATGGTAATCGATGATAATCACCTTCATCCCTAGCTGTCGCGCTCTAGCAAGAGGTTCAAAAGCAGAAGTGCCATTATTTACAGTTAAAATCAGCTTCACACCTTCTCGGTAGAATGCTTCAACTATCCGTTGATTAATTCCATAGCCTTCATTCATGCGGTTCGGAATGGCGTAATCTACTGATACGTTTAACCAGCGTAACGTTCGTAATAAAATAGCCGTGCTTGCCATCCCATGAGCGTCGTAATCACCACAAATGGCGATTTTTTCTTGAATATCTATTGCCCTCTTTAACAACTCTATACTAAGTGCTAAATCAGGAAATTCCTCAAGTGGCGAAGGCAAAAAATGAGGCTCTAATTTCCCAATTTTGTTATATTTATTTAATTTTGATTTTGAGGAAAATGAAGAAAAAGTATTAACTGAAACCTGTTCAATTGGTTGACCATCATGATAGGTAGGCTGTAGTTGTTGCATTTTTTCTTCATGATTGCCTTTGACAGATTCTAGATAACTGCATAGCCCTCCGCTGTATAGTAAATCTGCTATGCTAAATGAGGCTTTCCCCTTATTTGAATCAATCATGTTGCTTGGCATAAACCCAGCCAATATGAGATTATATCGAACTTGCCTATCATCAAATTCTTCTTGACTGAGAATGCAGACTAAAACAGCATTCTTCTTAACTTCTTCTGCGCTTATTTCCCATTGAACTCTATCAATGCTACCGTAACGAGTTTTAACTTGGATTCCCACAGATGGGTCAGAAGTTAGTCTAAAATCGACTTTGCCATCACCGCCAAGTCGTTTTTCATAGTCAACTTCAGTAACAAAATCAGCCAGACGAATTTTGACAACTTCCTCACCCAGTTTGCCTTTTAAGTTGTTGTTAAAGACGTTACGGACTGGGTTGTTTTGCTTGTACTTCTCAGCCATCTCCCAGCAGAAGTCAACCAACTGCTTTAACTTTTGACCTGAGATAACGGTTAATTCACTGTGCTGACCTACAGTTTCACAATGCAGGAAATTACCAGATTTCAGCCTTTGAATGAAGTCAGCTTGTTGCGATCGCAGTAGCGTAATCCAGTCCATATCCAGTTTTACAGCTTTGTTATGACTACCTTTAACACTTCGACTGGCGATAGAACATCCGGAGCAATACCCAACTGTTACAGTTGTGCTTTCCACCTCACAAGCGCGATCGCTCCTATAAAATAAAACCCCGTAGGTTGATACTTACGGGGTTTTAGTTGTGAAACGCACTCTAACTACTTTTTACCGACTGGGAATTTATCTTGCTCTGGGTTGGGAGTAGTGGGAAGCGATCGCTTCTCCTGTGACTTTGTTTTACGCACCCCTCCATTTTTGTGCCCCCGTTTTCTGCCAAATCCGCGCTTCGGCAGTTGCACAAGCCAGCGCTGCAAGTTGTCCACGTAGGTGAATAGAACTGGCACCACCACCAGCGTTAGCAGCGTTGAAGTCGTGAAGCCGCCCATCAGCGCAATTCCCATCGGAGCGCGGACTTCAGCCCCCGCACCAATACCCAAGGCAAGGGGAATCGTACCCGCAATCGTAGCGAGAGAAGTCATCAAAATCGGTCGCAGACGATCCATCCCAGCGGCGATTAACGCCTGATATTGCGACTTGCCTTCTTCCTGGTTAATCAAGGTATAGTCCACCAGCAAGATGGAGTTTTTCGTCACAATCCCCATTAGCAAGACAATCCCAATTAGCGCATATAACCCCAACGCTTCTTGGGCAATCATTAAGCCCAACAGTGCGCCGCCTAAAGAAAGAGGCAACGCCACCATGATTGTCAGGGGATGGAGGAAGTTGTTGTACAGCAGCACCAGGATGGCATAGATACACATAATTGCCAGTCCGATTGCCGAACCAAAACGACCGAAAATCTCCTGCATAATCTCGGCATCTCCAGCGGATTCCTGCGTGACCCCGGCGGGAAGATTTTTGAGGGCAGGTAGCTGCTGCACCGCTTGCACCGCATCTCCTAGCGCAACACCTTGCAAGTTCGCTTGTACCGACACCTGACGAGCGCGATTAAACCGATCGATTTGCGCCGGACCGCTGCCAAAGCGGATATCTGCCACCGACAGTAAGGGAACCAGATTCCCGTTTTGACTAGGCACCTGAAGATTTTTGAGGGTGTCAATATCCTGCCGCGCATCGGGATTTATCTGTACTCGAATCGGAATTTGCCGATCGGGGAGGTTAAACTTAGCCAGATTCGCTTCGTTGTCGCCAATGGTGGCAAGGGATGCAGTACGCGCGATCGCCTGCACTGTCACGCCCAAATCTGCTGCTCGTGCCGCATCGGGAATAATCAGAATTTCTGGTTTCACCAAACTGGCAGTAGAGGTTGCTTCCACTAAACCGGGCACGCTTCTCATCTGCTTTTCCAGAGCATCCGCTGCCAAGTTCAAAGCTTCCGGGTTTTCACTTTTGAGGACAATTGATAAATCCTTGCCCGCTCCACCGGCTCCCTGGCTTTGGAAACTAATCCGCGCCCCCGGCACTTGGGAGAACTGTTGGCGCATTTGATTCTCAAATTCCTTTTGAGGGATATCCTCTCGTTGTTCCTTCGGCTTTAAGTTGACAAAAAGATTGGCAGTATTGACTTCTGTCGTTGCCAAGACACTCTCAACAGCTGGGCTTTGCTGAATTAACCGAGTTGTCTGCTGTACAACTTTTTTAGTATCTTCCAGCGTCGAACCGGGAGGAAGTTGCACCGCAACTTCCGAGAAACCAATATCCCCGTTATTAAATAATCCCTTGGGGATAAACGGGACTAGCGCCAAACTGCCCAGGAAAAAAGCCAACGCGATCGCCATCGTGGTCAGGCGATGCCGCAAAGCCCACTTCAGCACAAAGCGATACGGTTGAAATCGATTTTTTTTCCGGCTGTTAGCGCCGTTCCCGTTCCCATTTCCGGGTGCATGATTGGCGGGTGAGGCTTTCTTCTTCGGTTTGAGCAAATAAGCGCCCATCATTGGGGTAATCGTCCGTGCCACTAGAGTAGAGAAGATTGTCGAGACCGCAACCGTCACCCCAAACGGCTGGAAAAACTGCCCCGGAATTCCACCCATAAACGCAACTGGCAAAAACACCGCGATAATCGTCGCCGCGCTCGCCAGCACTGCCAAACCCACCTCTGCTGAAGAATCTAAAGCCGCTTGGAAGGGCGTTTTGCCCATATCCATGTGGCGATCCATATTCTCAATTTCTACAACGGCATCATCCACCAAGTTCCCCACTGCCAGCGCCAATGCCAGCAAAGTCATATTGTTGAGGGTGTAACCCAGCAAATATTGCACGGCAAAGGTAGGCAGCATGGACAACGGCAGCGCCACGGCAGTAATCAACGTGGCACGCCAGTTCCGCAAAAAGATTAGAATTGTCAGCACTGCCAGCCCGGAGGCTTGGATCAAGTCATCAATCGTGCCTTCGTAGGATTCGCGGATAAAGTCAGCGCGAGTAAAGATGAGTTTTAGCTGGACATCCGTCCCCAGAGTTTTTTGCAGTTCTTCTACTTTCTGGCGTACCCCTTCTTCCACCGTCACCAGGGTGCTGCCAGTGCTACGCAAGACGGAAAAAGACACGACGGGTTGATTATTCAGTAGTGCCGCCTGCCGGGGGTCGGCAGAGGCATCGCGGATCTCTCCCAAGGCGGACAAGGGTACCGAACCCCCATTCGGAAGGATAATCTCATAGTTTTGCAACGCCTGGACGTTCGGCGCACTGCCTAAGGTGCGAATGCTTTGTTCGCTCCCGCCTAACTCCGCGCGTCCGCCGGGTAAGTTGACGTTGAGGGCGCGGATTTGGTCGTTGACTTGAGTGGCTGTAATTCCCAGAGCTTTCAGACGATCGGGATCGAGATTGACGCGAATTTCGCGGTCAACACCGCCAACCCGCTTGATTTGAGCGACTCCCTCCACCGACAGCAGGGCGCGGCTAATCGTTTCGTCAACTAGATTACTTAATTCTTCTACCGATTTTTGCTTAGAAATGACGGCGTAGTTCATAATCGGCCCACCGGAGAACTCCAGCCGTTGCACGATCGGTTCGTTGATGTCTGCGGGTAAACTTTGGCGAATTTGGGCGACGGCATTGCGGACATCATTCGTGGCGCGATCGCTATCTGTCCCCAATACAAAATTAACGACGGTGGTAGAGACGCCGTCGTTAACTGTTGAATTTAATTGGTCTATATTTCCCAGACCCGCTACAGCATCTTCAATCGGTTTCGTCACCTGAGATTCCAGTTCCGCTGGTCCCGCCCCTGCCTGGGTGACGGTAATCGAAACCGTTGGTAGATCGATATTTGGGTTGATATCAATGCCCAAACCTGTAAAAGAAAACCAACCTACCACGGTCAAAATCAAAAATAAGACCAGGGTAGGGACGGGTTTGCGAATTGACCAGCCGGAAATGTTCATAAAAGGCGAATTGAAAGATTAAAAGATTGCTGATTGCTCGTGGCTAATCGCTGATTATCCTTCGCGATTAGCCATTGGCTATTGACTATCGACGACTCGAACTTTGTCGCCTTCTTTGAGATATCCGGCACCCGCGACGACGACGCGATCGCCTGGTTTTAACCCGCTCTTAATCTCCCTTGTGTCCCCGCTCGCCACTTCTCCTAGTTCTACCTTCCGAGCTTGAACCGTGTCTTCACCCGATAGCAGGAATACAATTGCACTACCATCCGGCTGAGGGAGTATCGCCTTGGCAGGTACCGTTACCCCAGTTGTCGTAGTAGTCGTAATTGCGGCACGGGCAAACATCCCCGGTCGTAAAGACAAGCTTTCCCCACTTGAAGGTTGGGGCAGATCAATCGTGACGGTTGCTTCACGCCTTTGCGCGTTCACGAGGGGCGCAATTTCTCTGACTCGCCCCTGCAAGCGAATGCGGCTATCGTTATCCGAGGTGATCGTGGCGGGTGCCCCAATTTTTACTTGCGGCAGTTGGATGGCGGGAAGTTGTGCCTCTAGTTCCAGTTGTCCGTTACGGATGATGGAAAAAAGCGGTTTACTGCCAGAAGTGACATCTCCAATCCGGGCTATTTGCTGAATTTCATCATCTACTTTTGGTCTGGTAACAATGCCGCTAGCCGGAGCGCGAACCTGGGTTTGCCCTAGCTGAGTTTGCAGTTGTTGCAGATTTGCCGCACTGCTCCTGACCTCGGCTTCGGCACTATTGATATTCGCTTGGGCAAGGCGAACCTCTTCTCTAGCGGTTGCGGCAGTGGTGGCGCGAGCATCTAGCTCTTGACGACTAATCGCGCCTGCCTGAGCCAGTTGCTGATAACGCTGGAGGTTCCGTTGGGCTTCTGCAAGGGTGGCGCGGCTTTGCGCTAAGGCAGCTTGTCTTTGCCGGACAGCGGCTTGGCTTGATTCTAGCTGTGCCTTCCCCCGATCGAGTTGCGCTTGTAGGACGGAATTATCCAGAACTGCCATTACCTGTCCGGCTTCCACCGTTTGTCCCTCGTCCACCAAAACTCTCTGGATTTGTAAGCCGGTTGTCTGGGACAAAACGGGGATGAGTTCGCGGGCTTCTACTGTGCCGCTGGTTGTCAGAGTGCGGGCAACTTCGGCGGATTGGGCGACAGTTGCGGTGACACTTTGGCTGGGTGGTGCTGCCTGTTGCGTGGCATCTGGCTTCTTCGCAGTCTTAGGCTGTGAAAGCAGTTTCATTCCGCCTGCGGTGAGGGCGATGCCTATCCCTACGCCAAGCGCCACACCCTTCCAACCAGACAGACCTCTTTTTTTGCGATCGCTCCGCTTCCAGCCATCGTCGGAGGATTCTTCGTCACCGTCCCAGGTTTCATCTAATTCATCTAATTCATTAACTTCTATCTTTTTTGGGGCTTCGTCCATCACCGCGCTCCCTCCACGCTTTCACCTTACTGGCGGCAACCTTGTGCAAAGAAATGTTGCAAGGGCTACTTTAACTATGATGCAAAATTTCTGGTAAAAGATGCGATCGCAATGTGACGCTAGGAACCCAGACTTGCGGTAGAGTTCTCAATAAAAGACCCTTGGCTTAGCAACAAGAACGACCTGATGAAAGCAGTTTTGATGACAGCATCTGGCGCACCGGAAGTCTTGCAACTTCAGGAAGTCCCAAACCCGACGATTGAACAAGACACAGAAATCCTCGTCCGTCTCCGGGCGGCGGGAATCAACCCGATTGACACTAAATTGCGGCAGCGGGGCACCTTCTACCCAGACCAAATGCCCGCTATTTTAGGCTGTGATGGGGCGGGAGTCGTGGAAGCGGTCGGTTCTGGCGTCCAGCGGTTTAAGGTTGGCGACGAAGTGTATTTCTGTGCGGGTGGATTGGGGGCAAAGCTGGGAAATTATGCTCAAATGGCGGTTGTCGATGAGCGATTTGTTGCCAAGAAACCCGCCTCTATAAGCTTTGCAGAAGCCGCCGCTGCCCCTCTGGTTCTGATTACCGCTTGGGAAGCCTTATTTGAAAGGGGGCGGCTAGAACCCAAGGAACGGGTGCTGATTCACGCGGGTGCTGGCGGTGTCGGTCACGTCGCCATTCAACTAGCTAAGCTAAAAGGTGCGGAAGTTTGTACCACCGTTAGTTCTCAGGACAAGGCTGATTTTGTCCGCGAATTAGGTGCCGATGAGGTAATTTTTTATCAGCAAACTGACTTTGTACAGGCGGTTCTAGATTGGACTGGAGGAGAGGGCGTAGACTTAGCCTTTGATACGGTGGGCGGGGAAACCTTCTATAAAACGTTCCCCGCCGTGCGGGTTTATAGCGATTTGGTGACGATTTTGGAGCCAGACCCCGCTTACTCTAATTGGAAGATTGCGCGATCGCGCAATCTCCGGATTAGCTTTGAATTGATGCTAACCCCTGCATTGCAAGGACTTCTGGAAGCTCAACAGCATCACGCAGAAATTTTAGAACAGTGTGCAACCTGGATTGATGAAGGTTCGCTGAAAATTCATCTGGCTAAAACTTTCCCTCTAGAAGCCGCCGCCGCCGCCCACCAACTGTTGGAAGCCGGATCGATTACAGGTAAAATCGCCTTGCTGATCGAGGGTGAATAAAACTAACCAGCGATCAACCCTCATTGCGTGGCTTCATTAGCTGCAAAAGTGCTGTCAAAGCCTTGTCTTCCGAGGCATTGACCCGGCGATCGAGCAAGGCAATGCTGACCGCTTTGGGAAGTGCGATCGCTGCGATGTCTGGATCGAGTCCTTCCATCAATTGCTCAAGCGACTGGGGCACTTTCAATGCCGATCTGACACCGAGCAGCATGGGTTCTTCTAAACCGAGTGCCTGAAGCTGACGAGACCAAACCTCCCAGCTAATCCTGACTTCCGGTTCCGCCGCTTGAATCAAATAAGCCAGCAACCGCTGTAGCTTACTTTGTTGCTGGGGGGTTAGCTGAGGCTGGGAATGTTCTTCTGGGTCGGTATCGACAGTTTCTTGGTTAAGGTTGCTGACAATTTGCTGCCAGTCTTGTTTGTCGCACCCTTCGGGTTGGTCTACCGTCAGCGAAATGCTAATTTTTTGGTCTGAACCGGCGTTGAGCTGAGTAACTTGGGCACGTACACCGAGAAAGCCCAGCCACTGGGCAATCGTCCCAATCAGTGTGGAACGAGTTGCCTGACAGCTAGCGAGTAACCGGATTTGAGTGCGAACCATTGGGCGCACGATTTGCGAAAGCATAGTTTACAAAATTGCCTCGATTATTATCTGGTTATTAACGCTTCATCTGCATTGGGTGCTGTTACCAATCAGACTTTTCTCACCTTACATTTTGCACCGGGAAACTTCTTCCCTACAGGTGTAGGTTATTGACGATTTCGGAGCCTTAAATATTCAAAACCGACCCTTATAAGGAGGAGTTGGGGGAGTTCGCGGATTTCTGGCGAAACAGATGAGTATGTTCAGGATCGTACAGACGCGAACGACGTTTCGCTGTCCCCAAAGACTCTGGCGTATTTTCCACCGTCCCCAGCGCGGGACTAATCACATAAAGCGTCGTCCGAATCAAATTTTCCTGCTGTGTCACAGTTGCCATTTGATCCAAAGGAACTAAGAAGATTTTCTCATCAGGCCAACCGACTCGAAAGCAAATCGCCACAGGTGTATCGGCGGGGTAGTGCTGCATCAGTTTCGCTTGCGCGTCTTCGACGTGACGCGCCGCTAGATAAAGGCATAAACTTGCCTGATGCGCTGCTAGGGAGGCTAATTCTTCTCGTTCCGGCACCGCTGAAGCGCGTCCGCTAATCCGGGTGAGGATAATCGTCTGCACCAGTCCTGGCACCGTTAGCTCAACTTTGAGCTTGGCGGCGGCTGCCTGGAAAGCACTGATGCCGGGGACAATTTCAAAAGGAATGTCAGCCTCTGCCAAGGCTTGCATTTGCTCAAAGACAGCACCGTAGAGGCTGGGGTCGCCAGAGTGGAGGCGGATCACAGATTTATGCGATCGCACTCGTTCAATCATCACTGGCAGAATTTCTTCGAGGGTTTTATTCCCGGTGCGAATAATTTCCGCATCCGCACGCACCCCCTGCAAAATTTGCACCGGCACCAGAGAATCGGCAAATAAGATTACATCCGCAACCGCGAGTAGTTTCTGCGCCTTAACCGTCAATAAATCTGGATCTCCCGGCCCTGCACCGACAATGTAAACGGCTGGTGCCAGGGGAGACAATGATTCGCCAATAAATTTAGTCGCCAATTCAGACAAACCTCTTCTAGAGTGTGTAACTTATCAGTCATCTGTTGATCGTTCTGCAATTTTGTCAAAATTGCAGATTGCTTCTGATTCCCGTACAGCGGTACCTATCTGCGCCTACCGAGTCAAAAAAATTAAATTGATTACGGACACTTTCCGGATTCGTTCCACTTCCCCGGTAATTAAGGAATGGTAGATGCACCCTGGTTTTGCTCTAGAGTTTGACTCTAGAGCATTTTTTTTGGGATTTTTTTGGGAATAATTTCTCCTGAAACCTGGCTTTTTCTACCAATTCACTTGATTAACGCGACACTTCAATTCTTAAAGCCCGATCGGAAAGACGGTTGAGGCATCTGAGGTGTAATCTCACCCCCGTGAAATGGGATGATTCATCGTTGGGCATTCTCGCTGGAAGCATTCTCATGACTAGAGGCTGACACGACATCTGGCAGAGAACGACGCAACAAATAAACCCAAGCCAGACCCGCCAATCCCAGCGCCATTCCCAGCAAACTGATCGCTTGTGCCATTCGCAACGGCCCCAGCATCAAGCTATCGGTGCGTAACCCCTCAATCCAAACGCGACCGGCGCTATAAGCCACCATGTAAACCAAAAACAGCGTACCTGCCTTGAGACGTGGTCTCTTCAAATCCCGAAAAAACAAGGTCATCAGCAACCCAAAAACCATTAAATTCCAAAGAGATTCATAGAGAAAGGTGGGATGGAAGTAGGCAAAATTTTGGTAATCGGGCGGACGGTTCTCGACCGGAATCAAGAGTTTCCAAGGCAAATTTGTGGGTGCCCCGAAGGCTTCAGAATTGAAGAAATTACCCCAACGCCCGATGGCTTGACCCAAAATGACAGAGGGCGCGACTAAATCGGCAAGTTGCCAGAAAGAGATTTTTTGGATTCGGGCAAAAATCAAAGCTGCCAAAGTGCCACCGATGATCGCCCCATGAATGGCAATGCCTCCTTTCCAGATGGCAATGATGTCACCCGGTCTTTGGGCGTATTGTTCCCACTCAAATAAAACATAGTAAAGTCGGGCACTGGGAATCGCCGCTACAACTAGCCAGAGTGCGAAATCGCCCGGTATATCTGGGTTGATGTGACGGCGGGACGCCAGATATCGAGAAAGGGTGACGCCAATTAATACGGCTGAGGCAATTAATAGACCGTACCAGCGAATGGTAAACGGTCCCAGCTCAATGAGGATTGGGCCTGGAGAGGTAAATTCAAATGCCAAAGGCAGAGAGGAAATATCAAGAAGCATCGGCTTTGATTGAGTTCCAGCGTAGCCCGGACAAGACTCGCTGCTAGCACTTCATAGTTTATCGAATGCTTGATTCAAGTCTTGCATAGCAGCAGCTAGATCGCGATCGCTCACACGCCTCTAGCCAATTCTCAGTCCCCTAGTCTCAGTCCCCTGGTCTCAGTTCCGTGGAAATCTGGACACGCTGACACCCCTTTCCAAGGGCAATCAACATTCAATCAATCAAATTACTGCTGACCCTTGCGAAAAATGTCAAATTGTGCAACTAAACAAGTTTCACGATCGCAAGCAGCAAGATTAAGACAAATAGCGGTAGCGAGTACCGATCCGATAGATAGATATTGATATTGCAACTGTACTTATATACGACCGTGATGGCAGCACTCGCGGAACCATCACGCTGAGATCGAACAGAGATGACTGAAGACCGAATTACTCAAAATCTTATCGTTGAAAATCGTAATCTGCGCCTAAATCAGCGTTCATCTATGCACCTGCCGCGCAGCCTGAGTGCCTTAGAAACTTGGGGTTTTGGGTTCACAGGTCATCTAGCCTGGATTGGCACAGCCCCGCTAATTCATGCAGCATTAGGAGCATCTGCCATCTTTGTGTGGTTGCCCGCAGCGATTGTGGGCATGCTGCTGAATCTGCAAGTGAAACGCTTAGGAGAACACTGGCCTGAAATATCGGGAGGAACTCCAAATTACACGACTAAGTTACTCAAAAACTATCCCGGTCTAGCTCGTTATGCGGCGATCGCGTACTTCATCGGCTGGGCAGGATATCTGCCAATCAACCCAATTATCCTGACGAATCTCATCAAGACTAATCTAGAACCTTTAGGGATTGATTGTCCAGAAACGGCTCTGAAAATAGGATTCACGCTGATTGCTTATATTGTCGCGTTCAGCGGCACGCGAGCTTTAGCAATCTTGCACACGTTTTTCATTCTTCCAGCAGTCGGATTCTTATTGGTGTTTTGTCTTCAAGGTCTAGGATGGTTAGCCTTCTCGCCCGCGAGTCCCGGATTTTTTCCTAGCACCTGGTCAACCTTAAACTTTGTGGATTGGGCAAAGTGGTCTTTTTTCGCAATCTACATTGCCTACGCCTGCGAGACAGCCTCCGCATTTGTCGCCGACAGCCGACGCCCTGGAGAAACGCTGCGATTTCTCAGCTTGGCAGCTTGGCTAATGCCGCCGGTCATTCTGGGCGGTTCTTGGGTACTCATGCGCTTGGCAACTGTACCAGACTTGGGCGAAGACACGTTCTTGAACTTTTTCACAGCAGCAAAGCCCTTCTGGGGCGAGTCAGCTTCCTTAATCGTGACCCTCCTGATCGTCTCTAGCTGCCTTCTCGCTTGCGCGACTGCGGTTTCTAATTCTCCCCGCATTTTGTACCAACTTGCCCTAGACGGACACCTTTCACCCGTCTTCGCGGTCGTCTCCCGGCAAGGCGTTCTGCAACCTGCCCTAATATTTTCCCTTGGCATCAGCTTGATCTATTTGCTTTGGGGAGATATTTCTCGAATTGTGGTAGTAACGGGTACTGGCTATCTTGTCGCCATTATGTCAATCCAGCTGGGCTTGTGGTTGCAGCGAGGCAAACCCGAAGTGCGCTGGCCTTGGTGGTCGCTGGGCTTCTTCGCCCTCGAGGCGGTTGTTCTGGTAGTGGGGGGTTTAAGTTGGAGCTGGCAAGATGTGCTAGTTGGGCTGCTGTCTCCGATCGCTGTTTTGGCTTGTGATGCAGCGATTCGTCGGATCGCATTTGAGCCTTTCCACCCAGCCTGGTGGATTGAGCGTTACCGGGTGAAAAGCTTTCAGGCCAAAGATTTTGTTGCCTTTCAGGTGATCGTCCTGATTCTATTGGTTTGTAGTGCGACAGCGATCGCCTGGGTGCTTCGGAACGGGATTGGGCAGATTTCTGGGAATGCCAGTAACAATCTTTTAGTCATTTTGCTGATGACGCTCGCTTTTGTAGCGATCGCAGTTGCCTGCTGGACTAGCTTGCCTCAAGTGGCTGCGATCGCTGAAGCACGGGAACACGCGGAAAATCTTTTTATCACTGCCCTAGACACGGTTCCGGATACCATTCTCGTTTTGGATGAGAGCGGCGCGATTCGTCAAGCCAACCCAGCCGCTGTTGCCCTTTTCGAGATGGACGCTCATCAGCTGATTGGGCGTCGCCTCAACGATTTCCTCCCTGGGTTAGCTGGGTCGCCTGAGATTTGGCAAAGTCGCAGCGAACAGACATTCCGGCAGGATGAAACAAGCTTACGCACGATCGAGGTGACGCTTTCCCACCGCTCAAATCGCCAACTTCAAGAATATATTGTCATCCTACGCGACATCACGGAGCGCAAGCTCTCAGAAGAAACATTGCAGCAATCGGAAGAGACTGCTAGAAAGCAAGCGATCGCTCTAGAAAAAACTCTGCGAGACCTGCGGCAAACCCAAGCTCAATTAATTCAAACTGAGAAAATGTCTAGCCTCGGTCAACTCGTTGCGGGTGTTGCCCATGAGATTAATAACCCTGTCAACTTCATCTACGGAAATCTGACCCATGTGGGTAACTACACTCAGGATCTTCTCGGTTTAGTTAACTTTTACCAGCAGGGTTATTCCTACACTGACCCCAACATTCAAGGCTTGGTTGAAGAGATCGATCTTGATTTTCTAATTGAGGATTTGCCGAAAACTTTGTCTTCGATGAAAGTAGGGGCAAACCGCATTCGGGAGATTGTTCTGACTTTGCGTAACTTTTCTCGGTTAGATGAAGCCGAGATGAAACCTGTCAACATTCATGAGGGAATCGATAGTACCCTCGTGATTTTGCACAATCGCCTCAAGCATAAACCAGAGTTTCCGGCTATTCAGGTTATCAAGCAATATGGCAACTTGCCGCTGGTGGAATGTTATGCCGGACAAATGAATCAGGTATTTATGAATATCTTGAATAATTCGATTGATGCTTTGCAGGAGCAAGATAAAGCGCGAAGCTCAGAAGAAATTAAAAAGAAACCCAGCACTTTAACAATTTCTACCCAACTTTTAGACAAGAATTGGGTGAGAATCGGGATTAAAGATAATGGGCCGGGGATGAGTGCAAGTGTACTAGGGCAACTGTTTGACCCGTTCTTTACAACAAAACCAGTCGGTCAAGGCACTGGACTGGGTTTATCGATTAGCTATCAAATTGTTGTAGAAAAGCATGGCGGAAAGATGAAGTGTCTATCTCGACCTGGGGAAGGTGCAGAGTTTCAAATTGAGATTCCGATCGGGCAAACTTATAAAGTGAACCCCAGCGTCGATCGAGAGGTTCTAGGATAGAGATCCTAGCGAAAACTTTTGATTATTTATGTCTGCTACGTCCCGCTCTCAGGTTCAGTCTTCTACAGACAGTCAGCATCAAAATCAGTTTGATGAAACTGCTCCCGTTGCTAAACAGGGGGTAACGAATAAAAACCCAGCCAGAACGATTCCTCCCCTTTTAGGGGCAAATTTAGCTGAATTAACCCAATGGGTGCTTGCTCAAGGACAACCGGCTTACCGGGGACAGCAACTGCATCAGTGGATTTATGAAAAAGGAGCGCGATCGCTTTCTGAAATTACTGTATTTTCTAAGCAGTGGCGCGACCAAGTAGCAGATGTCCCGATTGGACGCTCTACGATACATCATCGTTCTGTTGCTCCAGATGACACGGTGAAGTATCTGCTGCGGTTGGCAGATGGTCAAATTATCGAAACAGTCGGTATTCCCACAGAAAAGCGCCTCACGGTGTGCGTGTCTTCACAAGTGGGTTGTCCGATGGCTTGCGACTTCTGCGCTACTGGGAAGGGTGGTTTTACCCGCAATCTCGCACGTCATGAAATCGTCGATCAGGTGTTAACGGTTCAGGAAGACTTCAAGCGACGAGTCAGCCATATTGTATTTATGGGGATGGGCGAACCTTTACTGAATACGGTAAATGTTCTGGGAGCGCTAGAGATACTAAATAAAGATGTGGGAATCGGACAGCGTTCGATGACACTCTCCACCGTGGGAGTACGCGATCGCATCCTCGATTTAGCGCAACATCACTTGCAAATCACCCTTGCAGTTAGCCTCCACGCACCCAATCAGGCACTTCGGGAAAAACTTATCCCCACAGCTCAGCGATATCCCCTGGAAGATTTGTTAGCAGAATGTCGGGAATATGTTCAATTAACAGGTCGCAGATTGACATTTGAATACGTCCTGCTTGCGGGTGTGAACGATCTTCCCCAACACGCCAATGAACTTGCATCCCGCCTGCGGGGATTCCAAACTCACGTCAATTTAATTCCCTACAATCCTATCCACGATGCTGACTATCAGCGTCCGGATTCTACTCGGATTCAAGCTTTTGTGGCAGCTCTAAAAAAACAGCATATTGCTGTTAGCGTTCGCTACTCTCGTGGTTTGGAAGCCAATGCTGCTTGCGGACAACTTCGAGCTTCTAAATAATCAGTAAAAGCAATTCTTTGAGGATTGCTTCTACAGACGACTTGCATCAAGACCGGGTGCGTATGCTTCGATTACTCTCCCGGTTCGAGAACAAGTCACCATCAAGTAGTCACAAGTACGGCATTGTGTCCGCGTTAGCTGGCTGCTAGAAATGTAATGCCGTTCACCCGGACTGCCACAGTTAGGACAGCGAATTGCTTGGACGAGCTGCATTGTTAAAGTTTTCATGTCAGTAAGTTTTTTAAAACAAGAGAATTGCTAGATTTGACCCCGATACCATCCGGTAAAAGTGTAGCTAAAGTAACAATTTAGCTACATGCAATGAGTGAAAAATCAATTTACCTTTCTAGACTATTATGGCAACCTTTTTGATAATTATCCATAATCAATTGAATGATTTATATGAATCATTCTTTAGGAATATGAGTCTATCTAGCTTTGATCCCCATTGTGAACTTATGCAAATGCGGGAGGTTTGCACAGGCATTTAACATCGTTTAGACATTTCTGACGTGTTGATTTTGTAAAGTTGGGCAGTTCTTTAGTAAGAATTTATAGAAGTTCTCAACATCTATCAGAATTAAATTTACAGCTAAAATAAAATTCTCTGGTTAAACTTTATGTGGATTTAAGGTTTAATAAAATTCTGGCATCTGTCTATAGAGATATTTCTTTTTTACAAAATAGGGTTGAGCGAGAAGATTGCAGATAGGGGCATCAGCGATCGCTCTGATGAAACGTAAAGGATGCCAAAAAAAGCGATTCACCCTCAAGAGCAAATCGCTGACCGTTAAGGATTGAGATTAAATCCGGTTGATCGCGCCTCCCATTAGAAGCACCTCTTCACTCCGGCTCCGGCTCCCCTCTCCGTGAAGGTCGAGGGTCTGGGGGTGAGGTTCTATCAAGCCAATTTAAAAAGTCAGTTGACGCGCCGTACTATCGTCAACGAAACGCTGTTCGCCAACACCCACTAGCTGCACGATAGTTTCGCGGCTGGGTGGCGTCCAATTGCCTTCTCGTGCTGCAATTGCAACCCTGGTTTGTTGCCCTTGGGAATTAACGCGGTAGGTTGTGGTGGCAAAAGCACCCGTTTGATATTCAAACGTATGCCCATCATCTTCATAGAGCCTAAACTCGCCATTTCCAGGCCAGATGCGGAGGGTGAGTTCGTCAAGGGGACGCTCATCCGTGGATTGCATCACCGGCTGCATGGGGATAATCGCTCCCGCACGCACATATAGCGGCATTCGCTCTAACGGTGCATGAGCTAAGATATGCGTCGCGCCTTGGTAACGTTCTCCTGTCCACCAGTCGTACCAAGTGCCTTCGGGAAGATACACTGCGCGGTATTCCACCCCTGGTCGATAGATGGGTGCTGCCATTAGGGAAGAACCGAGCAATACTTGGTCGTAGAGTTTATAGGTTTTCGGGTCGTTGGGGAAATGATAGAGTAAGGGACGCAAAATTGGTGCGCCAGTAGTTGCAGCTTCCCAGAAAAGCGTGTAAATGTAGGGCAATAGCTGGTAGCGGAGATTAATATATTCACGGCAGATGGCTTCAACGCGATCGCCAAAAACCCAAGGTTCGTGTCTTGCCGTACTCATTGCCGAGTGACCGCGCATCAACGGGTAAAGCATTCCCACTTGCATCCACCGAGCAAATAATTCCGCCGTGGCGTTGCCAGCAAAACCGCCAATATCGGAACCGACAAACGCCACACCGGATAGTCCCATATTGCAGAGCATCGGCAGGGACATTTCCAGATACTCCCACAGCGATTGATTATCGCCCATCCACACCGACGACCAACGCTGAATTCCGGCAAAACCGGAGCGTGTCAGCACAAACGATCGCTCTGTAGAACGCAGCCGCTTCAGCCCTTCGCAAGCCGATTGAGCCATTGATTGCCCATACAGGTTGTGAGTTTCGGCATGGGTAGTGCGTTCTTCCGGCGAACCTTGGGGGGCATCTAAGGGAAAGGATATTTTATTCCCCGGATCTCCAAACGGGCGATCGTCTATCGCCGGTTCGTTCATATCGTTCCAGATACCCGCAACGCCGACTTCAGTTAGGCTTTTGTGCAAGTCGCCCCACCACTGGCGCACTTCCGGACGCAGAAAATCGGGAAATACTGCTTTGTCGGGCCAAACGTAGCCGTGGAATAGCTCACCCTCTGCCTTGCGGATAAAATAGTCATTTTCTATGCCTTGGTCGAAGACGTGGTAATCGGCTTCCGGCTCGTACTTGACGCCCGGATCGATAATTGTCACCGTCTTGAAGCCATCCCGCCCCAAGTCATTGACCAATTGGGCAGGATCGGGGAACCGTTTGGGACTCCAGGTAAACACCCGGTAGCCCTTCATGTAGTCGATATCGAGATGAATCACATCGCAAGGGATGCGACGGTTGCGGAATTCCTGGGCAAGTTCTCGCACCACCTCTTCAGATTCGTAACTCCAACGGCATTGGTGATAACCAAGCGACCATTTCGGTGGAAGTTGCATCCGACCTGTTAGCTGGGTGTAGGTGCTAAGAATTTGCGCCGGTTCCGGGCCATAAATGATGTAATAATCCAGCTCATCGCCCCGCGTTTCCATCCGATAGACGCCCGGTTGTTCTGCACCAATGTCGAACTGGCTCCAAAAAGTAGTGTTAAAGAAGATACCGTAGGCGAGTTCTGGACGCAGCGCTATCAAAAATGGAATCGCCTGGTACATTTCATCGGTAAATGAACTGTAATCGAGGGCGTCAACTGTCCAGTTTGTTTGGACTTCGCTGAGTTTGTCGAGTAGCTTGGTGCGTTCGCCAAAACCGTAGAAATGTTCATCAGCTTCGATGCGTTTCCAGGCAGCGATCGCGCCCATACGTCCAGCCATCCCCATTCCGGTGTCTTGCGCGAAAGGTCGCCCGGTTTTATCAAAACACTCGATCCGACACCCTTGGCGGTGGATGTACACGCGCATCTGGTCGGTTTCGATTTCTACTGCTGCGTCGGTTTCCCGAACTTGGAAGGGGACAACTGACCATTCTGCATCATCCAAGGTCACTGCCCAAGAACGACGCGGCATAAATTCGCCATTCGGTGCCCACCGGACTCGGACTAAGTTCGGTGCCAGTATGCTAATTGCAAGGCGCGAATTCTCACAATCGCAGTAGATTCCTCGATCGTGGCGTTCTATTGTTTTTAGCGTTCCAATTGTTGACCAAGATGTCCCTGTCGTGGGCAGTTTTCCAAAATATTGCGGCATCACCCCTCCCGATAAACTGTGAATTTGAGTAGAAGCGATTGATAAATTGCCCCTACCGCTAGCGATCGCTAATGAGCAAAATGCTTTTACTCACCTCGATCCAGCTTGTAACAGTTGATCGGCTGCGGCTTCTTCCAGGGGGAAGGTTTTGCTGCGGAGAAGCAGGGCTTTGAGAAGTCCGTTTAACATAGATCAGGACTTACGCTCTCGTTATGGAAAAACGAACCGCCAAGGACGCCAAGGACGCGAAGGAATAAGAGTTTTAGAGAGTTATTGCGTAAGTCCTCATAGGTGTCAGCATCAATTTAAAGCGTATGGGATATGATTGCGCGATCGCGTTAGCGAAGCGAGGCGTTAGCCTAGCGCTGAAGGCTGCTGCCGAGAACATCGGCAGTTATCCCCGCCCAACTGATGCACAATCTAGACTTGAAGAAGTTTTTTGGAGAAAACTGCTGATGAAATTCACGCGCCGCGAATTTATCATGGCCTCTACGCTGGCGGCAGGGTTTGCCGTAGCAGTTCGCCCCATTTCTGCCCAAGTCATCACGACCGATAAGAAAGGCTTGGTGGCGGGTGAAGTGAAGATACCCGTAGAAGATGGGCAAATCCCCGCTTATCGGGCGATGCCTGCCAAAGGTAAGAATTTCCCCGTCGTGCTAGTTGTGCAGGAAATCTTTGGCGTCCACGAACATTTGCAAGATATCTGTCGCCGCTTTGCAAAACTGGGTTATTTAGCGATCGCGCCGGAACTCTATGCGCGTCAAGGCGATGTTTCCCAGATGAGCGATATTCAAGAAATTATCACCAAAGTAGTTTCTAAAGTCCCCGATGCTCAAGTTATGTCAGATTTGGATGCAACGGTTGCTTGGGCAGCCAAGTCCAGTAAGGGCAACACTGATAAACTGGGAATTACAGGCTTTTGCTGGGGTGGGCGAATCGTTTGGCTGTATGCGGCTCACAATCCCACGCTAAATGCTGGCGTTGCCTGGTACGGACGCTTAGTAGGCGAGTCTTTGCCCCTCATTCCCAAATATCCTCTCGACCTAGTTGATGAGCTGAAAGCGCCCGTACTGGGACTCTATGGTGGCAGCGATACCGGCATTCCGAACGAAACTGTCGAGAAGATGCAGGAGGCACTAAAAGCAGCAGACAATGCTTCGGAAATTATCCTTTATCCGGACACGCCCCACGGCTTTTTTGCCGACTACCGCCCCAGCTACCGCAAAGAGGAAGCAGAAGACGGCTGGAAACGCCTACAAGCTTGGTTTAAGAAGTACGGGGTTGCTTAGGAAGCGATCGCTCATTCTACGATTCGGTTGCTTCTAAGTCTACTTAAGCCCTGGCGATTGGAAATCGCGGCTATACAAACGAAGTCCGCCTTGCGCGGACTAAGAAAAAATCAGAAGCTTTAAACCTGCGTTAGCGAAGCGTTCCGAAGGCTAGGCAGGTTTTGTCTGTATAGCTGCGGTTTCAACCGCCAAGCGTGAAGTCTTTGAACCTGTGAAGGCAGGTTTTGTCTGTATAGCTGCGGTTTCAACCACCAAATCTTAATTTGAAACCGCTGTGCAATGTCATGCCCCTATGGAACTATCTCCAGATTGATGTTTCTTCCCAAGACATTGATAAACTAAGCGATGTATCAGTAGCTGTCAGGTAAAACTTTGCTAGACGAACAAGCCAAAAAAACTATTCTGCGTAAGATTCCTCACGGACTCTATATCTGCGGTGTCAAAGATGGCGAAGAAGTTAACGGCTTCACATCCAGCTGGGTGATGCAAGGCTCGTTTAAGCCACCGCTGGTTGTGAATTGCGTTAAGCAGGATTCTAAATCCCACGCCATGATCAAAGCCAGTGGCGTCTTTGCACTTAGTTTCCTGGATGAGGGACAGCAAGACTTAGCGGAAAAATTCTTCAAGCCGCAGCGCCGCGTCGGGAATAAATTTGAAGAGGTGGAATTTTATCTAGGACAAGAAACCGGCTGTCCCATCATCTCCGATTCCCTTGGTTATGTGGAGTGTAAGGTTGTCGGTGCTGTGGAACACGGCGATCATACGGTTTATGTCGGGGAAGCGATCGCTGCTGGCGTCCACCGCGAGGGTAAACCGCTTTTACTCGAAAATACTCCTTGGCAATATGGTGGGTAATTGGTAATTGGTAATCGGTAATTTGTAATTGGTAATTGGTTAGTAGCAAAGGACTAATAACGAATGACTAATAACGATTACCCATTACCTAATGCCTTTTGAAAGGAATTAGAGTAAAAGATTATGCCGCTAATCAAAGTTCAAACTTCTGTTGATTCTCCCGATTGGGGTGCTGTTGAGGGTCTGCTGAAAAGTCTTTCTGCTAAATTAGCGAAGCATACAGGCAAACCGGAATCTTATGTGATGACGGCTTTTGAGCCGAGTGTAGCGATGACATTTGGGGGGACTCTCGATCCCGTCTGTTACGTCGAAATTAAAAGTGTCGGTAGCATGAGTCCGTCGCAAACAAAGGCAATGAGCCAAGATTTTTGCCAGCAAATTAATGAGAAACTTGGTGTATCTACAAACCGAATTTACATTGAGTTTGCTGATGCAAAGGGTTCAATGTGGGGTTGGGATGGGTCAACATTTGGTTGATTAAATCCTACTTGATAATGCCCGCACCTTGAAGGCTGGGGCTACACAAATAAAGCCCGCCTGCGTGGGCTAAGAAATTGGAAATATTGAGGTTTGTAATTGGGTGCAATACATTGTGACCTCTCCCCAACCCCTCTCCTACAAGGAGAGGGGCTTTTCCCCTTCCCTACAAGGGAAGGGGGTAGGGGGTTAGGTTCTATATTTGATTCAAATAACAAGCATTATATTGGGGCGATCGCATTTGTCTCTCACTCAGCTTGCGTCCAATGTACAGGTCTTTCCAGATTGTCCGGCAAGATAGTTGCGCTATCTCCAAATGCTATTTTAATTTGCTCTTGTTTAAGGTTTTGAGCTAATGCAAGGTCTGCCCCTTGCAGGTTAGCTTCCCTGAGGAATGCCCCTTGCAGGTTAGCTTCAATGAGGAATGCCCCTTGCAGGTTAGCTTCAATGAGGAATGCCCCTTGTAGGTTAGTTCCACCAAGGTCTGCCACGTGTAGGTTAGCTTTACTGACATATGCCCCTTTCAGGTTAGCGTCGCTGAAGTCTGCCTCTTGTAGGTTAGCTTCAATGAGGTCTGCTCCTTGTAGGTTAGCTTCACGAAGGTCTGCTCCTTGTAGGTTAGCTTCACGAAGGTCTGCTCCTTGTAGGTTAGCTCCGCTGAGGTCTGCCCCTTGTAGGTTAGCTCCGCTGAGGTCTACTCGCTCAAGGTTTGTATTTTGTAAATTAAGTCTCTGATTGTTCGGATCTCTTTTTACGTCGCGCTGTCCGATAATTGTAAGTGCTGCTTGAATATCCGTAGGAATTTTTGGTAATTGCTCCTGCTGTATTTCTTCTTTCTTCAAAGGAGCCTTCTCTCGCACAAAAGCAGTCAACACTTTCATAATTGTCCAATGGTCTTTTTCGGAATCCTTAGCGATTCGTTCTAGGGCGTAAATTCCCCCTAAACGGATAGAGATATTCTCAGAAGCAAGAAGTTCAACAGCCTTAGTAAAGCGTTCTGTGATTTGCTTATCTTGTGCTGCTTCTGCATTTTTTAGAGCAGCTTTAGCGTTATCTAGAGCAGCTTCAGCACTTTTATTGGCAGCGATCGCGCTATCATCCATCGCTTTTGCTCGCTTCGCCGCATAGAAAACGTTAAAGAGGATTGCGGCTCCTCCAAAAGTTGTTGCAACAACTTTTAAAACTTCAATAATGGTTGGTATAACCGGATTTTTCAAAACCTCGCTATTCAATGAAACATAGCAAACTATCAATACTATCAAAGCAAAAAAAACTACCAAACTTATAAGCCGGTTTTTTAATCCCTCTATTTCATCACGCATAAAGTTATCCTGGCAGAGAGTTTATCAGCGAATTAATTGCTCGAATTGCGACTAAAAGCACTAAACCTCCAATCGCTAATAGGCTCAAAGGACGCAAGATTCCCTCCAACTGCCTCAACCGTTTCTCTAAGTCGCTTTCGTAATATTGCTCCAATTTTCGCAGCGCCGCATCTAGATTGCCGGTTTCTTCACCAGTGCGAATATATTGGATTGCAAGTGGGGGTAACTTGGTTTGCAGACTCTCGGTGAGGCTTCTACCGAGACGAATTTGCCGAGCAGCTTTTGCTACGTGGGTTGCCATCTGAGGATCGGGGATGCGATCGCGCAACAATTCCAGCGCGGCGAGAATTGGCACCCCGCAACTTAAAGGCAACGACAACTCAGTAAAGTAAAGGAGCGATCGCGCTTGCATGACTTTATCCAAACCGGGAAGTTGCGCCGCTAACCGCTGTAAACCGCGTCCGGGAAAGCGAGAATTCAGGATAGCTACCCCAACCAAAAGCACTGCTAATCCAAAACTGCACAGCCAGAAACCAGGATGGGTAAGCTTTTGAGGATTTCGCTTGAAAAGTGCGGCGGCAAGTACCAGCAGACTCCAAATCAGGGCGATCGCGGCGATTCCCACGGAACGATAGAGACGTTCCCGTTTGACTTTCGCTTCCGCCGCCGTTGCCAATCTCTCAAAAGTCTCTGCTAGCGATCCGCTGTATTCTGCTAACCGAATGAGGCTAATCGTCCAGCCATCAAAATATCGAGCGTCTAGTGTCAAAGCAGACGCCAAATCTTGCCCAGAATCCACCGCTACACTGACTGTTTGCAGATAGCGCCCGAAGGGAGAATTGCGATCGCGCTCAACCAAATTTAAGCTTTGCTGTACTGAAATGCCAGAATTCAGCAAAGTGGCGAACTGCTGGAAAAATTGAGCCTTTTCCTGGTTTTTCAACTTTATGTGTAGATTCACTAATCGGATTTTAGCTTTTGCTGATTTTCTAACGAATCTCTTGAAAGTTAAGGAGTGGCTCTGGTTGCACTAATCTAGAGACTCTCTGCGATCGCAGCAGAGGGCGATTGCTGGCTCGTGTATGCCGCGAGAAGAGGCTGCTGACGCGATGAATCCTAATCTGGTTGCGATCGCTCTCGTTTAGTGGTCGGTGCTTCTCGCTAAAACCGGAGACTTTTAACAATTCGTAGTTTTAGGGGTACTGTATGAGTACAATTTCCTTAAGCTAGCTCACACACCTCTTCCGTGATTGCAATCTATCCTGGCAGCTTCGATCCAATTACTCTGGGGCACCTCGACATCATTAAGCGCGGTTGTCGGCTTTTTGATGGGGTGATTGTTGCGGTGTTGCGGAACCCCAACAAAACGCCCCTGTTTACAGTACAGGAGCGCATCGAACAGATTCGTCTATCGACGCGATCGCTGCCGAATGTAGAAGTTGACAGTTTTGACGGTTTGACGGTCAACTATGCCAGAATCCGAGAAGCGGGCGTGCTGCTGCGCGGTTTGCGGGTGCTTTCTGACTTTGAACACGAGCTACAGATGGCTCATACAAATAAAACTCTGGACGACCGGATTGAGACGGTTTTTCTAGCAACCTCTAACGAGTACAGTTTCTTAAGTAGTAGCTTAGTGAAAGAGATTGCCAGATTCGGCGGCTCTGTCGATCATCTTGTTCCCCAGCACGTCGCCTTAGATATCTACCGATGTTACGCCAAGACTCTTCCCGCCTCGAACCCGATAGTAATGGACGCTTCCCCGAAGGTGAATTACCCGACAGTGGATCGGGAAGTGTAGATATTCAGCGGGAACTCGACCGCATCGAAGAAATGATTCTCGATAGTACGCGCATTCCCTTGACTAGCCTGCGCTTAGTCGATGAGAATCCGTTACTCGATCAGCTGGATTTGGTGCGGATCAATCTGCCACCAGCTTTTCAGGAAGCCGAAGAAATTGTTCGGCAGAAGGAAGAAATTCTCCTGCAAGCGGAGGATTATGCACAGCAGATTATTGAGACAGCAGAACGCCGAGCCGATCAGATATTGGATGAAATGGGCTTGATTCGGCAAGCAGAACGGGAAGCGCAAGCGATCCGGCAGGCGGTGCAGCAGGAGTGCGACGCCATCCAAGAACAAACGATCGCAGAACTAGAACGGATGCGCCTACAAGCACAACAAGAGCTAGAGCAGATGCGATCGCTTGCTATCCAAGAATGCGAGGACATTCAAAACGGAGCCGATGACTACGCCGACCAAGTTCTCACGAATATCGAGCAGCAGCTCAACGATATGCTCAAGGTCATCCGCAACGGTCGGCAACAGTTACAAAATGACGCTCCTCCACCGCCGTCGCCGCGTACTCCCACGGTTAGAGAAGTGGAGGGGGACAGAGGCAGAGGCGCAGATAAGAAGAAGTAAGTGTTGGGTGGGCGGTGCCCATCCACGATACTTTTGTGCTTTAGCTCTCAAACCTTCCTATTAGATTTGTGTAATTATCCATAATAAAAGAACCCCACCCCCAGCCCCTCCCCGCAAGCGGAGAGGGGAGCCGGAGCCGGAGCCGGAGCCGGAGCCGCAGGTGAGGGCGGGGAGGGGTTCCTCTTAATTGCGGTTTATCCTTACTAGAGGTAGCCCAGTTCTTCCAGCTTTCTCAAAACTTTCTCTGTGCTTTCCTCTATCGTTTCTTGGTCTGTGTGGCATTCGATTTGAGGATGCAGGGGCGATTCATAGGGGTCATCAATCCCAGTGAAGTTTTTGATTTCCCCAGACCGCGCTTTCTTATACAACCCCTTCACATCTCGCTGTTCGCAAACCGCTAACGGTGCATTCACATAAACCTCGACAAAATCTCCAATACGCGATCGCACTTCTTCTCGAATTTCCCGATAAGGCGAAATTGCCGAAATCAGTACGACCACACCGTTCCGAGTCAGGAGGTGAGCCACAAAACCAATGCGCCGGATATTCTCATCCCGGTCTTCTTTACTAAACCCCAAACCTTTGGTCAGATTTTGGCGCACCACGTCTCCGTCGAGGATTTCCACCTTGTATCCACGTTTCTGCAATTCTTGCGCCACTTCCTGGCTAATGGTGGTTTTTCCCGCACCGCTTAAACCTGTAAACCACACGGTGACACCACGATGCTCTCGATCCATTGTTCTTCGCTAAAACTGACGGTATTCTCATCCGACTTTAAGCGATCTGCGGAAAATGGGAAAGCAGGAGCATCATCGTTACATCTTTTAAACTAAATGAAGAAAGAGAGGACTTCCAGTCATGGCATTTGATTACGATTTGTTTGTCATTGGGGCGGGTTCGGGAGGATTGGCGGCTTCCAAACGTGCGGCTAGCTACGGAGCAAAGGTAGCGATCGCAGAAGGCGATTTAGTAGGTGGTACCTGCGTCATCCGGGGCTGTATTCCCAAAAAATTGATGGTTTACGCCTCTAAATTTTCTCATTTGTTTGAGGATGCCGCAGGCTATGGCTGGACTGTGGGCGAGAGAAGCTTAAACTGGGAACATCTGATAACGACTGTCGATAAGGAAGTCCACCGTCTCAGCCAGTTGCATATTGGGTTTTTGGAAAAAGCTGGGGTGGAGTTAATCAAGAGCCGCGCCACTTTAATAGATCCGCATACTGTGGAAGTGGATGGACGCAAAGTCACGGCTGATAAGATTTTAATCGCCGTGGGAGGGGAAGCCATCAAGCCGAATTTACCAGGGATGGAACACACCATCACTTCCCGCGAGATATTTCTCCTCAAGGAACAGCCGAAGCACATCGTCATTATTGGCGCTGGCTATATTGCCGTGGAATTCGCCTGTATTATGCACGGACTGGGATCGAAAGTCAGTTTGTTGCTTCGAGGCGATCGCATTCTCAAAGGTTTTGATGACGATATTCGCGTTGGCATTCAAGATGCCATGTCCCATCACGGCATCAACATTATCACCAATGTTACCGGGAAAGGCATTGAGCAAACCCCAGAGGGTCTAAAGGTCGCCTTCACCGAAAAAGGCAAAGACGCGGATACAACCCTCACCGCAGACCAAATTCTAGTCGCCATCGGTCGCGCACCTTTGTTAGGAAAACTTGGTTTGGAGAATGCGGGCGTTAAGGTTGTTAATTGTGAGGATGAAGATTTACCCAGGTTGCACGGGTACAGCGTCAACTGTGCAATCGAAGTCGATGAGTACAGCCGCACCAACCAGCCAAATATTTTCGCTGTGGGCGATTGCACCAACCGGATCAATTTAACCCCCGTCGCCATTGGCGAAGGGCGCGCTTTTGCCGATACTGAGTTTGGCAACAATCGCCGGGTATTCAATCACGAAAATGTTGCCTCCGCCGTATTTACGCAGCCAGAAGCCGCTACGGTAGGAATCAGCGAAGCCGATGCGCGGAGAAAGTTGGGCGATGACAACGTACAAATTTATCGCGCCCGATTCCGTCCTCTGTTCCACAGCCTCACCGGCGCGGATGAGAAAGTCATGGTCAAGTTGGTTATTGACAAAAATACCGACCGCGTGCTGGGCGCTCACATGGTAGGCGAGTATTCAGCTGAGGTGATTCAAGGAATTGCGATCGCAGTCAATATGGGAGCCACCAAAAAAGACTTCGACGCCACCGTTGGCATTCATCCTTCCACCGCCGAAGAGTTCGTCACTCTGCGATAAATTACGCTTACTTGTGATTTTGTTAACCCGCTTCTAAAGCCTTTTTAGGGCGGGTTTTTGGTAGCACTCGGTTGGCATCCTCCAAGCGCAGCTCCTCGTCATCAAGAGTAGTGCGATCGCTCTTTTTTCTCATTTTCTCGATAGATGCGATCGCACTTTCTCTAGTGATTCACCGCATAGATGCGCTGCTTGCCTTTGAACCTTTTCCCCAGATGCCCAGTCTAAAGCATTAGAAATCCAACAGTGGTAAGAGAGAGCCAATCGGTGCCAGCTGTACCAATCAATGCGCTAATGGGCGATCAACCCAACGAAAAACTCCATCTCGACACCGATGCTTACCTGGTAAAGCGGTGTCAAGAAGGCAACAAGCAGAGCTTTCAGCAACTCTACCAGCGCCATCAGCAGCGCGTTAGATCAACTCTTTACCAACTCTGCGGTACCTCATACTTAGATGATTTGGTGCAAGAAGTCTTCTTACGCGCTTGGAAGGGATTACCAAAATTGCGGGAAACCGCCCATTTTTCGACTTGGCTTTATCGCATTAGCTGGAATGTCGCTTCCGATCGGCGGCGGCAATTTGCTGTAGAAACCCGAAATTTTGCGTCTTTACAGCAAAGCGCTACCAATGCCTTCCCAAGTCAGCAAGCATCTCCCGATCTGATGCATCTACATTATGAAGATTTAGTGCAGCGCGGACTGCAACAGCTAAGTTTCGATCATCGCGCCGTACTGGTTCTGCACGACTTAGAAGACGTTCCGCAAAAAGAGATCGCAACTATCTTGTCAATTCCAGTTGGCACAGTAAAATCGCGGCTCTTTCATGCTAGAACCTCCATGAGGCAATTTCTCCAGAAGCAAGGAGTCCACCTATGACTCAGTTCCCCGATGATGACAAACCCCTGGTAGAGTTTCTGCGCCAACACCGGGGTCATGTTCCCCCATCTGCACCCGATTTAGAGAGCCAGATTATGCAAGCCGTAGCCTCTGCGCCGCCACAGCCGCAATGGCGACGACAGAGGTGGATTTTACCCTCTGCCCTTGTTGCTAGTCTGCTAGTTACCTGGGCAGGATATCGCGTGCTAGTGCCTAACACTGCATCGACTGCATCCACAAACACCGCCGAACTGGAAGCATTTCTGGCGACGAACTGGGATAGTGTTGTCGCGGGTGAAACGCCCGCGTCGTCGAGCAGCCAAGATGCAGAAGCTGATTGGTTGCTCTCAGAAAATTAGCTTTTTTAGGGAATCGGTAATGGTCAGTTATCTTTAATCAGCTCATTGCGACTACCTCATCAAGAATGGCTAATTGCGTCTTAACGAATTACTAATTACTAATTACTACTAACGACGGAGATTGTTTTCATGTCCCTAAATCGTATTTCTCTGTTAGCGGTTCTCATACTATCTATAGGGAGTGCGGTTGCTCTTGCCGATCCGAATCCCCAATCTTCTCAAACAATTGCCCAAAATTCGCCGGGTGCCCGTCCTCAAAGAGGCAACAAGGATGGACTCCTTCAGCAACTCAATCTTACCCCACAGCAAATGCAGCAAATGCAGGCGATTCGGCAGAAGTATAGAACCCAGATAGCGCCGCGCCAGCAAACTCTACGTCAAGCTCGGCAAGAGCTAGCGACACTGATGAATAGTACAGCTTCCGCCAGCCAAATTCGCTCTAAAAATCAGCAAGTTGAAGAGTTGCAGCAGCAGCTACAAAAGTTGCGGTTTGAAAGTATGTTAGAAATGCGAGAAGTTATGACTCCAGAGCAACGCGCCAAGTTTGTCCAACTGATGCAACAGCGACGACAACAAAAGGGGCAACGGGCGGGGAAAAATAGAGGACAAGGATTTCCAGGTTCGCTGGAGCGAAATTTTTAGCGGTTGATACGCCGGAAACTACTGCCCAATTGGATGCTTGATTATCTTTATCTGCATGGATTTGCCTCTAGTCCCCAGTCAACGAAGGCGATCTATCTGCGCGATCGCTTATCTTCCCTGAAAATCCCCTTGACAATCCCCGATCTCAACCAAGGCGATTTTTCCCATCTGACAATAACTCGGCAAATAAAGCAAGTCGCCGCTGAATTTCCCCCAAACTCAATGCCTGTTACTGTCATTGGCTCCAGCTTAGGGGGTTTAACAGCGGCTTGGGTGGGAGAAAAATACCCGCAGGTTCAGCGGTTAGTGTTGCTAGCTCCCGCTTTTGAGTTTCTGACTCACTGGTTGCTCCGACTGGGGGAAGAACAGCTGCAACAGTGGCAGACAGAGCAATATTTGCCGGTATATCACTATGGCGAGAAGCGATCGCTTCCTCTGCACTACCAGTTCGTCACCGACGCCGCCCAATATCAAGACGAACAGCTACAGCGCCCCATTCCTACTCTGCTTCTGCATGGGCGTCACGATGAAGTGATTCCGATTGCTGCTAGCCGCAACTACGCCGCCTCACGCCCTTGGGTTAAATTTATCGAACTAGAGGACGATCACAGTTTAGGAAACGTCCTACCTGAAATTTGGGAATTGATCGAAGCTTTCTGCTATTAATACCTGTTTGTTTCGCCACGCCTTTAGGCGTTCCGCTGCCGTATAAAAAACTAAAACCCGCCTAAGGTACCGGCGGGTTCGTGAACGAGCTATAAATGGTCAGGTTACTCAAACGAAAGAGGAAAAATTCTAGAAAAGTTGACGAAACCAAAAACTAACTCTACTAGGGTGGACTTAATTCGCAACAAACCTTTTCTAACTATCTTGCATTCCCTACGCCGATTCAGGCAATGATCTAGATCCGCGACCAACAGTTCAAATTCAAAAAGAAGCGAATGAACTTCAGCGCGATCGCTACATTTATTAGAGAAATACAACCGAGATTCGGTGTTGCGTTGGATAAGAGCGGGAGACACAGGCTCGAATCCGAAAACTTGGTGTCGAAGGTTCTTACTTCGTTGTGCCTATATTTAAATTAGCACTTGATTCTCCAACCTAACTCGTTCGTTAAATTAAATTCATATCCCTTTATGTGTTGAAATGTTTTCAAAATACTCGTTCAAAAATGAAAGATTTGCGGTACACCGATAATAAAGCCCCCGCCAATATTAGGAGGGGGCTTTATTATCAAGTTTTAGTCGTTATTGACCCGTACTGCTTGACCCACCAGTTGTAGAACTGCTCCCCGGCGTAGTGCCGGTGGTTCCGTTGGTGGTAGAACTGCTTCCCGGTGTAGTGCTGGTGGTTCCGTTGGTGGTCGAACTGCTTCCCGGTGTAGTGCCGGTGGTTCCGTTGGTGGTCGAACTGCTTCCCGGTGTGGTGCCGGTGGTTCCATTGGTGGTCGAACTGCTCCCCGATGTGGTGCCGGTGGTTCCATTGGTGGTAGCACCGCTATTCGGTGTGGTGCCAGTTGGATTTTGGGTGCCTGGGGTGGTGCCAGAAGTATTCGTTCGAGTTGAGTTCTGACGCACTGAAGGCGCGGTTAGAGTTGTACTAGGACTTGATTGAGTAGTCCCAGAAGTATTCGTTCGAGTTGAGTTCGACGGTTGAGAAGGCGTTACGTTAATATTTGTCTGATTTCGAGTCGGTTGTTGCCCGGAACTCGGAGGAACTGTAATGTTTACATTTGGCGCTCTTTGAGCAGGCGGTGCGTTTTGTGTCTGAGGAACCTGAATCACCGTAGGAGCCTTCTCAACTGTGGTTCTTTCGATAATTCTCTCTTGTGTAGGCTGTTGAGAAGCGCCCGATGAAGACGTATCTGGTGCAGTTGAGTTCGGTGCAACAGAAGCTGAAGGTGAAGGGGAAGGTACGGGAACCACCACAGGCGCAGGCGCAGTGTACTCTTCTACCTGCTGATTTCGTTGGTTGAGGAAGTAGAGGGCACCGAGGGTCAACCCTAGCAGAGAGGTGAGGGCAATCCCTATCAACAAGCCTCTGGCGGCATTATTATTATCGCGGATTTCTTGTCCTTCCTCGTTGACGCGGCGCTCGGAAACGCGACCGTGGACATAACCATCTCGATAGGAGGTCACTTTGCCTGGGTCTACAGTGCCATTTCCGTGAACCGTGTTAGTTGGGCCAACCGGATTATGGGGAGAAACCGGCTGATTTGGGTTCTGGGGAACTTCACGGTTATCGTTGTTGCGATTTTGTAGGTTAGACATGAGTATTACTACAACTCCTGAATGGTTTAAAGGCAGAAAAGGATGTTTAAAACTGTTTATGGTCAGTAGATTTGAGCAACGCTGTCTCAACCAAGCCTAGCTAGGAAGGTTAGGAGCCTACCTCGCGCAGAGTTAGAAACATTGTTTTCAATGTCCCCTGTCCTGCTTGTTATTGAGGCGCTGGAACGAGTTCCTGAATTTCCTGAATATTTATCTACAGTTCTTTCAAAGATGGTTGTCTTTTTCTCGATGCTTTGAGAGGGACTGTCATTGGGAACAGGCACAGAGGGTAGAGAAGATTCATTTCGCTGAGCAACGAAGAACAGAGTTCCAACGAGGAAACTTACAATCGATGTGAAAGCAAGATTCATCAGCAAATTAGTCAAGGCATTGGTATTCTCATCAACGAGATAGCTCTGTTCCTGAAAACGACGTTCAGAATTGCGACCTTTAAGGTACTCATTCTGGTAGGAAACCCGTTCAGAATTGCCTCTACCCTGATAGACCGATTTAGGCCTTTGATTGTTATCGGTTCTAGGGTGGTTGTACATGAATGTCGATCGAACTCTTTGTGTCAATCAGGAAACCGAGAAGACCCTGATTTTTTTAGATTGATTGGCAACTACAAGCTAAGGAAGTTAATACTCAGCTGTCTTGTCCTTATAAGCAATACGATATCCGTTAGTCTTGCCTGAATCTCTCTATCTGAGAATGGATTGTCTCCTCCATCCAAGGATTGAGATCGAAAAATCGAAAGGAAGAAGTCCGTGAAAACAGCACGCAGTTGTTCAAAAAAGCGTAAAAAAAACCGTTTTCATCAAGAAAACGGATTTATGTCATTTTATTTTTTTATAATTGCTATTTAATTAACGCAGCAAAACGTTCCAAGTCGCTGGACCCACTACACCGTCGGCGTCTAGCTTAAATCTTTGTTGAGCAGCTTTGACCGCAGTTTGAGTCGTTTCACCAAAGACACCATTCACCGTTCCTTTGAAAAAGCCAAGGGTTCGCAGGCGCTGTTGCAAACTGGTAACGGCTGGGCCTTGCGTTCCCAGCCTCAGAACTGGAAAATCGAGCTGTCTGGGCTGCTGCGGGTTCGTCCGTGTCTGAGAGCTAGGAGCAGCAGTTGTGGAACGGTTAGCGGTGGTTCTGGCAGCTGCCGGACGGTTGGGGGTTCTGGCAGTCGTTGCCGGACTGTTGGAGGCTGGAACATTCACACTGGGACGGGAAGTTGCCGCTGGTCTGGGATTGGCAGCAGTGTTTGTTGTAGTTGGGACGGGAAAAGATGCTGCCCCAGTGGTAGAAATTGTTGAAGCTGAAGGAGACGGGATAACCAGTGGTGTCGCGGCTGCTGTAGATTCCGATGGTGGGGCGACTGGAAATAAACGCTTCCAGGTTTCTGCACCCACGATTCCATCCGGTGCTAAACCAGCGGCTTGCTGAAAACGGGAAACTGCGATCGCGGTATTTTCCCCGTACACGCCATTTACGTCGCCATTATAGTAACCCAATAGTTTAAGAGCTGCCTGGAGTTCCGCTACTTCAGTCCCTTGGCTACCAGGTCGTAACGTTTGCCGAGTAACGGTTGCGGATGGAAATGTTTGAGCGATTTCTTTGGCATCACTGGGGATCGCCATAAAAGGTAAAAGTAAAAAGGCAAAAGGCAAAAGAATGTTTTTTTTCATTTTTACTTTTTCCTCTTGAGTTTACAAAAAGGCAAAAGGATGTTTTTTTCATCGCTTTTTCCTCTTGACTTTACAACGCGATTGGAAAAAGCGAAAAGGTTCAAGAAAAAATCTTTCATTTTTACTTTGTCTTTTTACTTTTTTCCTTTTTTAATTTTTAATGTCTAATTTTTCGGCTGGACCAACGAGAGAGACATAAGGTTCGGTAAAATACCGGGAAGCCACTTTTTGGATCAACTCTGGGGTGACGCTGGTAACTTTTTCCTGAAACTCGGTATCAAACTCAATTCCCAGCCCCAAAATTTCGTACCAGCCGAAAACTTGAGCCAGCTGAGCATTGGTTTGTTTGCCGAGAGCGTATTGACCAAGCAGCTTGTTTTTGGCAGCTTGTAGCTCCCGATCGCTCAGTTGAGTGGTGCAAAGGCGTTCCACTTCAGTTCGCAAGCCTTCATAGGCGATTGCGGTGTTTTCCGGTGCCGTGCCCATATATACCACAAACTGAGAGGTTTCTAGCCGAGTCGGATAAAAAGCTGAGACATCGTAAGCCAATCCCCGCTTCTCGCGCAGTTCCACAAACAAGCGGCTAGAAAGACCGTTACCTAAGTAAGTATTGAGCAGTTTCAGGCAGGCGTAGTCGGTTTCTTGCACGGATGGCGCGACGTAGCCCAGCATCACGATGGATTGCTGCGTATCTTGTGGGGTAGCGCAAGAAATGGGTTCAGGGGTGATTTGGGGCAGACTGAGGGTAGGTAGAGGGGTGGTTCCACTCTGCCAATCTCCAAACACTTGATTAACCAAATCAGTGGCGTCTTGGGGAGTCAGGCGACCGGCAATACTGATAACTAGGTTATCGGGACGGAAATACGTCTGATGGTAATGCTGGAGGTCAGCGCGGCTTAAACCAGAGACGGTAGCTTCGGTGCCCAGGCTGGAGAATCCGTAGGGATGATTCTGGTACATGGCTTGCCGCAGCTGGTCGAAGGCGATGGTGAACGGCTGTTCCTGCTGGGAGCGAATATCCTGCAAAGCGAGACGCCGTTCCAGTTCCACCTCGGCTTCTGGAAAGCTAGGCGATCGCAATAATTCCCCTGCTAGTTGCAACATCTCCGGAAAATCTGCGGATACTGTTTTGAGACTCAGCAAAAAATAATCCGCAGCCGCATCAGCACCGAGACTCGCTCCCACTGACTCTACTTGCTCGGCAATTTCTAGGGAGGAAAGCCGATCGGTTCCTTTGGTGAGTACCGTGGATAGCAAATGAGACAGTCCCGCTTTTTCTCGTGGCTCCCACCGACCTCCAACCCGTGCAAAAATTCGACCAGCAATAATATCAGCCGCTGGATTTTCCACCGTAATTAATACAATGCCGTTGTCTAGAACACTGCGGTGGATAGTTGGGTTGGCGAGCGATCGCGTCACACTTTGAGTCATTCGTTGTAGAGTCCTTAGTCATTGATCGTGGGTGATGAGTCATCGATCGTGAGTGGTAGGAACAACTTACGACTCGCTAATGACGAATGACTCATCACTCCTCTCCTCAAGCTAACAAGGTTTGAGGATTGTGACCGCATAGCGGTACGGGGAGAGATACTGCTGCGCCAGCTGCTGAAGTTCTGTGTTCTGAAAAGACTGAATTTTCTCTGGATAGGTCGTGGCGACTTCAGCCGCTGCAATGGTGTTGTAATAGCCATACAACCCCGCTAGCTGGCTGGGTGCTTCTGTGGAAAAAGCATAGTCATTCGACAGCAAGCGTTTACAGCGAGAAAGTTCTCCCTCTGAAACGGGAGCGTTTTGCAACTCGGAGATCGCATCGCCAATGATTGCCTCTACTCGATCGAGATTCTCTGGAGCGAGGCAGGCACTAATCGTAAACAAACTGGAATCCCGTTGTAGGGAGAAACTACTACTAATGTTCTGGACTAATTGCTGCTGTTCTCGCAAGTTTCTGATCAGTCGGGAAGACCGCCCTTCTGCCAACAGTACCGAGATCAAGTCTAAGCCATAGGCATTTCGCAACTGCTCTACACCCGGCCCCACCCATGCCATCATCAGACGAGCTTGTCCTAGCCTAGGTAAGTGGATTTCCTGACGCCGAATTTCTATCATTGGAGGTTCGGCTTCGGCTTCAGCCAGGGGACAATACAGGGGCGGAGCGAAGTGCTGGAACGAGCGATTTACCAGTTCTAGTGCGGGTTCTTTCTCAACTCCCCCCACAATGACGACGGTCATGTTTTCCGGCTGGTAGTGGGAGCGATGGAAGCGACGCATCTCGTCGGGCGATCGCTCCATCAAATGAGCTTCTGTTCCTAAGATGGGACGCCCGTAAGGATGGCGCTGGTAAATGCTTTCTGTCAGCGCCTGAAATCCAATAAAGTCGGGATCGTCGTAACTCTGGCGGATTTCCTCTAAAACTACATCGCGTTCCCGGATAAATTCTTCTTCGGGGATCGCCGCGTTTAAGAGAATGTCTGCCAGGGCAGGCAAGGTATTTTCTAAATACTGAGCGGCTGTAACAATAAAGAAATGGGCGTAGTCGTGGCTGGTCGCCGCGTTCGTCATGCCGCCGGTATTTTCAATTACTTGGTCAAATACACCGGGCGGCAGTCGGTCGGTGCCTTTGAAAATCATGTGTTCCAGAAAGTGAGCCATTCCCGACCACTCTTCTGTCTCCGCGATCGCTCCCGCCCGCACCCAAACATCTACCACAACCACTGGTGTCGCTGGGATGTGTTGATAAATCACTGTTAAGCCGTTGTCCAGCTTGAATACCTCAGCTGGAAATTTTGAAGTAGTATTTAAGAGTTGCAACAAACTTTTTATTTTCTAACTCTAGTTAGATACGAATTCAATTATCCTAGCGCCTAACGCTAAATAATTATCATTTGTCGATCCAAAGTTGGCAGCTTTGGATCCATTATTTAAGAAATACAATCAAAATTTAAAACTTTCAGCCAAGTAAGATACAAAAATCCCCTTATCTCTTGGACAAGGGGATTTTAATTCTATGAGGTTCACCGCAACGCCGTTTTACCTCAGTTTATGACCTGGATAAACCAGGTGGGCACCTAATGTCTGACTTAAAGTTTCCGGGTACTTGCCCGGTCTACTGCTGTCAAAGCTTTTTGGTTCCCGTTAGAACAAGGCAAGATCAAAAAACGTTATTGGCAGTCACCAACGCCGCAGCGTAACCTAAAAATTATTATAGCAAAGGAGCTAGGCTGTCGGGGAGTGGAAGAATCTCATTTAGTTCCCCCCTCCTGTGTTCACTCCTAACCCATACCTCCCAACCTCTAACTCCTAACTCCTAACTCCTCAGCCCTCAGTCCTCAGTCCTAACTCCTAACTCCTCAGCCCTCAGTCCTCAGTCCTCAGCCCTCAGTCCTCAGTCCTCAGTCCTAACTCCTCAGTCCTCAGTCCTCAGTCCTCAGTCCTCAGTCCTCAGTCCTCAGTCCTCAGTCCTCAGTCCTCAGTCTTCAGTCCTCAGTCCTCAGTCCTCAGTCCTCAGTCTTCAGTCCTCAGTCCTCTTCCCTCATTAGACCTCCTGCATGAATCAGTGAGTATGTGCCAGTTCGTAGTTCAACAGTCCCGCAATCAAGTTGAAGCGTAAGCCAAACCGCTTTCTACGATTGCGATAGCGTCCCGAAAA